>JANYBT010000015.1 GCA_025360645.1 Acidobacteriaceae bacterium | reverse complement strand
TCGCGCGCAATGCCATACGCCTCGCGAATGGTCGCCATGACCTCCGCTTGTTTGACAGTATCGACTCCTAAATCCGCTTCCAGATCCAAGTCCAGATCAAGCATGTCCACCGGATATCCGGTCTTTTCCGCCACCAAAGCCAGCACTCTCGCTTTCACCGGATCGCCCGCAACTGTCTTCGGCGGTGCAACGAATGGAATCGGAGCGAGCGGAAGCGGGGCGAGTGGAACTGTCGCGCTTGATTTCGCCACCTCCACCAGAACCGGTGGCGGCAGCGTTGCCTGAATGGTGGGAACTAGCACTGGCCGGAAATCCTTCGCGACTTCGACAACCCGCGCCGGCATCCCTTGATCGGGCACACGTAAAGTGCGGTGGATGACTTCCAGTGTAGTGACTGGACGACCTGCCATCCGGCTTAGCCATGCATTCCAGACATTCGTATCCGCGATGCGCGTGGCATAGCCCAGAGCGTTCGGACTGGGCCGAACGCCGTTTTTCGTCATCACTCGATGCAACAACGTCATGCTGATCTGGGAACCAAAGCCTGCCCCCAGGTGCAACGCATATTCGACGGGATAAGCGCCGCCTTTCGACAGGTTCAGCGGACCCAACTCCGGATCCACTTCCTTGAAGTTGGCGACTGGCGGGACGCAGCCGGTCTCCAGCGCTTTGACCGCAACCACATCCTCGATGCCGGTGGCCATCGCGTGCCCGGTGAAGCCCTTGGTGTTAGCGATCACGATGCGATCGGCGTCGTCGCCAAAAACGCGACGCAGCGCATAAATCTCCGCCGAGGCGCTTCCGCCCCGCGCCGGAGTATAGGTTTCGTGGGAAACGAAAACGGTTTCTGGCGCAATCTGTTGCCGTGAAATGCCGCTGCGCGTTTCCGCTTGGGCGATCAGCGTCTCCATCACTTGACCAATGTGCTGCACATCGAGGCGGCTGCCGTGGAAAGCGCTATTGGCCGTCACCGAACTCAACACTTCGCAGATGGGCTGAATCCCTCGTTCTCGCGCCGCGTCGACGCTTTCCACCACCAGTGCGGCCGCGCCCATGCCGATGATCATGCCGTGGCGGCGACGGTCAAACGGAATGGCGGCATCCTCGACGACTTCGTCGGTGGCCGCTGCTCCGCTGGCCAGGAAGCCGGCGCCAATCCACTCCAGCATACTGTCGGAAGTGACGTCGTCGGCGGTTATGATAATCACGCGGCGGCATCGGCCTGCGCGGATCCAGTCCTCGGCCAGAGTCAAGGCCTGTGTGGTGGTCGCGCACGCGGAATTGATTTGCGTGTTGGGGCCTCGCGCTCCGATAAATTCGGCGAATTGCGAATGTCCCATCGCCAGCGTTTTAAACAGGAAGCGCCGGTCGAAGACGTACGGATCTTTCTCGATGGCGGCGCGCAAATCTGCGATCCGCCGGTCCAGCTCTTGCCCCAGGGCGGAGTGTCCGTTCGATTCGGCCCCACGGGCGCGTACGCTCTCCATTTGCGCCAACTGCTCCCGCCGGGCATGGTCCGCGTAGTAGCGCGACATCTCGTTCGCGAACGAGTCAAATCCGGGGAAGGCGGAACCAAAAATCACGCCGGTATCGTCGCGCATATCATCCGGCAATCTCCAGCGGTCCGGTAACTGCGTGCCGATGCTGGTGGTCTTGTAGCTCAAAACCAGGGGGATGCCCGCATCCCGCAACGCGTCCAGGCCCGCCGCCATCGCCAACTGGGTCCCCCGGTCGAGGGCAGACAGACGATCAGCGGATACGCCAAATTCTTTCTCCAGATCAAACGCACCCCCGCGGGCCGCCAGCTTGATGACGTCCTCTTGACGGTGAATGGTCTCAAACGTCGGTCCCCCGTGCTCGTTCTTTACCAGTCGTGTGATGTGTTTGTCGAGCATGGCTTTGCGAAAGCGGGTCGGGATCACATCGATAAACTGATCGCCCCGCAGGATGCGGCCCACGTTGCTGTCGTCGAAAATGTGGTCGGTCCCAGGCAGGCCCAAAGCGGCGCCCGTCACCACCGGCGGAGCCATCGTGGCGACGGTCCCGCCCTGGTACATGTGCATACTCTGGTCGAAAAAATCGGAGAACAAATGGCCGAGCGCGGCGTAGCGATCTCCGTTCAACGGAGCCGCTGGTCGGGTTGCAGCAGAGGAGAACTTCGTCACTGCCGGTGGCAATGAGGCCGGTGTCATTGGGGCCGGGGCCATTGGCTTCGGGCTGAGGATGGGTTTGGAAACCGCAAACGCCGGCGCTTCCCGTGTTGCGTCGGCGTGTCCGCGGCCCAGACCCGCCGCATACAGACCGCACAGTGCCTGATTGAAGGCCACAGTATCGCCGACCTTCGGATGATTGGTGAATAGCGAGAGCACGTCGCCATGGCTACCCAGCACATCTTCCGCAAATCCTTGCAGCGCCTTCTTGGGCCCCACTTCCACGAAGATGCGGGCGCCGGCATCGTAGAGAGTTCGCAAGCCCTTGACGAATTGCACGGGCGACGCAACTTGGCGCGAAAGCAGGTCTAACATCTGGGGCACCGCGTTCGGCCCCATCGGATAAAATTCACCATCCACGTTGGCCACGATCGGCAGGCGCGGCGACTGCAGATGCAGGCGCTCCAATTCCAACCGCAGAGGCCCGCTGGCCGGCGCCACAATCGAGGTATGGAAAGCATGGCTGACCGGGAGCTCCACCGGTTCATAGCCCGCTTGCTTGAAAATTTCAATGGCCTGCTCCACCGCTTTGCTGGCCCCTCCGATCACCGCCTGGTGGTCGCTGTTGAAGTTCGCAATCACCACATAGCCATTGACCGACTTCAAAATTCGTTCGATTTCGTCCATGGGGGCAAACACTGCCGCCATCTTGCCGGTGTCTTCCACCGCCACGTTGGTCATGCCACGGCCGCGAGCGCTGACCGCGATCAATGCGTTCTCAAAGGTAAGCGCGCCGACCGCCACCAGCGCTCCGTATTCACCCAGACTGTGTCCCATGGTCAGATCCGGCTGGATGCCATAGGCCGCCAATAGTTGAGTAAGAGACCAATCGATGGCCAGAACCGCGGGCTGCGTAATGGCGGTCTGGCGCAGATCTTCGTCAGCTTGTGCGACGGCTTTTGGATCTGTCCCGTCCACAAAAACAAACTCGGTGAGCGGCTTGCCGATCAATGGCGTCATCACCAGGTCCGCTTCCGCAAAGATTCTGGATACGATCGGTTCGGCGGTGTAAAGGGGACGCAGCATGTTCACGTACTGCGATCCTTGACCGGTGTAGAGGAATGCCACCTTGGCCGCGGGGCCGTGTCCGCGGAAAATGCCTTGCGCACGCAGAGCTTTCCAAACTGGCGCCTGGTCGGCGGCCAGCGCCTTCACCGCATTAGCCAATTTGGCGCTCAGATCGGCGGCGTCCGCATAATCGATGGCCACGCGTTCGGGAGCGCGCAGGTCTGACTCCGCCGGTGCGCATGGCGCCGCCGCTTGACCCGCCTCGGCCGCCTTCCGTGCAGTACGCAGTCGCTCGGCCAGTGCCGAGGCAGAACCAGCGCCCATCACCAATGCGCCGCGCAATGGCGCCTTCAAAGTGGATGCATCGTAATTAGTCTTGGAACTGCTTAAGGAAATCATGGTGCCGTGGTCCTCTCCAGGGCTCGGCATTTCGCCGACCGCGACCGAACGCTTGCCATTGCCGGTCAGTTTGTGAGGAATGTATTCCTCAATTACCGCGTGGAAGTTGGTCCCGCCAAAGCCAAAGGCACTCAAGCCGGCCCGCCGCGTGCCCCCCTCCGGAACCGTCCAGGGTTGCAGCGTGGTGTTGACGTAGAGCGGGGAATGATCAAAATCGATATCTGGATTGCGGTGCTCGCAATGCACGCTCGGCGGCAGCACTTTGTCCCGCAGGGCGAGGGCGGCTTTCAGCAGCCCCGCCGCACCGGCAGCCCCTTTCAGATGCCCGATGTTGGACTTGACTGAGCCCAGCGCCACCGAAGCATGCGGCAGATGAAAACCGTCAAGCACGTGCGCCATACTCTGCACTTCCACCACGTCGCCCACCCGGGTCGAAGTGCCGTGACCTTCAAACAAGGTGCCGCTATCGGGCGATACCCCGGCATTTTTCCAGCCTCGCTCGATGGCCAATATCTGGCCCACCGGATTGGGCGCAGTGATTCCTTTTCCTCTGCCGTCGCTGGCCCCGCCGATGCCACGCAGTACGGCATAGATCTTGTCGTCATCTCTTTCCGCATCCGCCAGACGCTTCAGCACAAAGATCGCCGAGCCTTCGCCCATCACAAAGCCGTCCGCCCCTTCGGCATAGGGCCGGGTTCCGGTCGCGGAGAGCGCTCCAATCTTGCAGAACTTCACAAAAGTGGGCGCGCCCATGTTGCGGTCAACCCCGCCCGTGACCGCCACGTCGAAATCCCTTACCACCAATCCCTCGATGGCGGCGCTCATGGCAGCCATCGCCGACGCGCAGGCCGCATCCACCACATAATTGGGTCCGTGGAAGTTGAAAACGTTGGCGATGCGGCCGGCGATGCAGTTGGCAAGTTCGCCGGGCATGCTGTCTTCCGTGATCTCCGAAAGGCGATTCGACATTCGCTGATGCAATTCGCGGGTGATGTCGTGCCGCATCGACTCCGGCAACACAGCGAAACTGGGGCTCTCTTCCAATTCGTGAGCGTATTCCGGAAAATATACCCGCAGCGCCGAAAGGTAATGCTTTTCCCCGGCCATGGCGTTGCCCAGAATCACCGCGGTGCGATCCAGGTTGAGCGGACGTTTGGGGTAGCCGTAATCCTCCAACGCTTCCCGGGTGCATGCCATCGCCCATTTTTGCGTGCCATCCATGGCATCGGCGACGCGCGGCGGAATCGGCATTCGCCACTTGATCGGGTTCCACTCATGCTCGCGCACCCAGCCGCCGATCTTGGAATAGGTCTTGTCCGGGGCACTGTGGTCGGCATCGTAGTAATAATCTGGATTCCAACGGTCGGGTGTAACTTCGCTAATGCTGTAACGGCCATGCTTTACGTTTTCCCAGAACGCCGTAACGTTCGCAGCGTCGGGCAGAACCGCTCCCGCTCCTACAATCGCAATCGCTCGATACGCGGTATCTTCCATAATGACTCTCCTGCTTCTCTCTAAAAAGGCCACCGGCTCCCGGACCGCCGGGCGCCGGCCCAACTAACTCTAGGCGGCCGGCCGCACTTGTTTCGCCACGCGGTTGTAAATCACGTCGGCGACATAGTCCATGTCGGCAATCATTCCGGCCTGGGCTCGATGAATGGTAGCGATTCCGACGCTGGCTTCGAACCCGGGCAGCTCCGCGTCGCTCACGCCACCGGCTCCCGTAATCCAGCGCAGACCTTCTTCGGCCACTTTGTGCGCAGCTTCTCTGGCGAAGATGCGGCTCAGCGCCGCCAGTGCGGCCGCGTCGAAACGCCCGCTCGCTTTTTCGTGCAGACGTCCTTCCGCCAACCGCGCCGCCCGCCGCGCCAGGCATGCCGCGGACTCGACGAACGCGATCCACTCTCCCAGCCGCAGCAGAATGTGTTGATAGCGGGTCAGACGGGCCAGCCGCGCTTTTTCCATGATTACCGCCAAAGCGTGCAGAGCCAGAGCCGCGACATTCGCACCCACGTCCGCATGCTGGGCGTGCAGCGCTTCCATCTGGCGCGCTTGCTCGTGGTAGTACTGTCCACGCGTCTTCAGGTGATACTGCCAGCGGTCGCGGCTGATAGTCATCTCCATGATTTCCGAGGTGCCTTCGTAGATAGTGGTGATGCGAACGTCTCGGCTGATCTTCTCCACCATGTACTCGTGGGTGTAACCGTAGCCTCCCAGCGCCTGGATGCTGGCGTCGGCAGCCAGATTTCCGGCCTCGGTGGCCATGTATTTGGCGATGGCTCCCTCGGTGTTCAAGCTGCCTTCGCCCGCATCAATTCGCTCCGCGGTTTCTTCGATAAAGGCGCGAGACGCTTCCAGGTGGGCCACGTGCGGCACAATCAGCTTATGGGTGTATCCCTGCTTCTCGGAGAGGGGCGCTCCGGCCTGGATGCGCTTGGTGGAATAGGGGATGGCGCGATCCAGCGCGGCCCAACCCGCTCCCAGCCCAAACGCCGCCACCATCAGCCGGGTGTAACCAAACACCGCCTGCGCCTGATTGAGTCCCTGGCCTTCTACCCCGCCAATGAGGCGGTCCGCGTCCACATAGACGTTGTCGAATGCGAGGGCAGCCGTGTTGCTGAGCCGAATCCCGTGTTTGTCCTCGGGCTTATCGTGGCTGAACCCCTTTGCACCCTTCTCCACGATGAACCAACTGGGCCCGGCGGGTGTGCTGGCCAGGACGGTGTAAGCATCCGCAATCCCGCCATTGCTGATCCATTGCTTGTTCCCGGTGATCTTGTAGCCGGTGACGCGGCCATCCTGCATGACCGGCTCGGCGACGGTGCGAAGTGCGCCCAGGTCGCTGCCTGCCTCCGGTTCGGTGGCCCCGTAGGCGAACAGAATTCCCTCTTCGGCAATGCGAGTCAACCAGATTTTCTTCTGCTCTTGAGTGGCCCCCACCGTAATGGGATCGCTGCCCAGAAACGTAGCCAGCACCGCGGTGGCCACGCCCAGATCGATGCGCGCCATTTCTTCGCAGATGCAATACACATCGAAGGCGCCTCCGCCCATGCCGCCGAACTCTTCGGGAATAAACAGCAGTTGAATCCCTAGCTGGTCGGGGTCGCACATGTGACGCACGATCTCCAGCGGGCATTCATCGCGGGCATCCAGTTCGATCAGAGTTTCGTCGGGCAGGCGCTTCTTGGCGAAGTCGCGAAGTGATTTCAGACTGAGTTTCAGAGTCTTCTGGGTGATCATGTGTATAGCCTCTATTTCACGGAAACGCTTTGCATTTCACGGATTTTGTTGGTTAATTCCGGTAAAAACTCCAGCAGATCGGCGACAATGCCAACATCCGCCACTTGGAAAATTGGCGCCTTGGGGTTCTTGTTGATGGCCACCAGGAAGGCGTTCCCTTGCACTCCGGCCAGATGCTGGAAGGCGCCGCTGATGCCGCACGCCAGGTACACTTTCGGCTTCACGGTTTTGCCCGATGTCCCCACCTGGCGCGACTTCTCCATCCACTTGGCGTCCACCACAGGCCGCGAACAGCTCACCGCCGCTCCCATGACATCGGCCAATTCCTGAGCGATCGCTACATTCTCCTGCTCCTGAATGCCACGGCCGATGGAAACCAGCACGTCGTGCTTGGTGATGTCCACTGCACCCGCTTCGGCTACCACCGTCTCCACGTAACGCCGACTTGCCGTCAGCGTGCCGGCGTCCGAAGACTTGTCCACTACTTGTCCGCTGGAAGTGACATTCTCCAGAGCGTGGAAAGCACCGGGACGAACGCCGATCACTGCACCCGGCGAAAGGTCGCAGCGCATGTGCGCGCTCACCTGTCCGCCGAATTCCTGCCGCACCACTTTCAACCACGTCCCCTCCAGTCCCTCAATGCTCACCACGTCGGAAACGAAGGCGGCATTGAGCTTGATGGACAAACCCGGCGCCAGATCGATTCCAAAATGGTTATGGGCCGCCAACACGATGCTGCCCTGCGGCAACACTCCGACCAACGCTTTCCGAATGAGTTCCGCATTGGGGTAGGCAAGCGCTTCACTGGCAATCTTCCAGACCTCATGGAAAGAAGCGCAGAGGCTCTGGCATGCCGCTTCCAGCTCAGGCCCCGAACCGGCAACGATGGCGGTCGGCGTGGCGCTGGGATCGATTTTTTTCGCGGCGGCCAACAATTCGCCGGCCGTGTCACTCACTACACCAGACTTGTGCTCGATGAATGCGAAGATGCGGGCCATTATTTCAACCCTCCTTTGGCTTTCACTAATTCCAACAATTCGTCGATGATTTCTTCCTGGCTGCCTTCGAGCATGCGCGCGCCCTTGCCTAACGCAGGTGCAAAATAATCCACCCGCTTCACTTTCGCGCCAGATGCTCCGACCGCGCCCGCCTCCACTCCCAGCTCCGCAGCACCGTAAGTGGGAACCGGCAGCGAGGCCACTTGCCGGATGCCCCGCATCCCGACATAACGCGGTTCGTTGATGCCGGTCTGAATCGAGAGCACACAGGGCAGATCAATCTCATTCATCTCTTTGTTGCCGCCTTCGATTTCCCGTCCGATCTTCAGCGTCTTGCCATCCCGCACTTCAATGGAATTCACCAGCGAGGCAAACGGATAGTCCAGCATGGCGGCCAGCATCCCTCCCACCTGCGCCCCTCCGTCCTCCGCCTGGACTCCGGTCAAGATCAGGTCGTAATGACCCTTCTGCACGAATGCTTTCAGAATGGTGGCGATGCCCTTTCCGTCGGATCCGTCGAACGCTTCATCGCAGAGCAGGACTCCATGGTTTGCGCCCATGGCCATCTCCCGCCGCAGGATTTCCTCGTCGTCGTCACCGCCCACCGTCACCACCGTGACGTTGCCGCCGGCTTTTGCGACCATCTGCAGCGCCTCTTCCACTGCGTAGTTGTCCCATTCATTGATGGAATAGACCAGGTCGTCCCGCTCAATGTCGTTGCCCTCACGGTTCAGGGCAATCTCGTTTTCCGAAGTGTCAGGCACTCTTCTGACGCACACTAACATTTCCACGGTCATCTCCCTGCGGCGAATTCTGGTTGCATTCCGGCAACTTCCGCCGCTTCCACAGCAGCCGGAGCTTTCCGCACCAGTTGTTGCTCCGCCAATTCCGCTAAATCAATGGCGGTCATTTTTCCTTCCAGGCCCGCGACCTTGATCGCGTCTTCCATATTCACCATGCAGAAGGGGCAGGCAGTGACCAGCACATTGGCTCCAGCCTCCGCCGCCATCTGCACCCGCTTCACGCCCATTCGTTGATCTTCTTTGGGTTCGTAGAACAGCATCAGCCCGCCGCCTCCGCAACAGAAAGACCGGTCTCGAGAACGATCCATCTCGACTCTCTTCAAGCCCGGGATCGCATCGAGCACATCGCGCGGATCGTCATAGATCTGGTTGTGCCGCCCCAAATAGCAGGGATCGTGGTAGGTGTAAACGTTGTTTTTGTCCTCCACCGGTCGGAACTGGATCTTGCCGGACTTCACTTCGCGGGCAATCACCTGACTGATGTGCTCCACCTGCGGCATATTTTTGTAGTCGTGTTTCAGCGCGTTGTAGGCGTGCGGGTCCGAAGTGACGATCCGCTTGACTCCAGTGGCTTGAATGGCCTCCACGTTGTGGTCTCGCAAGGACTGGAACAGAGTCTCTTCGCCGAACCGCCGTACTTCATGCCCGCTATCTTTTTCTGCCGCACCCAGAATTCCGAAATTCTCTCCGATGTGGTCGAGGATCTTCGCGGTGGCCCGCCCGATTGCCTGCATGCGGTCGTCGTAGGAGGTGATGCTGTCCACGAAATACAAAGTGTCGGCGCGCTGCTCGCCCTCCAGCACCGGGACGTTGCAGGCAAGTTGAAACTCTTTCGGTTTGACCCAGTCCGCCCTTTTCTTCTCCATCTTGCCGTAGGCATTGCCACGGCTCTCGAGCGCTTTCAGGGGCTTTTGCAGCGATTGCGGCACGTTCCCGTCGTCGATCATGCCGCGCCGCAAGTCCACAATCTTGTCGATGTATTCGATCAGCAGCGGGCACTCTTCCTCGCACGCTCCACAAGTGGTGCACGACCAGATTTCATCTTCGGAATAAATGCTGCCGATCAAGTTCGGCCCCTGGTCGGCGCGGCCTAGCACGGGGTAGTGCTGGAAACTGTATTCTCTTGCCTTTCGAGTGAGAAACCTCGGCGACAATGGCCTTCCCACCGCATTGGCCGGGCAGTTGTCCGAGCATCGCCCGCAGTCGGCGCAGGAATAAAAGTCCAGCATGTGCTTCCAGGTGAAGTCCTCGAACTTCTTGACTCCAAAGGATTTCACTTCATCCAAATGTTCCTCGCTCACGCCCCAGCGAACCGGCTTGAGGGTTCCTCGGTCCAGCTTCGCGAAGTACACCGAAAACAGCGACGTTTCCACATGAAACTGAATCCCAAAGGGCCGATAGCACAGCAAAAAGAAGAATGTCACTTCATGCAGAACGTAAGAGCCGAGGTGGAGATTCTGCAGCAGCGGCAAGGAAGTGGACAGCAGGGCGCCCTTCAACATCCACGCCAGCGACAGGACGGCTAGAAATTCCGCCGGCTGCCCTTGCTGTGTCTGGAATGCCGCCTTGCTGGCTTCCAGCAAGCCGTCGGCCGCCATCAAGACCGCAATCAGCGCTAATAGGAAGATGGCATCCGCAGTGCGGGCCTGGCCGTACTGGGGTGGCACCTCATAGCGCGCGGGCCGGAAGACCAGCCGGCGAATCATGGCGATTACCATGCAAAGAAAGACCGCGGTCGCGGCGTAGTCCGTGATGATGCCGTAAACATGCCCCGCTTCTCCCGACAGGCCCGGCATGACGAAATTCACCGAGACGCCCTGAATGAGCACTGTGAAAGCGCGGGTCGCCAGTAAAAGGAAGCCGGCAAAAATCAAAAGATGAAGCGTCCCCGCGCCACGATAACGCGGTTGCTTCCATTGCCCCAGCCAGAATTTCCCAACCATTCCCAGACGGGTCCAGGGCCGATCCCAGCGAGCATCCGTCTGGCCCCGCAGCAGCGGGGTCATCCGCTTCGCCACAATGTAGGAAAAACAGGCGACACCCAGAATGTGCAGGATCAGGAACAGGGTTTGCCCCTGCATCAGCCAGTAGTTCGCTTGTGCCGGTTCCAGAATGGAACGCACCATCATGCCTCGCCATCTCCGAAGGAATTGGACCTGAGTGCGATCTCAAGCTTGGTTCCGCCATTTCGTAGAACGCGAACCGCTGTTACTTCCACCGTATTGCCTCTCCAGGAACAAATTTCCGTTCCAATCGTCAAGCGATGAGCTGCTCTGGCAAATTCCCTTGCTCTACTGTCGGCTCTTGCACTCGCTCCGACTCTGCCTTTTGGACAACTTTCAGCCGCACCTGAGTGGGAGCAGTCGGGCGCAGAGTCTTTGCCGGCGCGATCCTCACCACCGGCGCCGCTTTTGCTTTCGACCGCGCGGCTTTCTTTCGCGGCGCCTGCACGCCAGCGGCTTTTTTCAATTCTTCAAAGCTCAATTTCAACAGCCCTTCCAATTTCTGCAGGTCTGGCGCAGCATGCACGTCGCCGCTGAATCCAAAATACGTGGTGCCGTTGTAGGTCAGAATGGCGCAGTTCAGCGCCATCCGCCCGCCAATCGGCACATAGGGATACCAGCGCAGCATCTTGTGACCCAGCAGATACAGCGAAAATTGCGGTCCAGGCACGCTGGTGCACACCAGGTTGAAGGGAGTAATCGGGAGCTGGCCGGCGATCGGCCCCGCCATCGCCTGCAGCGGGGTCGCGACGAACGATACCAACCCGCCCGCCAGGCTCACCAACTCGGCAACGTGTCCGCGTTTCAGGAACTCCGTTCTCTCATGCACCGCGGCCAAAAGCTTCCGCGGATTGCGAATGTCGAGCGGCACTGTCACCGGGACCAGAGAGATACGGTTTCCCAGTTCGTCCGGGCTATCCGCGCCCCGTGTATTCACCGGAACCATCATGCGGAACAGCCGGCCCTTGATTGAGTCTCCGCGCAGTTCTACATAGCGCTGAATGGTCGAAGTCACCAGTGCCAGCAGCACATCATTCACCGTGGTTCCGCATGCCTTGCGAATGTCTTTCAAGTCCTCCAGAGGCAGCTCGACCCATGCCACCTTCAGCGGTCCTTGGCAGTTCACGTTGAAGCACAGGTCTGCGGTGGGAGCGGTGAGTTCCGGAAGCAACCGGGCAAACTCCGCAGTCGGCAATTCTCCCCCTCCGGCCGCCATCCGCTCCGTGAAATCCAGCAAGTCTGACTGTGCGGCCAAAGCCCGTTGCACCAAGTTTGAATAAGCACCGATCAAGCTGTCGAACAGCGAAGTCAACGGGTCTTTCGGAGGGGGCGCAGCGGCTCTTCGGGTTGGCTTGGGAAGGGGCTGCACCTCGGGCGTCGCAGTCATGATCACGTTCATCGCTCCCACCGCCGCAATTCCGTCGGCCAGGCAGTGATGCACGCGAAAAATAAGGCCAGTGTGGTTGCCTTTCAATCCGCTCACCAGCGTAAAGTCCCAGAGCGGCCGCGTCCGGTCCATGGTTTTGCTCAGAAGCTTTCCCACCACCGCCTTGAATTCTGTATCCGTTCCCCGCTTGAGCGTGATCTCGGAAACGTGGTTGCGGAGGTCAAACTCAGGATCGTATTCCCAGGTCGGAGGACAGAGATTGAAGGGAGCCGCCTCCACGCGCTGGCGATACCGGGTCAGCACCGGCAGCTTGGACTCGATGAAGGCGCGGAACTCCTCTAGCGAAATCACACCCTCAAGCACACTGGTCCCGGCAATGTGCAGCGGCATGCCGTCGCGCTCCAGATGCAGAAATACCGTGTCGCCCCAGGAAAGGCGGTCACCATTCTGATGGTTCGGCATGTCGGTTGTTTTCATTGCTCTCACTCGCCTCTCTTCTCAAGGCAGAAAGGAAAATCGCGACCCCAGCTTCACCAGCTTGAGCACTTTGTACATCTCAATGCTGACGCCCCGCAACGCCACCTTGACGCCTTTGATATCCGCCACGTCGGCCAAATCCTCCAGCGCTCGGAGCGCTTTGGGATCGATTCGGCCTACCGCCGAACAATCCACAACCACTTCGCCCTCCGCCCGTTCCACTTTCTCCCGGGCCGCTTGCCAGGACGGAGCCCCAACCTCTGCGTCCGTTGTCTGCCACCCTGCGCTCGTCGCCATACCCACCACCCTTCCCTTATGCCGTTAATCGCGGTTCAACTCCAGCCCGGCTCGCCACGCCTCGGCCCTCGTACGCCTTCCAGAACAGCTCCACCAACTCGCTCATCAACGGCATGCGGGGGTTCGACCGCCAGGAAGGATCTTCAAAGGCCAGCTTGACCAAATCCGGCATCGCCCGCTCGAATTCTTCCTTGGAAATTCCCAGCTCCGCGATCGACCGCGGCACCGCCAGGCGATCCAGCAATTGTTCGATCGCCTCCACCAGATGGTTCACTTTCTCTTCCGTGGTCCTACCGCCCAGACCCAGCCCATCCGCCATCGCGGCATACTTCTTGTCCGCAACGTACGCCACCTGGTTCGGGGAAGGCATGAACTTGGTCGGCACCGACGCGTTATAGCGGATGACGTGCGGCAACATCAGTGCGTTGGCCCGGCCGTGGGCGACGTGGAAGCGGGCTCCAAAGGAATGCGCCAGCGCGTGGTTCACTCCCACTGCCGCGTTGGAAAACGCCATCGCCGCCAGACACGAGGCATTGTGCATCATGGTCCGCGCTGCTTCGTCGCGCGGATGTTCATAGGCGATGGGCAAGTATTTGAAGATCAGCGGAATGGCCTGCAGCGCGTTGGCATCGGTATAGGGCGAAGCGAACACTGAGACCGCCGCCTCCAGGGCATGGGTCAAGGCGTCGATGCCAGTATCCGCGGTCAGCCCCTTGGGCATTGACATCACGAACTGCGGGTCCACAATCGCCACATCGGGACTCAGCGAGTAGTCGGCCAACGTCACTTTGCGCCCATGTTCCTTGTCGAACAGCACCGCAAACGGCGTGACCTCGCTGCCCGTGCCGCTGGTCGTGGCAATGGCGATCAACCGCGCCCGATTGGTCTTTACGGTGGGGAACTGAATCACTCGCTTGCGCAAATCCAGGAACGGCGCCGCCAACTCCTCCAAGTCCGCCTCCGGCGATTCGTACTTCAGTCGCATCACCTTGGCCGCATCAATCACTGAACCGCCGCCCAGGGCGATAATCTGATCCGCCTTGTAAAAATTGAGCGTCTCCACTCCCTTCATCACCACCTTGGCCTCGGGCTCCGCATCGGGAATCACTTCCACATGCACCTGCGTCCCGGCGGGAAGGTAGCGTCGCACGGTATCGACATGGCCGAATTGTTCCATCGACGGATTGGTGACGATGATGGTGGAGCGCGAGGGAAACTGGCGAATATTCTCCACCGCATTGCGGTTGAAGTAGATTTGATTGGGAACGCGGAACCACATTTGCGGTGGGGTCCTCCGGGCCAGGCGCTTGATGTTCAGGTAGTGATAAATATTGACGTTGTCCATCGTGCTGTTGCCGCCGCCGGTCCCGCATCCGAAGGAGAACGTCGGCACCATGTCGTTGTAAACCCCTCCCAGCGCTCCAATGGAACCCGGCGAATTCACAATGATCCGTCCCGCGTTCATCGCCTCCCCAAACTTTTGGATCACGTCGTCGTTGCGCGAGAAAATCACCGCCGTATGTCCCAGGCCGCCCAAATGATTGACGTCGATGCACACCTTCAGCGCCTCAGCAACAGACCGCGCGCGATACACCCCGAGCACTGGAAACAGCTTCTCCACTGACAGCGGATGTTCGCGACCTACGCCCTGAATCGGCGCAATCAGGAGTTTGGTATTCGGCTTCACCGAAATTCCCACCATGCGGGCGATGTCGGTGGCCTTCTGGCCGACCGCCATAGGCGACATGGACCCGGTCTTGGGGTCGATCACGGTGCGACCCAGAAGCTCGGTCTCCTTCGCACTGCAGATGTGGGCTCCCAATCCGGCAAACTTCTCCAGCACCAAGTCATAAATCTCATCGTCGATCACCACGGTTTGCTCGGAAGCGCAGATGGTTCCGTTGTCAAACGTCTTGGAGACGATGATGTCCACGACCGCCATATCCAGGTCCGCGGTCTTTTCCAGATAGACCGGTGTATTGCCCGCTCCAACTCCCAATGCCGGCTTGCCGGAACTGTAGGCGGCTTTCACCGCTCCCGGGCCACCGGTTGCGTCAATCAGGCCAACATCCTTGTGCCGCATCACGTACGCGTTGTCTTCCAGGGTGTGCGATTCCAAACAGGTGAAAACGCCTTCCGGCGCACCGTGCTTCACCGCCGTCTCCGCCATGATCTTCACCGCCTCCCAGCAACAGCGCCAAGCGCTGGGGTGCGGACTGAAAATAACTGCGTTCCGCGTCTTGATGGCCATGATGCACTTGAAGAGCACGGTAGAGGTGGGGTTGGTAATCGGGGTGAGCGAGAAGATGACTCCGATCGGTGCCGCCACTTCCACGATCCCGCGTTCCGGATACTCATGAATCGTGCCCACCGTTCGTTTGTCCTTGACGTAGTTGTAAACAAACTCCGTCGCCACCATGTTCTTGATGACCTTGTCTTCCAGCACCCCAATCTTGGTTTCCTCGATCGCCAGGCGGGCCAGATGTTCGGCGTTTGCCAATCCCGCCAGCACCATCGCTTTGACGATCCGGTCCACGTCCTCCTGCGTGTATTGCGTGAACACGGCAGCCGCAGTCCGGGCCTGCCGCACCAGTCCCTCCAGATACGCAATCCTTTCCGCACTCAGGCCGGCAGCCTTCTCGGTTACGGCGCGGCTGGACTCCTGCCGTTTTGCCGGCGCCTCGCCAGATTGACCATTTTCTTTTTCGCGCCCAGTTCGCGCCCGCTCGTCCATTTTTTCACTGATCATTGCCAGCCTCACTTGCCCATCATTGGGCCCCTGATTCACGAATCCAAATTCCCTGTTCTCATTTCCTATTTTCTAGGCGTAGTCGATCGGGTTCTTTTCCAGCCAATGCTCATCGCGCACTTTGCCGATACTCTTCATCGCGCCAGAGGCCACGCTCGCGCTCAGACGACGACTCTCCCACGCCATTCCTGCGCCAAACCCGATGGCCCCGCCCAGCACTCCATACCCGAGCGCCTTCGCTGCCGACCGTTGCCGGCTCTCCGAACAACTTCCCAAAAATCCGATCAACGCTGCAATCGCCGCCGGCACCACCGCATTCCGCAATGACTCGCTCAGATACGGTTCGATCGGTTCGCCCTGCAGAAACGACTCCCGCCCCGCGCGAGCTCCATCCATTCCGGAATGAAAAAGTTTTCGTCCGTAAACTACGCTTGATCTTGACCAGTCATTCATGCTCATGAGATTTCCTGCCTCACCAACTTTGATCTGACGCAAAGTCTTTGCCGCATCCCCGCACTCCAAAACGTTAAACGGAGCGAGAAACATTTCTCGGTGACAAGCGTCACAACGCGAAGTGATTTACAACTGCACTCGTCGCCAGTTCTCCCTCTCGCCCCACCCCGCAAAACAGTGGAGACCTTGAACGCAGACTCGGCTCGTCCCCTGCCCCGTCCCTGCCCGGTCAACATCCCGCGTATTTTTTCATTGCGCTTTCACAGGAATGAAATATTCTCAATTTAGGATGGAGCAAGGTCGAGGATTGCGCTCTATGGCATCGCCGCGGATCACACAAATCGCTCTGCCCTTGCAGGTAGCGGCAGTGTGCTATCGCGGCAACCGGAATGCAGCCGAGTTTCTGCTGGTCAACACCAATGGCGGCGGCAAGTGGACCTTTCCCAAAGGCGCTCCCGCGTCGCACTTGTCCCACGCTCAGGCCGCCGAACGCGAAGCCCGTGAAGAAGCCGGCGCGATCGGGGCCATCGAACCGCGGCACTTCCATCTCTACCTCCATTCCAAGGGCGTGTTCTGGCAGGAGGGCGGCGTGCAGGAATTCGTGGTCAAGGCTTTCCTGATGGAAGTGCTGGACATGCAGCGGCCCGACGAGACCCTGCGCAATCCCACCTGGTTTTCTCCCGAGCAGGCCAAGCGCATTCTGGCCACGGGTCGCGAAGTGAAATACGCCCGCGAGATGCAGGCTGTGGTGGATCGTGCACTGGACAGAATCAGCGCACCCCGCATCGCCGTCGCCCGCTAACGCTCTCGCCTCCCGCCTCCCCTGCCTTCATGAGACGATAAAAGCAGCCCATGATCCAACTCTCAGGCGCTGGCAAGCGCTACGGCCACAAACTGCTCTTCGACCAAGCCGATTGGCTGATTACCCCCCAGGACCGCATCGGGCTGGTGGGCGCCAATGGTACCGGCAAATCTACGCTGATGAAGATTCTCGCCGGCACCGAGACGCTTGACTACGGCAACATCATTACTGCCAAGGGCATCTCTGCCGGATATCTGCCTCAGGACGGGCTCGCGCTCTCCGGCCGCACCGTCTTTGCCGAGTGCATGGCCGTCTTCACCGAACTGCACGCCATCGAGAGGGAAATGGAAGCCCTCACTCGCCAGATGGGCGAATGCGACGACGCCGGCCCGGAATACCAAACCGTCGCCAACCGCTATCAGCGCTTGGAGCACGAGTTTCGCACTCGCGACGGATACGCCATCGAAGCCCAGGTGGGAAGCGTCCTCAACGGCCTGGGCTTCCCCAAAGACGATTGGCACAGGCTCACCGACGAATTCTCCGGCGGATGGCAGATGCGCATCGCCCTCGCTAAGCTGCTTTTGCAGCAGCCCAACCTCCTGCTGCTCGACGAACCCACCAACCACCTTGACCTCGAAGCCCGCAACTGGCTGGAAGAGTATCTGGGCCGCTATCCCTTCGCCTATGTGCTGATCTCGCACGACCGCTTTTTTCTCGACATGACGGTCACCCGCGTGGCCGAAGTCTGGAACAAGAAGCTGCATTTGTACGCAGGAAACTATTCCAAGTATCTGCTGTCCAAGACCCAGCGTCTGGAGCAACTCGAAGCCGCCTATAAATCGCAGCGCGACCGGATTGAGCAACTGGAACTCTTCATCAACCGCTTCCGCTACCAGGCCACCAAGGCCAAGCAAGTCCAGAGCCGGATCAAGGAGCTGGAGAAGATCGAGCGCATCGAGATTCCGCAGGAGGAAAAGACCGTCCACTTTTCCTTTCCCCAACCCAAGCCCAGCGGACGCATCGTGGTGGAAGCGGTCCATCTCGCCAAGAGCTATGGCACTCATGAAGTCTTCCGCGATGTGAATTTCATCATCGAGCGCGGCGACCGGGTTGCTCTGGTCGGAGTGAATGGCGCGGGAAAATCCACTCTCATCAAACTGTTGAGCGCGGCCGAACCAGCGACCCGAGGAGAGATTAAGCCGGGCCACAACGTCCAGGCGGACTACTTTGCGCAAGACCAGTACAAAGAACTCGACCCCGAGGCGCGCATTCTAGAAAACCTTGGCGAACTTTCGCCCGGCTCCTCGCAAACTGAGTTGCGCAGCCTGCTGGGATGTTTCCTGTTTTCCGGCGACGACGTGTTCAAGCGCATCGGCGTCCTGTCAGGCGGCGAACGCAACCGCTATGCCCTGTTGCGCATGCTCCTGCATCCCGCCAATTTTCTGCTGCTCGATGAACCCACCAACCACCTCGATATGCGCGCCAAGGACGTCCTACTCGAAGCGCTGATGAAGTACACCGGGACGGTGGCGTTCGTTTCCCACGACCGCTACTTCATCGACAAGCTGGCCACGCGCGTGTTTGAGATCGGCGGCGGCAAGGTCGAAGACTACGCCGGCAACTACGAAGACTACCAGCGGCGCAAGCAGGGAGCCGCCCTTCCCGAAACCCCGGTGATAGCAGCACGCGAGCTGCCTTCGAATGGCAATCAGCCCGTGCTTTCGGCCGAGAATAAATCGAAGCGGCTGAACCCCATCAAGCGCAAGCAGATGGAAGAGCGCGCCGTGGAACTGGAAGAAGAGATAGCCCGGGTGGAAGCGGCCATCGCGCAGTGCGAAACCGCCTTGCAATCCTTCGTCAGCGCGGAAGAAACCCAGCGGCAGACCGATCGACTAGCCGGCCACCGTAAAGATTTGGAGCAGTGGATGGAAGAGTGGGGAGAAGTCACCGCATCGTTGGAAGCCTAGACGAAGAGCCAAGAGCGTAGAGCGAAGAGCACTCGGTCCAACCACAGAGCGACCCGTTTTTAAATTACCTAATTACCAAATTACCTCGCCTATTCGGGACATCTGTCCACCGCTCTACTCCTTCTCCCCCGGCTTGAACTCCAGCGACGCCGAGTTGATGCAATACCGCAGCCCCGTCGGTCGAGGCCCATCGGGAAACACATGCCCGAGGTGAGCGTCGCATTTGGCGCAACGCGTTTCCACCCGCTCCATGCCAAAGGCACGATCCGTGTGTTCGTCCACCTTCGCCTTATCCAGCGGCGCATAGAAACTGGGCCAGCCGCACCCCGAATCGAACTTGCTGTCAGAGGTGAACAACGGCTCACCGCAACACACGCAGGTGTAGGTGCCGGCATCCTTGGTGTTCCAATACTTGCCGCTGAACGCCATCTCGGTACCCGCCTCGCGCGCCACCTTGTACTGCTCCGGCGTCAGCTTCGATCTCCACTCCGCATCGGTCTTCTTGATCTTTTCTGTCATGAGTGCCCTTTCCAGACAATCTCATTGTTTGATGCAGAAGTCCTCGTAAAGTACCCCGGTGTGGAGCGCCACCCTATGGAGAACTTCGTTTGCGGCCTGGGCCCATCACCGTATATACTCGATGTATATACGCCGACACAGGGAGGGATGATGGGAGTGGCAAAGGTGTTTCAATCTGGAAACAGCCAGGCGGTCCGCCTGCCCAAAGAGTTTCGATTCAACAGCGCGGAGATCGATGTGTTTCGGCGCGGGGATGAGGTCGTCCTTCGCGACAAACCCAGAACCATGGAACGGGCTTTTGACCTCTTGGCGAGCCTGGCGGAAGACCTCGCCGACACCCGTCGCAAAAGGGTTCGCCGAGACACTCTGCCGCAAAAGCGCAAGGGGCTGTAATGGAAGCCCGATTTCTGCTCGACACCAACATCTGCATTTACATCCGGCAAAAGAAACCGGAGGCAGTCTTGCGCCGCTTCCAGACTCTGCGTCCCGGCGAAGCCGCGTTGTCGGTGATCACCTACGGCGAGCTGTTCTTTGGCGCGGCACATAGCAAGCACTCTTCCGCCACGCTGGAGAAGCTACGGGAGCTCCTACTCTTGCTGCCCGCGCTGCCGTTACCGGAAAAGGCTGGCGAAACCTACGGCGCTCTCCGCGCTGACCTGGCGGCAAAGGGCGCGATGATTGGCAACAATGACCTCTGGATCGCCGCTCACGCTCTGGCGCAGGGGTTGACCCTGGTCACCAACAATGAAAAAGAATTCCGGCGGGTGCGCGGATTGAACGTTGAGAACTGGGCACGCTAGAACCCATTCACAACCCCTTACATCCCATCGTAATTCGGCCCGCCTCCACCCTCCGGCGGCACCCACGTAATGATCTGATAGGGGTCGGCGATGTCGCAGGTCTTGCAGTGCACGCAGTTCGAAGGGTTCAGGCTGATGCGCTTGCCGTGAGGCTGCTCGGCGTCATCCAGCATCTCGTACACATTCGCCGGACAAAAATTCTGGCACGGGCTGCCAAATTCCTTCACGCAGCGCGTGTTGCAGATGTCAGTATCGTCAATCACCAGATGCGAGGGTTGGTCCTCTTCGTGCTTCGTGCCCGAATGATACAGGTCAGTCAGCTTGTCGAATGTGAGCTTGCCGTCTCCCTTGAAGGGGCCCAGCAGATGCGCTTCCGCGCCGCCGTTGGGGGGCAATTGCGACAGCGGCCGCATGTGCTCGTGTCCCGCCTTTCCGGGATACCGATTGCGCACCCCGCGTCCGCCGGTGACCATTTGCAGGCCGGTGTGGAACATGCCAGCATAGAATCCTCCCTCGAAGCCCTGATGCATGTTGCGCACTTTCCACAACTCGTCCTTGATCCAGCTTGACTCCACCCGCTTCTGGAACGAGCTGAGACTTGCGGCCGACGCGTCATCCTTCACCAACGCCTCGAACCCCGTTTCCGCCGCCAGCATCCCGCTCTTGATGGCCAGGTGAATGCCTTTCAGCCGCGCCGAATTCAGGAACCCCGCCGAGTCGCCCAGGATCATCCACCCATTGCCGGACACGGGCGGTATGGCCCACCATCCGCCATAGGGCAGCGACTTCGCGCCATAGCGAATCATCTTGCCACCCTCCAGCAAGCTGGCAATGAACGGATGCTTCTTGAATTCCTGCAGCACCCGCTGCGGATCCAGCCGCGGGTCGGGATAATCCAGGCCGGTGACGAAGCCCAGCGAAACCACGTTGTCTTTGCCGCCGTAAATCCACGCGCCGCCATATTCCTTGGTGGTCAGCGGCCAGCCCATCGTGTACATCACCTGACCCGGTGCGATGCGGCCGGAAGGGACCTCCCACAATTCCTTTATCCCGACGCCGTACGTCTGCGGGTTGCGGCCCTTCATCAAATCAAACTTCGCGATGAGCTGCTTGGTGAGCGAGCCGCGCCCCCCTTCCGCCAGAATCACCACTTTGGCCTTGAGGTCGTATCCGGGCTCGAAATTCGATTTCGGCTGGCCTTCTTTGTCCACGCCCTTGTCGTCGGTGCGCACTCCGGTCACGCGGTCGCCATCAAACAATAGCTCCGATCCCGCAAACCCGGTAAAGACCGTAATGCCCGTCTCCTCCACCTTGCCGCCCAGCCACTTCACAAAACGGTTGAGCGAGATGACGTAATTGCCATGGTCGCGCAGCGGCGGAGGCGTCACTGGCAACTTGAACTTGCCTTTCTGGGTGAGGTAGTAAACCGCTTCTCGATCGACCTGGGCCTCAATGGGCGCTTCGTTTTCAAATCCCGGCAGCAACTCGCGCATGGATCGCGGATCGAGCAGCGCCCCGGAAAGGCAATGCTGTCCCACCTCGCGCGACTTTTCCAGAACGTAGATGTTTTCTTTGCTGAGCGGCGAATCCGGATGCGTGGCATTGTGCGCATCAATGAGCTGCGACAGCCGCAGCGCGCAAGCCATCCCGGCAGGCCCGCCGCCAACGATCACCACATCTGCCGGCATCTCCGGCCGTTCCACATTTGCGAGAGGTTTACGAAAGATCAGCATAAGAAGACCTGGCTGCAACGTCACACACAGATAAAAGACACACGGATGAAAGCGAACTCATTATGATAAACGGGTTGAAAGGATTAGCGAAGCGGGTCTGGTACACCAAGCTGCTTGCAGATGCGGGTCGCGTAAGAAGTTTCGAGTTTCGAGTTTCAAGTTTCCAGTCACGCGTTCAGCCAGTTTCGCTTGTCGAGGAAGGGCGCAAAGCCAGTTTAAGAAGTTTCGAGTTTCCAGTCGCGTAGTCAGCCCAGTTTAGCTTGCCGAGCGACGGCGCAACACCAGTATAAGAAGTTTCGAGTTTCAGGTTTCCATTCCCGCGGGCTTAGCTTGCCGCCGAAGGGCGCATCCGAACTCTAAACTCGAAATTATCAATTTGCTGATGCCTCTACTCGAACCTAGAAACTTGAAACTAGTTCAGCTTGCCGAGGAAGGACGCAACGACTCCAATAAACCGTTCAAAAGCCGTCCCACTTCTAACGTCCGACTGTCTAGCCCAGAAAACTTGTCCGGACCCACGTAGTGCAGGTCCGCCACGATGGCTAGTTGCGTTTCCATCTCGAGCAAGGAGCCACGAGACTGCCCGAGAAACTGCCGAAACTCGCCTTTCGTGAGCCTGCCCTGTCCCTCGGCGATGTTCGAAACCACGGATACTGATGCGCGACGCATTTGCGACGTCAGGCCGTAGATCTCGGACCTCGGGAACTGTTCCGTTATCCGGTACACCTCAACCGCGAGTTCCTTAGCCTTGCGCCAAACGATCAGATCTTTATAGCTGTGGCTCATGCGCGCGGAGCCCTTCTTTGTTGCCTCTACAAGAAACGAGAAACTCGAAACTCTCAGCCTTCTGCTGCGTTTACCTGAAACTTGAAACCAGAAACTCGAAACTATGAGTTTTGCGTTTACTCGAAACTCGAAACTGGAAACTAGAAACTTGCCCCTATGAGTTTGCCGCCTTCGCCTTCTTCACTTCCTCGATCAGCGGCGGCACGATATCAAACAAATTTCCCACCACCGCATAATCCGCAATCTCAAAAATCGGAGCCTCCGCATCTTTATTCACCGCGATGATGGTCCGCGCCCCCTTCATCCCCACTATGTGCTGAATCGCTCCGCTGATGCCCAGCGCCAAATACAGCTTCGGCGCCACCGTCTGTCCCGACGACCCAATCTGCCGGTCCATAGGCAGCCATCCGTTGTCGCAGATCGGACGCGACGCCGCTAAATCCCCGCCCAGCGCTTCGGCCAATGCCTTGGCGATGGCGATGTTCTTCTCTTCCTTGATGCCGCGTCCCACCGCCACAATAATTTCGGCCTGGGTCAAATCGACCGCCTGCTTCGCCTCTTTGAACACTTCGTGCGGCTGGTTGCGCACCACTCCGGCGGGAATTTCCACATTCACTACTTCGACCGGCGCTGCTGCCGCGCCCGCCTCGGCCTTATCTCCACGGAACGCGCCATTCTGAAAAGTCACGAACCACGGCCCTGCCCCAGTGAAGCTGACGTCCGCCGCCAGCTTGCCCTGAAACATCTGCCGCGTAAACAACAGCTTGTCGCCATCTTTCTTGTAGCCAATGCAGTCGCTGATGCACGTACTGCCCGCCGCCGTCGCCAGCTTGGGCACGAAATCGCGCACCTGGTAGGTGTGCGGCATCATTACCAGCGCCGGCTGGTTGGTCGCGATGAACCCCTTCAGCGCGTGCACAAACGCGTCCGGAGTGTAAGGCTCCAGTCCCGCCGATTCGATCGCATAAACCTTCGCCAGCTTCTTGGCGGCAATTTCGGCCGCATAGCCACTAACGCCGGCCCCCACCACCGCCGCTTCCAATGTTCCACCCGTGTCCGCTGCCAGAGCCTGTCCAGCCGCAATGGTCTCCCATGAAACCCGGTTTAGTTTGCCTTCGCGCTGCTCAACGACTACAAGAATTTTCATGATGAGTTCTCAATTCCCAAATATAAGTTCGTTTCGCGAATCTTGACGCCCGTCGTGTCGCAGCTCCGCTACAGCACCCGCACTTCGTTGCGCAGCCGCTCCACCAGTTTCTTGGCAATTTCGTTCGGGGAACCGTCGATGATCTCGGTCTTCTTGGTCTTCTGCGGCACATACAGCCGCTCGATCTTCTGCAGGTTGTCGCTGAGCGCCGACTGCACTTCGGCCAGCGCGACCTTGCGCAGCGGCTTGTTCTTGGCCTGCTTAATGCCAATCAAGGTTGCGTAGCGCAGCTTGCTGATGCCCGACTGAATGGTCAGCACCGCCGGCAATGGCATGTCCACAAACTGAAAGTATCCCGCTTCCAGTTCGCGCTTCACCCGGATGCCACTGTCGCTCTTCTCGATCTGCATGATGATGGTCGCGTGCGGATGGCCCAGCAATTCCGCCAGAATCACGCCCGTCTGCGCGTAACCGTAGTCGTCCGACTGCAGTCCGGTAAAGATGAGATCAAATTGTTCGTCTTTGATAGCGGCGGCAAACGCTCGCGCCGTGTTGTAGGCGTCGAACCCCACAAACGCATTGTCTTCCAGGTGAATGGCCCGGTCCGCGCCCTTGGCCAGCGCCTCGCGCAGCACTTGCTGCGACCGCGCCGGTCCCGACGTGATGGCCACCACTTCGCCGCCGTGTTTTTCCTTCTGCCGCAGCGCTTCTTCCAGCGCATAAGCGTCCGGCTCGTTGATCTCGTACGATACGTCTTCGCGAATCCAGGTGCCAGTTTCGTTCAGCTTAAGAGGCGCGTCTTTCTGTGGCACTTGCTTGATGCAAACCAGAATCTTCAAGGGATGGCTCCTGTTTCCTGCGGGCTTGCCGCACTCGGGGCAAACTCATGAGTATAAATTACGGAAGAGAGAGATGGACAATGCGGCGCGACCTGAACCACACTTCGTTGCATTGCAATCACAAAAAACGTTGACCTGGGATTGCTAGTCGAAAAACGCCACCGACTGCACTCCCGAGATTTCAAACCGCTTCCGGCAGCGCAGGTTCTTGCACATCAGCATGTCGTCGCGGCGCAGCATGTACGACTTGGCCTTCGCGAAGCGGGCTCGGTCCCGGTCATCCGCTCGCCCGGGCAACGACTTCTTCTTGGTCCGCACCAGCCAGTTGATTTCGTACTCTCCAGCCTGTTGACAATGCGGACAACTGAGGTGGGCGGGCTTCTTGTCGGCCTTCTCGTCGAAAAACTCGCGCTCATCCATAGGGGAGGCTCCGGCGGCATCGTCCGCCACTTGGAATTATGACACACTGCCACAGAGTGTTCGGGCTTAGACATCGGGGCCGCGCATCACCCAGCTCAACCCGAGACCCTACCCGCCCAGTAGCCAGGACGTCGCCTTGCATCTGGATCACCCTGTGTAACCCTGTGTAACCCCGTGTCCCCCTGTGGTTACGCCTTTGCCCGCTATCGCGAGCCCACAAGTCTGTCACCTTGAGCCCACAGAGGTTTGTCACCCTGAAGCGAAGCGAAGGGCCCGCTGTCCTCTGCGTCCTCCGCGTCCTCTGTGGTCAGCCTTGCTTCTCGAACCGCATCGATTCGCGCTACACTCTGGAATTAGCCGAATGACCAAGAAGAAAAAACCCAAGCCCTTCCGAGCCGTCACCGCCGTCAAGGCCTTGGCGCGCGAGCGCATCGGCGCCCCCAAGGCCGGCCAAGTCGTCAAGGAAAAGACCCGCAAGCCGGAAAAGCACAAACCCACCCTCCAGAAGATCCTCACTGACCTTTCCTGAGCGATCTCTCCTGACGCAAAATTCCCAGAATCCCTCCTCATCACCCCTGCATCTAAAACTTGACAGCAACTCACTCAAGTATTATTATCAGCTCTGTTGCTACGGTTAATACACTCATTCGCAAGCACTTATAGTTTTCAGGAGACTCTACATGAGCAAAACAATCGGAATCGACTTGGGTACGACCAACTCTTGCGTGTCGGTGATGGAGGGCGGCGAACCCAAGGTCATCCCCAACGAAGAGGGTGGCCGCACCACTCCCTCAGTAGTCGGATTCACCAAAACTGGTGAGCGCCTGGTCGGCCAGGTGGCCAAACGTCAGGCCATCACCAACCCGGAGAACACCGTCTACTCGATCAAGCGCTTCATGGGACGCCGCTTCGACGAAGTGAGCGAAGAAATGAAGATGGTGCCCTATAAGGTCGTCCGCCAGGGCGATCACGTCGCCATCATGGCGCAGGGCAAGGAATTCACTCCGCCGGAAATTTCGGCGCTCATTTTGCAAAAGCTGAAGAAGGCAGCCGAAGACTACCTCGGCGAAAAAGTCACGGATGCTGTCATCACTGTGCCGGCCTACTTCAACGACGCCCAGCGCCAGGCCACCAAAGATGCGGGCAAAATCGCCGGCCTCGACGTCAAGCGCATCATCAACGAGCCTACGGCGGCAGCCCTCGCTTACGGCCTCGACAAGAGTAAGGACGAAACCATCGCGGTCTATGACTTCGGCGGCGGCACTTTCGACATTTCCATTCTCGAAGTCGGCGAAGGCGTCATTGAAGTCAAGGCCACCAACGGTGACACCCACCTCGGCGGCGACAACATTGACCAGCGCCTGGTGGACTGGCTGATCGACGAGTTCAAGAAGGACGAAGGTCTCGACCTGCGCGGCAAGGGCAACGAGATGGCGTTGCAGCGTCTGCGCGACGCCGCCGAACGCGCCAAAATCGAGCTCTCCACCACCATGGAGCACGAGATCAACCTGCCCTTCATCACCGCCGATGCCAGCGGCCCCAAGCATCTGGTCAAGAAGCTGACTCGCGCCAAGCTGGAGTCCATGATTGAAGACATCATCCAGCGCTCGGTCGGGCCGTGCAAGCAGTGCATGAAAGACGCGGGCGTAGATGCCGGCAAGATTCAGGAAGTGGTGCTGGTCGGCGGACAGACCCGCATGCCGCGCATCCAGGCCTTGGTGAAGGAGTTGTTCGGGCGCGAGCCGCACAAGGGCGTCAACCCCGACGAAGTGGTCGCGATCGGCGCCGGCATTCAGGGTGGCGTGCTCAAGGGCGAAGTCAAAGACCTGCTCTTGCTCGACGTGACCCCGCTGACGCTTTCGATTGAGACCCTGGGCGGCGTGGCCACCGGGATGATCCCGCGCAACACCACCATCCCGACCCGCAAGACCGAAACCTTTTCGACCGCGGCCGACAGCCAGACCGAAGTCGAAGTCCACGTCTTGCAAGGCGAACGCCCCCTGGCGGCGCAGAACCGCACTCTGGGCAAGTTCAAGCTGGGCGGAATTCCCTCGGCCCCGCGCGGCGTGCCTCAAATCGAAGTCACCTTCGACATCGACGCCAACGGCATCCTGAACGTGACCGCCAAAGACACGGCCACTGGCAAGGACCAGAAGATTACCATCACGTCGTCATCCGGTCTGAGCAAGGAAGAAGTGGAGCGCATGGCGAAGGAAGCCGATTCTCACTCCGCCGAAGACAAGGCCCGGCGCGAAGAGATCGAGTCCAAGAACCAGCTCGACTCCATGGTTTACAACGTGGAGAAGATGCTGCGCGAACAGGGCGAAAAGATCTCGGGCTCGGATCGTGCCGAGGTCGAAAACACCGTGGCCGACGCCAAGAAAGCCTTGGAGTCAGGCGACAAGGCGCAAATGGACAAGGCCCGCGAAACTCTGACCGCATCGTCGCACAAGATGGCTGAAGCCATGTACAAAGCGGCCCAGGCGCAGCCGGCACCCGAGGCGGGCACAGCCCCCACTCCGGGCGCGGATCCGTCGTCCAACGGTCAAGCCAAGAAAGACGAAGGCGTGATCGACGCCGAGTACGTGGACGTGGAAGAAAAGAAGTAATGCGTGCTGCGGGCACTCGAAGAAGGCGTTCGAAGCGGGCGCCCGCAGCCGTCATTCTTTTTTCACACTTGTCATCCCGAGCGAAGCGAGCGATCTTGCATTTTATCGGCAGCATCACACAATCACGCGAAACGAAGAACTGAGGAGCCAATTGAACTTTGAACTGCACGGCCAAGCGTTTTTCGTGAACTTCGTCCCCGAAGAGGGGCGCTGGTATTGCTACGCTCCATCGCCGACCGGCATGCAGCGCATCCCGGTGGTGATGGACCAGGCACCCTACGATTCGTTTGCCATATTGCTAGACGAACAGGCGCGCGAAATCGTGAATTAGCATCCCCGCTTCTGTTACCGTGGAATTCGGTTTGCCGCGCGCGAAACCATGGCTACTCCAACCAAAGACTATTACGGACTGCTGGGCATAAAGAAGACTGCCTCGGCGGAAGAGATCCGCAAGGCTTTCCGCAAACTCGCGCGCAAATACCATCCCGACGTCAATCCCGGCGACAAGAAGGCAGAAGAGAAATTCAAAGAAATCTCTGAAGCCAACGACGTTCTCAGCGAGCCCAAGAAGCGCAAGATTTACGACCAGGTCGGCTTCTATTCCGACAACATTGACCCCGCTACAGCCGAGGCTTACGCGCGCGGCGGCGGCAGCGCCACTGGCGGATTTCCTGGCGGCACGCCCGGCCCCACCAGCGGCGGCGCGCAAGGCGTTCACTTTGATTTTGGCGGCTTCGATTTTTCCGATTTGGTGGACGGCGCACGCAAGCAAAAAACTTCCAGCGGCGGCTTTCGCGACATTTTTTCCAGTATGTTCAGCGGCGGGGGCGGCCCCCAGCCCGAGGGACACTCCGAACCTGGCTCCGACGTGGAGTACCAGGTCAACGTGCCCTTCTGGACCGCGATCCGGGGCGGTGTGATGAAGCTCGACATCGCGCGCCGCGACACCTGCGCCACCTGCCATGGCAAAGGCCAGCTGCAGGCGCCCGGCGTCTGCCCGCAATGCAACGGCAAAGGCACGGTCGAACAAACCGGCGGCCGCATGAAATTCAACACCACCTGTCCGCGCTGTCATGGCACCGGCCACAGCATTTCCACCTGTCCCAGTTGTCACGGAGAGGGTACGGTGTCGCGAACCGAACCGCTGGAAATCCGCATCAAGGCGGGCACTCGCGATGGCCAGCGCATTCGCTTGGCGGGCCGAGGCAACGCTGGAACTGCTGGCGGCGGCACCGGCGACCTCTACGTCATCATCCGCACCGGCGAGCACCCAATTTTCCGCCGCGATGGCGACGACATCACTTTGACCGTCCCGGTAAGCACCACCGAAGCGGCGCTGGGCGCGAAGATTGAAGTCCCCACCGTAGACGGCCGCGCCCTGCTCAAGATTCCGCCGGGCACGCAGTCGGGACAGAAACTGCGCCTGCGCGAAAAGGGCGTACCGTCCGCAACCAAAGACGGCGCGCGAGGTGACGAGATTGTAGAAGTAAAAATTACCGTCCCCAAGCCGCGCGACGAGCGCACCAAAGAACTGCTGCGCGAACTGGCCCAGTTAAACCCCGAAGACCCGCGCGAAGAGTTGTGGAAGGAAGTCTAGGCTCCCCCTCCGCCCCTACTTCTTGCTGGGATCATCTGCCGGATTCACATAGTTGAATTGCAGGGGCGACATGCCATGCACCTGCACTACCGCATCCCCGGATGCCATGGCATAGTGATGCATCTCCGGGTCGAGGTAGGCGAAACTGCCGGGAGCGAAGCTCGTCATTTTGCTTTCATCGAACTTGTCTCCCATCCCCACCTTGAAGTTGCCGGAAATCACGGTCACATTCTCGCGCTTGGGATGCCAATGCGGAGAGATCTTGTAGCCGTCGGGCATTTTCAGCCGGATGGTAAAGTCGCCGGAACTCGCCGACGGATCGCCCTCCAGCACCGCGACTTGCGCGCCGGCGGCGATGAACGGCGGCGGCGCACCGTATTTAATTTGGTCGGCAGCAAAGATGTTTTGCTTCACGCCGGTTTGCGCCGACAGGAGCATGCAGAGGGCGCATAGCGCCAAAAGGATTTTTCTCATCACGAGTTCCTTTCTTTGACCGGAATCGAGCCGGACATTCGAATTTTATACGGCCCTGCCCAGGCCGCCAAGCCCTAAATTCCCGCAGATCTTTTTTCTCGGTTGTATTCCAGCCGATCCCCAGCGGCAGCCCACTGTCCGCGGTTGCGATTAACCCTGTGCTTACCCTGCGCCCCCCGGTGGTCCGCGCCTTTCCCCGAGCGCTCGCCTTCATTCTCCTCACCCGCGGTCCCGTTCCTATTCCCGCCGCCAAAAAAACTTGGACTTTCATAAAAAAATCTTCGCGCCACCGTCATTTTCCCGTATTCTCACAACTGCGAACTAACCTCGCCGACATGTCCGGAAATCGTTGTTCCAACCGGAAGCTCCGCAGCAAGTCAAGGGAGACGGAGTGGTGAGAGTGAGTCGCCTTGAGGAGGAACACATAGAAATTGGCAACAGCTAGCGTCCCCACCCAGACTCCGCAGTCTCCTCTCGCTGCGGTTCCCCGCAAACAATTCGTTCGCCTTACGCTTTGGCCGCTGGTCGCCGCCACGTTTTTTATGGTGTCGGGCGGAACCTATGGCACCGAAGACATTGTGCACGGCGCAGGCTACGGCAAAGCCATCCTCATCCTGCTGCTGACGCCGGTGCTATGGGCGTTGCCCACTGCGTTCATGATTGGCGAACTCTCCAGCGCGCTGCCCTTTGAGGGCGGCTACTACGCCTGGGTGCGCCGCGCCATGGGCAACTTTTGGGGATTTCAAGAGGCCTGGCTGTCGCTGGTCGCCAGCATTTTCGATATGGCGATTTATCCCACGCTCTTTGTCACCTACCTCACTCGCATGTTTCCCTGGTTTGCGGAGAACCATCGCGGCATCGTGGTGGGAGTGGTGGTGGTGGCGGTGTGCGCGTTGATGAACATCGCCGGGGTGCGAGTGGTTTCGACCACCTCGCTGTGGCTTTTTTTCGCGCTGTCCTCGCCCTTCTTGCTCATCGTGTTGCTGGCGCCGTTCAAGTACGGTGCGCTGGTCCATGCCGTCACCCGGCCGACCACTTCCACCGTGGACATTCTGGGCGGCGTGCTCATCGCCATGTGGAACTACATGGGATGGGACAACGCCTCCACCATCGCCACCGAGGTCGAGCGGCCGCAGAGGACTTATCCGCGCGCCATGCTGGTGGCGGTGGTGATCGTGTCGCTGACCTACATCGTCCCCGTCGCCGCCATGTGGATGACCGGCTTACACGCCAGCGCCTGGGAGACCGGCTCCTGGTCAGACATTGCGGGAATGGTTGGCGGCCCGCTGCTTCGCGTTGGGCTGGTGCTGGGCGGCATGGTTAGCGCCTTCGGCATGTTCAATGCGTTGGTGATGAGCTACTCGCGGCTTCCCCTCGCCATGGCGCAAGACGGCATGTTGCCCAGCGTCTTTGGCAAGGTCCACCCCCGGACGCGCGCGCCGTGGGTCGCCATCGTAGTGCTCGCATTTTGCTGGGCGCTGTGCCTGGGCCTCGGCTTCGAACGCCTGGTGACGATCGACATCCTGCTCTATGGCGCAAGCCTGTCGCTGGAATTTCTCGCGCTGATCTTCCTGCGCATTCGCGAGCCCGAGCTGGGGCGGCCGTTCCGCGTTCCGGGCGGAATGTTCGGCGCGGTGGCGATTGGCATTGCACCCGTCCTGCTGCTGGGATTCGCGGTGGTCCGCGGTGAGCACGAGTCGGTGCTCGGCATGAGCTCGTTTGCCTTCGGCATGATCTTGATCGGCGCCGGGGTGGTGGCTTATGGAATCAACCGACTGCTGAAACCCGAGGGGTGGGTTCCGCCCGAAGGGAGCACGCAATCCGCTGCTTGAACGGGGCTCGAAGTCGTGCCAACCGGGGCAAACCAGAATATCCCAATGAAATCAAGTACTTAGCAAACTTTCCGTCCGGAATGGCCAAGGAATCGTCCGTCCAGCCTCGAATACCGGGCATGGGTCTCACGCAGGATGCCCATTGTGGGGCCGCTAGGGTACCTACAATCGATAGTAGGGGTCGAGGTGGGCCTTTGATACCCCTGGAGTCTCCTAGGCCACGAGAACGCATCCCAGGGCGATTTCCGGCCGTCGCGTGATCTGAGAGCATTTTAATAACTACCAGTTAAGCTATTTTTGGGAAGATGTCAAGGTTTTTGTACAATCGGCGCGCGGGAAGGTGGCGGCTGCCGATGCTTCGGCATCGAGTCTGCGGTCTCAGTTTCTGCCCGATGTAGAATGGTCTGTCCTGAGCTGACGCAAAAGTGTAGCAAGCTGACTTGGAATGACCAAACGTAAATCCAAAGGCGCGTACATGATCTCGGCGGTCGCCGAAATGTATGAGATTCATCCGCAGACGCTGCGGCTTTATGAGCGCGAAGGGTTGCTGAAACCATCGCGCACTGAGGGGAACACGCGCCTTTATACCGACGAAGATCTGTTGCGGCTGGAGTTCATTCTGTCGCTGGCGCGCGACCTGGGCGTGAACATCAGCGGCATTGCGATCATCCTGCAAATGCGTGAGCGCATGGAAGAAATGCAGCGCCAGACGCAAGACTTCGTGAAGTACATCCAGGAAGAAGTGCTGCTGCGCGCGGCCGCCGCCGCCGACCCGTCGAAAGGCGCTATGGTGCCGATTCGCCGCACCGTGCCCCTGCCCGCTTCAACCAGGAAGAAATAGGGGCGTATGATGGTGAGTTTTCCGTAAGCTGCGGAGCGATCTCGACGCCATGCTGCCCTTCAAGCTGATTTATAGCGACGACTACTACCTGCCCATCGGCTCCCACGTATTCCCTTCAGAAAAATACCGGCGCATCCACGACCGCTTGCTGGAAACGGGCATCGCCGAGGCGGGCGACTTTGTGGAGCCGCGTCCGGCCAGCGACCAGGACGTGCTGCTGGTACACACCCCGCAGTACGTTCACAAACTCAAGACCGGAACGCTCTCTGCGCGCGAAGAGCTGGAGATGGAAGTGCCCTACTCACCGGAACTGGTGCGCGCGTTCTGGCTGGCGGCGGGCGGCTCCATGCTGGCGGCGGACTATGCGTTGAATGAACGCGTCGCCTTCAGCATCGGCGGCGGATTTCACCACGCCTTCCCCGACCACGGCGAGGGCTTTTGCATGATCCACGATGTGGCCATCGCCATCCGGCGCATGCAGCGCGACGAAAAGATTTCGACGGCGATGACACTCGATTGTGACGTGCACCAGGGCAACGGCACAGCGGCGATTTTTGCGGGCATGCGCATTCCCGGAGAAGCGTTGCCCTCGGCCGCGCCGGTTACGCTCGGCGCCCAGCCGGCCAAGTTCCGCAATGCCCATGCCGGCGAAGTGTTCACAATTTCGCTGCACCAGGAGAACAACTATCCGGCGTGGAAGCCGCCATCGTCGATTGATGTGGACCTGCCCGACGAGACCGGCGACGACGACTACCTGGCCTGGCTGGACAACGCGCTGAGTTCGGGCTTGCGCCAGTTCCAGCCTGACCTGCTGTGCTACGTGGCGGGCGCCGACCCCTACCGCGACGACAAGTTGGGCGGACTGTCACTCACTATCGAAGGCCTGAAGCGGCGCGACGAGCTGGTGTTCCGAGTGGCCCGCGCCCGCGAGATCCCGGTGATGGTCACTTTCGCCGGCGGCTACGCGCAGAAACTGGAAGACACCATCGCGATTCACTGCAATACGGTGCTGGCGGCGCGGGAGGTATGGGGACGGTAAGCCTTGACAAAGGCTTCGCCCTTATCGAGGGGTACCCCGATTGTTAAGACTCGGAACGCACTGGTTGAAATCCGAGGACAGCGCCAAATGTGTCAAGATTTTGTCTCACTTGGCGCTGGGATTGTACAAAACATGTCTTAGTCGAACTCTTCTTTCCCTACCTGAGCACTTTTGACCAGCGTTGCCTTTACAGCGACAACATACTGGCCTCACGTAGTCGCCATTGGGCCATCCTTCCAGCGGTTACAAGCACGACTCTCGAATGGAACGACGGCAGAGAGGTTGTATATGAAACTGGTCCGATTGAGTCTCCTGTTTCTCTTCTTCTTCGCAATCAACGCCCATGCCGCCGGCGTCCTTGGCACCGCGAGCACATTTGCAGTGCTGGCTGGCTCCACCGCAACCAACACCGGAGCGACAGTCCTCTACGGAGATCTGGGACTCTACCCCGGGACCTCCATCACCGGATTTCCTCCAGGAATCGTGAATGACGGTGTAATCCATACTACCGATGCAGTCGCAATGCAGGCCCAGGCGAATGCCCAGACCGCCTACAATTACCTGGCG
>JANYBT010000146.1 GCA_025360645.1 Acidobacteriaceae bacterium | reverse complement strand
GACGCTAAATTTGCAGCCGCGAGAAGCTGGTAGGCTAGCTCGAAGACGGCGCGGTTCGGTCGAAGGAGCATCGAGGAGAACAAGGGTTGGCCATTTCCGAGTACAAAGCGGCAGTGCGACAGGGTGCGGGACTCGACCGGCAGACCGCGCTGGAGTGGATTCGGTGCGCTGATGCGGAGCTTCCGGAATTGCTGTCGGCGGCGCGGAGGGCGCGGGACCGGTTCAAGCCGGGGGTTATTACTTATTCGCGCAAAGTGTTTCTTCCGCTGACCAACCTGTGCCGGGATTACTGCGGGTATTGCACCTTCCGGCGCGATCCGGGACAGCCGGGCGCGCACACCATGACGCCAGACGAAATCATGGGGGTGGTGCGGGAGGGCGAGAAGCTGGGCTGTACCGAGGCGCTGTTCAGCCTGGGAGACAAGCCGGAGCTGATGTTTCCGGAGATGCGCGAGACGCTGCGGAAGCTGGGCTACAACTCGACACTGCATTATCTGGAAGGGATGTGCGAGATGGTGCTGCGGGAGTCAACGCTGTTGCCGCATCCGAACCCGGGGCTGATGAGCGCAGAGTGGGTGAAGCGGCTGGGGGCGGTCTCGCCGAGCATGGGACTGATGCTGGAGACGGTGAGCGACCGGCTGCTGGAGGCGGGGGCGGCGCATGACAACGCTCCCGATAAAGTTCCGGCCAAGCGGCTGAAGACCATCGCAGATGCGGGCAAGCTGGGGATCCCGTTTACCACCGGCATTTTGATTGGGATTGGCGAGACCGTGGAGGAGCGAGTGGACACGCTGCTGGCGATTCGCGAGTTGCAGGAAAAGTACGGACACATTCAGGAAGTGATTGTGCAGAATTTCAGGGCCAAGCGGGAAATTCCGATGCGGGACTGGCCGGAACCCAACCGGGGGACGATGATGCGGACGGTGGCGGTGGCGCGGTTGATGATGCCGAAGGTGAACCTGCAGGCGCCGCCGAATCTGTCCGATGCCTATTATGACGAGTTGCTGGATGCAGGCATCAACGACTGGGGCGGGGTGTCGCCGCTGACGCCAGACTTCATCAATCCGGAAAAGCCGTGGCCGCATCTGGAGCAACTGCGGCAGCGGACGGAGGCCAAGGGGTTCGAGCTGCGGCAGCGGCTGCCAGTGTATGCGGAGTACGCGGCGGGAGTGGCGGCGCGAGGCGGACTGTTGGGGGAGAAGGTGGCCGCGGCATTGCAGCGCCAGGATCTGTGGTGACGAATTGATCACGAGGTAGGGCAACGGCGTTTGACCACAGAGGACACAGGGTACACGGGGTAAGGCAACGGCGTTTCACCACATAGGACACAGGGGACACGGGGTAGGGCAACGGCGTTTGACCACAGGGGACGCGGGGTAGGGCAACGGCCATTGACCACAGAGGACACGGGGGATGCGGGGTAGGGCAAACGCCATTGACCAAACAGAGGAATTCCGATGATCGCGGTGCTTACGGGAGGGACGGGCGGGGCAAAGTTTGTGGAGGGGCTGGCGCGGGTCGTTGCGCAGGAAGAGTTGGTGGTGATTGTGAATACCGGCGATGATCATCGCTGGTGGGGGTTGCAGGTTTCCCCAGACGTCGATTCGATCGTCTATGTCCTCGGCGGGTGGTTGTCAGCCGAACGGGGATGGGGCGTCGCAGGCGAGACATTTCATTGTCTGCAGACGATGCGGAAGCTGGGCGAGCCGGCATGGTTCAGCGTGGGAGACCGTGACCTGGCGGTGCACCTGCTGCGGTCGCGGCTGATGGCGGAGGGGCAGACGCTGACACAGGCGACGGTGGAGATTGCGGCGCGGATGGGAGTACGGACGCTGGTGTTGCCGATGAGCGATGCGCGGGTCGAGACGCGAGTGATGACGCCGGGCGGGGAAATCAGTTTTGAAGAATATTTTGTGCAGCGGCGGTTTCGGGATGAAGTGAAGGCGGTGCGCTTTGACGGGGCGGACGCGAGCGTGGCGGCGCCGGGAGTGTTGGAGGCGATTCGAGCGGCGGAGGTGGTGCTGGTGGCGCCGAGTAATCCGGTGACGAGCATTGGGCCGATTCTGGCAATGCCCGGAGTGCGCAAGGCGTTGCGAGAGAGGCGGGAGCGGGTGGCGGCGGTGAGTCCAATTGTGGGTGGGGCGGCAGTGTCGGGGCCGGCGGGCGCGCTGATGGCGGCTTGCGGGCTGGAGGTATCGGTGGCGGGCGTGGCCGCGGCGTATGGGGATTTTCTAGGCGCGCTGGTAATCGATGTGCGAGATGCAGAGGCAGGAGAGAGCTTGCGACGGACCGGATTGCGAGTAGAGTGCGTGAATACCCTGATGCGGAGCCAGGAAGACAAGACGGAGTTGGCGCGTGCGGCAATCCGCGCAGCGGGCGGGAGAAAGCAAGCGTGATTCTAGTACCGGTAAAGAATTCGGCGAATGCGAAGCAGCGGTTGTCACCGGAGCTGGATGCGGGTCAACGGCAGGAACTGGCGCAGGCGATGATCACCGATGTGCTGACGGCGCTCGGGAATTGGGTGGGGCGTCCAGCGGTGGGAGTGGTGACGTCGGATGAGTACGCGAGTGAGTTGGCAGAGAAGTTTGGATTTGAAGTGATTGTGGACGAAGCGAATCCAGGGGAGACCGGCGCGATTGAGATGGCGACGGCGGTGTGCGAGGCGCGCGGGGTGGAATGGACGCTGGTGATTCCAGGGGATATTCCAACGGTGGAGGCGTGGGAGTTGGAGCGCGTGCTGGCAATGGCGCCGAGGCTGGGAACTTTGCTGGTGCCTGCGGGAGATGGGCGCGGGACGAACGCGGCATTCCGCCGTCCGGCAGGCTTGTTTGCGCTGCGGTTTGGGAACGATAGTTTCAAGCCGCATCTGGCGGCAGCGCGCGCGACTGGCACGGAGTGCACGGTGCTGGAGCCGACGCCGGGACTGGCGCTGGATGTGGATAATCCCGAGGACCTGTGGGCTTTGGCAAATGCGCCTGGAGACAGACTGGCGCAGAGGTTGGTGCGCGGGTTGGGAGTGGCTCGGAGTTGACGGAGTGAAGAGGACGCGAGCTTGAGCAGAACGAAAACTGAATTTCGAGCGTTGGCGGTGCGAGTGCGCGGCGAGGTTAGGGCCGGAGACAATCTGGCGAAAGTTCTACTGCGCGGAATGGAAGAATCGGAAGTGACGTTGCAAGCGGGCGATGTGTTGGTGGTGAAGCATAAAGTGGTATCGAAGGCGGAAGGGCGGTTGGTGAAACTGGAAACGGTGCGGCCGTCGGCGGCGTCGCGGACATGGGCAAAGCGGTACGATCTGGATGCGCGGGTGACGGAGTTGGCGCTACGCGAGAGCAAGAGAGTGGTGCGGCGGAAACGGGGAGTGCTGATCACCGAGACGCGGCACGGTTGGGTGTGCGCCAATAGCGGCGTGGATGTTTCGAACGTGGATGGTGGAACTCATGCGCTGCTGTTGCCGGAGGATGCGGATCAGTCCGCAGCAAAGTTGCGGCGCGACATCAAGCGGCTGACAGGGATCGCGGTGGCGGTGATTATCAGTGACAGTTTTGGGCGCGCATGGCGCGAGGGGTTGACGGAAGCGGCGATTGGAGTGGCGGGCATGAAGCCGCTCGACGATTTGCGAGGACGGCGGGACCCGCATGGATACAGGCTGCGGGTAAGTCTGGAGGCGGTGGCGGATGAGCTGGCTGGCGTAGCGGGATTACTTTGCGGCAAGTTGAAGCAGACTCCGGCATGCGTGGTGCGGGGATTTGCTTACCCGGCAGGTCAAGGGCGAGCAACGGAGTTGGTGCGTGCAGCAGCCTTTGATTTATTCCGGTAGGGTTGGTTAAATTCGAGTGCGATGGGGAGACTATGACGCGAGCGTGCACGAATGCTGAGTTAGAGAATTTTCCGGCGCTGGAGTGGGAACAGATTGCGGGGCGTATTAGCTCGCCGGTGCGGGCGGCGCTGGAACAGGTGATGGAGACGGGAGACGGCGCGGACTTATCACGGGGCGAGTGTGGTGAATTGGCGCGGGCGGAGGGCGACGATCTGCTGGGGCTGCTGGTGGCGTCGGATGCGGTGCGGCGGGACTTGGCCGGAAACATTGTCACCTACGTGGTGAACCGCAATATCAATTTCACCAACGTGTGTTTTGTAGGCTGCAAGTTTTGCGCGTTCAGCCGGGGGCCGCGCGAGGCGGACTCGTATTTTCTGACGCTGGAGGAAATGGCTCGGAAAGCGACGGAGGCTTGGGATCTGGGCGCGACCGAAGTGTGCATCCAGGGTGGGCTACCCCACGGGCTGTCACCGTTTTACTATCGCGACATTCTGCGGGCGGTGAAGTCGGCGACGCCGAAAATGCATATCCACGCATTTTCTCCGATGGAGATTGTGTATGGAGTGGAGCTGACCGGGATGCCGCTGCGAGACTATCTTTGCATGCTGCGGGACAATGGACTCGACACACTGCCGGGAACGGCGGCGGAAATTCTGGATGATGAAGTGCGATTTGTGTTGTCGCGCAACAAACTGACGTCGGCGCAGTGGGAGGAAGTGATTCGAACCGCGCATGGATGCGGGATCCGGACGACTTCGACGTTGATGTATGGACACATGGAGACGCCGGAGCATTGGGTGGCGCAGTTGGCGAAGTTCCGAGCGATCCAGGAAGAGACGGGCGGGTTCACCGAGTTTGTGCCGCTGGGATTTGTGCACCAGAACACGCTGCTGTTTCAGCAAGGGTTGGCGCGGTCGGGACCGACCCTGGCGGAGCATTTGAAAATTCACGCGCTGGCGCGGGTGATGCTGGCGGGGGCGATCAACAACATTCAAGTGAGTTGGGTGAAGCTGAACCGGCGGCTGTCGCAACTGTGTCTGCACGCGGGCGCGAATGACTATGGCGGGACACTGATGGAAGAAAACATTTCGCGGGAGGCGGGGGCGACGGCGGGACAGTACACGAGTCCGGAGGAATTTCAGGCGCTGATTATGGAGATGGGGAGAATTCCGGCGGAGCGAAGTACGACCTACACGCGACTGCATTTGAAGGTGGCGGCGGGCGCGATGACGACGGAGCAGGCAGTGGTCGAGGAGTTTGCGTGAGCCGGGCGATTGCGGTGCTGGGCGGAACGGGGCCGCAGGGGATGGGACTGGCGTTGCGCTGGGCACGAGCTGGAGAGACGGTGATCATCGGGTCGCGGGATGCGGCGCGGGCGCAGCAGGCGGCGGAGAAGATCAAGGAGCGGGTTCCGGGAGCGAAGGTTTCTGGGATGGAGAATGCGGCGGCGTGCGCGGCGACCAACCTGCTGATGCTGACAGTACCGTTTGAGGGACAAGCGGAACTGCTGAAGCAACTGAAGCCGGCGATCCAAGCGGGGGGCATTTTGATGGATGCGACGGTGCCGCTGGCTGCGGGAGTGGGAGGACGAGCCAGCCGGACGCTGGGAGTGTGGCAGGGCTCGGCAGCGCAACAGACGGCGGAACTGGCGCCCAAGGGAGTGGCGGTGGTGGCGGCGTTTCAGAACACCGGGGCGGATGCGCTGAACGGCGACGCGGCGATGGACTGCGATGTAATTGTGTGCAGCGACGATGCGAATGCGACAGCGCTGGTGTGCGAACTGGCGGCGAAGATTCCCGGAGTGCGGGCGATTGACGGCGGCAAGCTGGAGAATGCCAGGATCGTGGAGCAGATCACGGCGCTGATCATCGGGCTGAACATCCGGCACAAAGGCCACGGGGGAATTCGGATCACGGGGTTGCCGGAAAGTGCGTACAAGACGAATCACCCGTAGTCGTGATTGGGATCACGACGAAGAGGTTGCGGTCGAAGCGAGTCACTGCCAGTGGTGAGCGCGGTCACAGGATAAGGTTTGGGACAAGGTAATTGAACACACCATGACCGACAACGCCTATGCCGGCCCGGCCATTGAGTTCCGCGATGTTTCCTTCCAATATGCAAGTGGGTTGGCGCTGCTCAAGGGGCTGAACCTCTCCGTCGCCCGGGGCGAGACGCTGGTGCTGCTGGGGCGCAGCGGATCGGGCAAGACCACCGCACTTAAACTCATCAATCACCTGCTGTCACCGACCGGCGGTCAGGTGCGAGTCGAGGGGGTGGCGACGTCACAGTGGGATGTGATTCGATTGCGGCGGAGCATCGGATACGTGATTCAGGAGGCGGGTCTGTTTCCGCACTTCACGGTGGCAAAGAATATTGCGCTGGTGCCGAGCCTGGAGAAGTGGGATGAGGCGCGGACAACGGCGCGAGTGGCGGAGATGTTGAAGCTGGTGGGACTGGACCAGGAGTTGGCGGGGCGGTATCCGCGAGAGCTTTCGGGAGGGCAGAGGCAACGGGTGGGAGTGGCGCGGGCGCTGGCGGCGGACCCGCCGATTCTGCTGATGGATGAACCGTTTGGGGCGCTTGATCCGCTGACTCGGGCGGAGTTGCAGCGTGAGTTCGCGGAGTTGCAGCGGCGGCTGCGCAAGACAGTGGTATTTGTGACGCATGACTTGCACGAGGCGCTGTTTCTGGCGGACCGGGTGGCGCTGATGGAGGCGGGAGAGTTGGAAGCGGTGCTGACGCCGGAAGAGTTTCGGGGGTCGCGGCATCCGCTGGTGAGTGCGTATCGCGATGCGTTTCTTAGCGAGCGTCCGCAGGAGTGAGGTGAGCATGGGGCTCTGGCAATTTTTGGTGCAGAACCGCAAAGAAGTGCTGGAACTGACTGGCGAGCACTTGTGGCTGGTGGGCGCAGCGATGACGCTGGCGGTGGCGATCGGAGTACCGCTGGGGATCCTGGTGACGCGGGTGCCGCGATTGAATAAGGCGGTGCTGGGCGGGGCCAACATTATTCAGACCATCCCGAGCCTGGCGTTGTTCGGCTTCCTGCTGCCGGCGCCGTGGATTGGGGAACGCGCCGACCGGCTGGCGATTCTGGCGCTGACTCTCTACGCGCTGCTGCCGCTGATTCGAAATACTTCGGTGGGAATTCAAGGTGTGGACAGGACGGTAGTGGAGGCGGGACGGGGGATGGGGATGACCGACCGGCAATTGTTGTGGCGAGTGGAACTTCCGCTGGCGATGGGAGTGATCATCGCGGGGGTGAGGGTGGCGACGGTGATTTCGGTGGGAGTGGCGACCATTGCGGCGGCGATTGGGGCGGGAGGCTTGGGAGAGTTTATTTTTCGCGGGCTGGCGATGGTGAATAACCAGGTGATTCTGGCGGGCGCGATTCCAGCGTCTTGCCTGGCGCTGGCGGCGGACATGGGGCTGGGGTGGGTCGAGAAGCGGCTGAGCCAGTGGTGAACGCGGGCGCAGTGCGGTGCGGAGTGGCGGCGTTGATGTGCCTGTGGCTGGCAGGGTGCGCGCCGTCGCATGCCAACCGCGTGGTGGTGGGATCGAAGAATTTTACCGAGCAACTGGTGCTGGGCGAGATCATCGCACAACAATTGGAAGCGAAAACCCATCTGGAAGTGGAGCGGCGGTTTTATCTGGCGGGGACATTCATTTGTCATCAGGCGCTGTTGGCGGGGCGGATCGATGTGTATCCGGAGTACACCGGGACGGCGTTGACTGCGGTGCTCAAGGAGAAGCCGGGCGGCGATAGTGCGGAGGTGTATGAGCGAGTGAAGGCTGGGTACAGGGAGAGGTTCGGGATCGAGGTAGGGCCGGGGTTTGGGTTCAACGACACGTTTGCGATGGAGATGCGTGGCGAGGATGCGCGGCGACTGGGGGTGAAGACGATTTCGCAGGCGGCGACGCATGCTCCGCAGTGGCGCGCAGGGTTTGGCTACGAGTTCATGGAACGGCCGGACGGCTACAAGGGATTGGCAGCGACCTACGGGCTGAAGTTTGCCGAAGCGCCGCGCATCATGGATTTGGGATTGCTGGCGCGGGCGTTGCAAGACAAACAAATTGATCTGGCAGCGGGGAACACGACGGATGGATTGATTCCGGCGCTGGATTTGTTCGTGCTGGGGGACGATAAGCATTATTTTCCGCCTTACGATGCGGTGCCGCTGGTGCGAAGCGAGACGCTGGCGAAGCATCCGGAAGTCGGAGAGGCTTTGCGGGAATTGGCGGGAAAGATTTCCGAGGCGGAGATGCAGCGGCTGAATTACGCGGTGGATGGAGAGCATCGCGACGTGAAGCAGGTGGTGCGGGAGTTCTTGCGGGGCAAAGGGTTGGGGCGGTAGGGCGTTTGACCACAGAGGACGCGGGGGACGCGGGGTACGGCAAAAGAAACGCCAGAAATGTAAGCTTCGGCGGCACCGCTCCGCAGCGAGCGGGCGTGCGGTGCCTCACACGCTTTAGTGACGGGCGTCACGTCGTTCTGAGACGAATCCCATTCATACTTTTATGGTGAGCCTGGGAGCGGGAATCGTTCCCGGCGTGGGGGTGCTGTGCCCAAAGGACGTGTATCGATCGTCGTGGAGCGTTGCAAGGCCTGTGGTTTCTGCGTGGAGTTTTGTCCCACCAAGGTGTTGGCGCTTTCGTCTGCTTTTAACTCGAAGGGATATCATCCGCCGCACGTGGTGGCGCCTGAGAAATGCAGCGGGTGCGATTTGTGCGGCATGTACTGTCCGGACTTTGCGATCTACGGCACCAAGACGCCGGCGGCCGCGAAGCAGGAGGCCAATCATGAAAGCTGATCCCAAGGGCGTGCTGACGGGAACTCATTTTATTGACGGCGACCACGCGTGCTGTGAAGGTGCGCTGGCGGCGGGCGCGCGATTTTCGGCGGGTTATCCGATCACTCCCTCCACCGAAATCGTGGAGCGATTCGCGGCGCGAGTGCCGCTGGTCGGCGGAACGTTCATTCAAATGGAAGACGAACTGGCGGCGTCGATCACGCTGCAGGGCGCGGTGTGGGGCGGAGCAAAAGCGTTCACGGTGACGTCAGGGCCGGGATTTTCGCTGATGATGGAGCACATTGGATACGCGGCGATGACCGAGACGCCGTGCGTATTTGTGGATGTGCAGCGAGGCGGACCTTCGACGGGGCTGCCCACGCTGCCGGCGCAAGCCGACATGATGCAGGCGCGATGGGGCTCGCACGGCGACTACGAAGTGATTGCGCTATGCCCGAACTCACCGCAGGAGTGCTTTGACTTGACCATCAAGGCGTTTAATTTTGCGGAGGAATTTCGCGTGCCGGTGATGTTCATGATGGACGAGGTGGTGGGGCACATGACGGAGAAGGTGGTCATCCCACCCGCGGACCGGATTGAAGTGACGCCGCGCAAACACACGCGCAAGAGCGCGGAGGAGTATCTGCCGTATGGGACCAACGGCGATCTGGTGCCGGAAATGGCGCACGCCGGAGAAGGCTACAAGTTTCACATGACCGGGCTGACGCACGATGAGCGCGGGTATCCGAACATGACGCCGCAAACCCAGGACAAGCTGGTGCGACGGCTGCAAAACAAGATTCGGGATGCCGCCGACCGGATCATGATCGCCGAAGAAGAAGGCATCGGAGGTGCGGATGTGATCGTAGTTTCGTACGGCATCACATCGCGAGTGGCGCAGAAGGGCATCGACATGGCGCGGGCGCGCGGATTGAAAGTCGGCAAATTCCGCATGATTACTTGTTGGCCGTTTCCGGAGAAACGCATTCGCGAACTGGCGGAGAAGGCCAAGGCGTTTGTGGTGCCGGAACTGAACCTGGGACAGATGGTGCGGGAAGTGGAACGGGCCGCGGGGGGCAAGGCGCGGACGATTGCGGTGTCCCACGCCGGGGGAAGCGTACACCGGCCAGAAGAAATCCTGAACGCCATCCTGGAGGCGACACGATGAGCGAGCTAGTCAATCCTGTTGAGAGATTTCTGCGGACCGACCGCATGCCGCATATCTGGTGTCCGGGATGCGGCATCGGCACGACAGTAAATTGTTTTGCACGCGCGCTGATCGATTCCGGGATTGACTTGCAATCCCTGGCGCTGGTGTCGGGCATCGGATGTACGGGGCGAGTGGCGGGATACGTGAAGCTGGACTCGTTCCACACCACGCACGGGCGGGCGATTCCGTTTGCCACCGGACTGAAGTTGGCGAACCCCAAGTTGAACGTGGTGGTGTACTCGGGGGATGGAGACCTTTCGGCCATCGGCGGCAACCACTTGATCCACGCGGCGCGGCGGAACATCGACCTGAAAGTGATCTGCGTGAACAACCTGATCTACGCGATGACGGGCGGACAGACGGCGCCGACCACGCCGGGACACGCGATCACAGCCACTTCGCCGTACGGGGCCTTCGAGCCGTCGTTTAACCTGCCGCACCTGCTGGAAGCGGCGGGTGCGGTTTATGTGGCGCGGTGGACGACGTTCCACGTGCGACAACTGGCGCGGTCCATCGGAGAAGCATTCCAGAAGAAGGGCTTCAGCTTTATCGAAGTGATTTCGCCGTGCCCCACGCTCTACCAGCGGCGCAATCAACTGGGCGATGGACTGGACACCATGAAGTACTACAAAGAAGCCAGCAAGGTACGCAACGGTTCGCCCACCAGCGAAGCGGGGCTGACCATGACCGGCGAAATCGTGGTGGGGAAGTTTGTGGATCGGGAGCGGCCCGACTACCAGACCATGATGACCGCGCAAATGACGGAGAGCCTGGGAGAGCGGTACATTCGACCAGAAATGGAGCATGAGGAAGAGGGGTGCGGAGTATGCGGCTAACCGAGATTCGATTGGCGGGATTTGGCGGACAGGGAGTGATCCTGTCGGCGATTGTGTTGGGCAAAGCCGCCTCCATCTACCAGGGCGCGTTTGCGACCATGACGCAGAGCTTTGGGCCGGAAGCGCGGGGCGGGGCATGCAGCGCGCAATTGATCGTGTCAGAATCGCAGACTCTGTATCCGTATGTGAGCCAGCCTGACATTCTGGTGGTGATGTCGCAGGAAGCGTACTCGAAGTTCGCGCCCGAACTGAAAGATGGCGGGATGCTGATCGTGGAGCAGGATTTGGTGCACCTGGAAAACATCAATGCTGAAGTGAAGGTGTACAGCGTGCCCGCGACTCGCCTGGCGGAAGACCTGGGCAAACGCATGGTGCTGAATATTGTGATGGTTGGGTTCTTCACCGCCGTGACCGAGTTGCTGGAGCCCGATGCGGTGCGGAAGGCGGTGGCGGATTCGGTGCCGGAGCGGTTCCGCGAGCTGAACTTGAAAGCATTCGAAAAGGGATATGAGTACGGGATACAGGCGCTCTCGGCCGGGCCACTGGCGGGAGAAGCGGAGCCGCAGATGGCGTTTTCGGAGGAGTAGGGGGGCGGGGCCGTCTTTGAGCTAGACCCGCTACCTCAGCGGCTAAAAGCCGCGTTCACACCACGCGGTTACCGCAGCGCTGAAGCGCTGCGCCACCCAAAACCAAGAGCAACGTCGAGTTTTGCCCCGCAGGCAAAAATGTGGTGCGGTCGGAGAGTGCGCTATTTCAACAACGGAGAGTCTGGCGACCAGACACGCACGAAGTCACGGTAGCAAACTTGTATCGCTTCTTCGAGTCCTTCGATTCTAAAGTGTTCGCTTTGCACAAGCAAAGTATCAAGGATGCAGTTGTGGGCAGTCTTCAATGAATGATCTGCGGTTTCGGGCTGTGAATCGCCCTTTAGACTCACCTCCTCGTTCACGATTTCCAGTCGCTCCTTCAGGCCTCCGAATGTCGGATGAGCATGACGCAACGGGAAGTAGTAGCCAGAGAGGATGAGCGAGCCGATTGCTCCGGCCTTCTTCGCCATCGCAACAAAGTTTAGTTTGTTCCAGGTGTGATTCAACCGCATCTTCGAGCCGGGATGATCACAGACCGGAATCATGAAGTCTTCTTTGACCTCAGCTGCCTTGCGTCTGATTTCTGCGATGAGATCAGCTGGCAGAATGCTCCCACCGAAAGTCTCAATTAAGCGACTGGTGAACTTGTCTTCTTGAACGAGATGGTAAGCCAAAAACGTTTCCACCTCGTCGGGGTGCTCATGAAGGTAACGCACCGTAACAGCGAGCTCGTACATGCTGCGAACGAGCTTGGAGGCCGCAACACCGTAGCCGTGATAGCAGACGAGCGTGATCTCCATGAAGTCTTCGAGGATTACCCGTCCGAACAAGTAGACAAACTTGTCGGCGGGGTGTTCCATCACTTCCACTCTCTTAAACGCCAGATCCAGCGCACGTGCGAGATTGCCCATCATTTCGTTTCACAAAGGATGGCGTTCATCGAACTTGCGGCACTCCTCTGGAAATCCGTAGAACGTGAAGTCGTTCGTTGCTGGCATCGGTGAATTGCAACAACCGCTGCCGCGGCGCGAACGGGCGGTGCCGGAGCCAGTTGAGTCGCCAGCGGAAAGGGCGAGGATTAACGCAGCACTCACGCGTCATCCCCCCGCCCTGCCTGCCATAGAGAAATGATGACCAAAAAGCAACATCCTGGTGACATTTGGTCGCTGGGCCTCGCTTAGATTTGGCGTGCTGGCTTGATTTCTGGACAACCTGTTTGTTACGGTCGAGGCCAGTCACCCAAATTCAAGGAGAAATTATGAACACCCCTTCAGGACTCAATCGCCGAGCCGCGTGGTTCGCGCTTTGCCTGGCAGTGATTGCCGCCGCAGCGGTAATACCGGCGCACGCAGCATCGTATAAAGCAGTCGTACTGACCGCCGACCAAACCGGCATGGGAGCATTTACCGACGTCAACCTTCAAAACGCATGGGGCATCAGCTACAGCCCGTCGGGAGACTTCTGGGTTTCGGACAACAATTCTGGATTGTCCACGCTCTACATCGGAAGCGGCGCGCCACAATCGCTAGTAGTCACTATTCCGCCGGCGGCGGGCGGGACCAAGGGTTCGCCAACGGGGACGGTGTACAACTCCTCTGCCGACTTCGTGCTCGGCGGATTGCCTTCGGTGTTCCTGTTCGTCACCGAAGACGGCACGATCAGCGGCTGGACGGGCGCTGGCACCAATGCCCAGATTGGGGTAGATAATTCCACCTCTCAGGCCAACTACAAAGGGATGGAAATCGCCAACAACGGGACCGGCAACTTCCTGTATGTGGCCAACTTTCACGCCGGCACCATTGACGTGTTCAACAAAACGTTCACCAAGACCTCGCTGGCCGGATCGTTTCATGACAGCGGCATACCCAGCGGTTACGCCCCGTTCAACATTCGCAATATTGGCGGCATCATGTACGTGCTCTACGCCAAGCAAAATGCCACCAAGACGGACGCAACCTTCTGCGCGGGCTGCGGCTATGTGGACGAGTTCGACCTGAACGGCAACTTCCTGAAGCGGTTGATCACCAAGGGTTCGCTGAACGCACCGTGGGGAATCGTGGTGGCGCCGTCGAACTTCGGCACATTCAGCAGCGACCTGATTGTGGGGAACCTGGGGGATGGGAAAATCAATGCGTTCAATCCGACTACGGGCGCACTGCTGGGTCCGCTGAAAACCAGCGCGGGCAAAGCGATTGCGATTAACGGGCTGTGGGATCTGAAATACGGCAACGGCGGCTCCGGGGGCAAGACCACCGAGCTGTTCTACACGTCGGGCCCGAGTGGGTACGTGCATGGGCACTTCGGGAAGATCACGGCGCAGTAGGACCGGATGCGGTGGGTGGAGTAGCGGCGAGGCAGGGACTGCTCTGGGCGGTCCCTGCGAGCGCGGTCGAGTGGCGTCCCTGGCGGGACTCGGTCGGTTCCGCTTCGCCTACCCAGCGTACCCAGCACTTACGGGCTGGGCTGATCAATGCCCAGCCGGCACAGCACTTACGGGCTGGGCCGATCAATGCCGAGGCTGCGGCTGGAATCACTTTGCCGCTGCGGGCGCGGGGCTAGTCGTTGACGGCGCGGGCGTTCATTTCTTCGGCGGGTTCTCCGCCTACCAGGCCTTGGGCGATGATCATCTGGCGCGCTTCGACGCGAATTCTGGGGAGGTGCGTCCCGAAGACAATGGCGCCGATCACGGATGCGGTGGCACCAACGGCGACGGTGATGGGCGCGCCCAGCTTGTCGGCCAGCGCGCCCCCAAACAACGCGCCGAAGGGCGCCATACCCATGAACATCATGGAATAGACGGCCATCACACGGCCGCGCAAGTGGTCGGGCACCATGGTTTGGATGAGGGTGTTAGAGCAGGCCATCTCGAGCATCATGCTGTAGCCCACGGGCAGCAAGAGAGCAGCGGAGAGCCAGAAGCTGCGGGAAAAGGAAAACGCGAAGAGGCTGACGCCGAAGCCGGCGCAGGACAGTGCAATCCAGCGGCCCAGGCCTTTCACCCCCGAGCGAAAAGCGAGGGTGGCGGCACCGAGCAAAGCGCCGATTCCGGTGAAGGTCATCAAGATCCCGAGACCGTGAGCGCCGCGATGCAAGATGCGGTCGGCAAAAACGGGCATCAGGACGGTGTAGGGCATTCCCACCAGACTGACCAGGCCGAGCAGCAGCAAGATGGCGCGAATCGGGCCGGAGCGGCTGACGAAGCGAAAGCCTTCGAGAATGTCGGCCAATGGCGAGGCCGATGAAGCGGGGCGATGAGGTTTTTTGACGCGCATCAGAAGCAGGCCGATGATGACTGCGATGTAGCTGACGGCATTGGCGAAGAAGCACCAGCCCTCGCCGATGCGGGAAACTAGAATTCCGGCGATAGCGGGGCCGATGATGCGGGCGCCGTTGAACATGGAAGAGTTGAGGGCGATGGCGTTCATGAGGTCTTCGCGACCGACCATCTCTACCAGGAACGCCTGACGGGCAGGGATGTCGAAGGCATTAACAATCCCCAGCAGGGCGGAAAGCACAAAGATTTGCCACACCTGGATGCGGTGAGTAAGCGTGAGCACAGTGAGAACGGAAGCCAGAATCATGGCGGCAGTCTGGGTACCGACGATGATGCGGTGGCGATTGGCGCGGTCCACGATGGTTCCGCCCAACGGGGCGACGAGAAAGACGGGGATCTGGCTGGCGAAGCCTACCGTGCCGAGCAGCAGAGCGGAACCGGTGAGGCGATAGACCAGCCAGGAGAGAGCGATACTCTGCATCCAGGTGCCGGTCAGGGAAATGAGCTGGCCGCCGAAAAAGAGCTGAAAATTGCGGTGGCGCAAGGCCCGCCACGCTCGCTGGCCGCTGCTCAGGGCAGGGGTGTGCGGATGGCGATGGACGGTGGTGCTGGGCCCGGCTGGCATCATTCCCTCTCTAGTATAAAGCTAGGGCTTGCGGGGACTTGGGCGGACTTGGTTTTGCGGCTTTCCAATTCAAGTTTCTTTGCATAGAATTGAAGCAACGACTGTGGGGAAAAACCCAAGCTGCGCGCCTCGACTCCGTCTGTGAATTGAGTCCATAATTGAAGCAGGTGCCGACGCTGCCTGGAAGCAGGCGGCGGGAGCCAGCGGGCAACAAAGTGAGCCGGCTTTCGTGATGCAGTTGAACCGAAATTCGGGGCAAGAACGTTCCAGCCACGGCATTCCTGCCGTGCTGCTGAGCGAGGATCGCGAGCAAGCTGCGGTCCTGGCGAATCGCGTGGACAGCACGCAACTGGGCCGAGTGGTGTTCAGCCACCTGGGTCTTCCAACGAATGGATCGAGTGCGGTATTGCGCCTGCTGGTTGGACAAGGCGCGGAGGTGGTGCTGGTGGAAATTGAATCGCACCGGCCGCAGCGTGCGTTTGAAGCGATGGAGCTGATTCGGGGGTACCTTCCGGAGATCTGCATTTTTGCAGTGGGAGAAGTAAGCCAGCCCAATTTAATCGTTTCGGCGATGCGGGCGGGCGCGGTTGAATTTGTGGACCGGAACGCCAATCGGGAGGCGTGGATCGAAGCCTTTGCCCGATATCGGGCCAATCGAGGGCAGTCGCCGGCCAGCCTCCAGCGCTCGCGGGTGTATGCCTTTCTGAATGCGAAGGGCGGGAGCGGCGCGACGACGGTGGCGGTGAATACGGCGGTGGCGCTGCAGCGATTGACCGGCAAAGTTGTGTTGGTGGATTTGGCGGCGCTGGGACACGCCGCGCTGCATTTGAATTTGCGCCCAGCATTCGGAGTGGTGGAAGCGCTGCAAAGCTTCCATCGCATGGACGCGTCTCTGTTGCAGGGACTGGTGACGCAGCATAAGTCGGGATTGCATCTGCTGGCGGGGCCGCAACAACCGACGTCTCAGGCGCCCTCAGCCAATGACCTGATGCAGTTGTTCGACTTGTTGACCAGCCAATATGCCGAGGTCGTGGTGGACGGCTCAGGCCGGGCGGACGACATGGCACGGTTGATCCAGGAGATATCCACGATCACGCTAGTGGTGGCGCAAGCAGACCAGGCATCGCTGTGGAGCGCGCGGCAGCTTTCCATTGCGCTGCGGCAAGGCGATGAGCGGGGTAGAGCGGGTCTGGTGATGAACCGGTATCAGAAGATTCCCGGGATGAGTGAACTCGACCTGGAAGAAGCAACCGGTTGCCGGGTGTTCTGGACGATCCCGAACAACTATGCGGCGATCAGCGCAGCGGTGGACAAGGGAAGTCCGATCGCATTGCAAGAGAAAAATCCTCTGGGACGCAGCTTTGCTGAGCTGGCGAAGAAATTGACCAAGGCGCCGGATGCAGCAGAGAGAAGCCTGCCTGCCAGCAAACCTGCCAGCAACCCGAGCAAAGACAGCCAGGTTGGGTCGGGCGTATTGGTGCCATCGTTGCGGGTGGGGAGATAGAAGCCGCGCTCGCCTATGTGCCTACGTCTGTTATCCCGCGCGGCTTCAGTATGGATTTGCGTTGTGGCGCTGCTGTGCGCAAGCGTGCAGGCGCAGAAGGCGGGCGGCGAGTACAAGCTTTGGATCACTACGGATTCATTGCCTTCGTTCGCGATGCAGGAGCGGATGTATGTTGCGCTGATGGCGCTGGGCGGCGAGGGGACGCGGCACTGGAAAGTGACGCAGGGAGCCTTGCCCGACGGGCTTGCATTGTCGGAACCAGAAGGAACGATCACCGGGGTGGTGAGGCAGGCGGGGGAATATGCGTTCACGGTGACGGTGAGCGACTCGGGGAAGCCCTCGCATGCCGCGAGCCGGGATTTCAAACTGCGCATTGTGAGCGCGTTGTTGCTGGAGTGGATGAAGCCGCCGCTGGCGCGAGAAAACCGAATTGATGGGTCGGTCAGGGTTTCCAACGGCAGCAAGGACGATTTCGACCTCACTGTGATTGTGGTGGGGGTGGCGGGGAACGGGCGGGCAACAGCGCTGGGATACGAGCGTTTTTCGCTGAAGGCGGGAACGACCCAAGAGGTTGCCTTTGGCAACACGCTGCCGATGGGTGGTTATGGCGTACACGCGGACGCGGTGGCGGAAGTGGCGAGCAAGAACGTAATTTTCCGGCAAAGCCTGCAGACCGCAAGCCCGTTGTCGATCACACAGGGACCGTAAGTGTTGAGGCGCGACGATACTCGGACACGGCGTCAGATGGTATTCTGACAGCTGGCGCGGGAGAATTTCCGCTGCTGAGACTGTCCATCCGGCTGTAATTAATTGTTAAGTATGGAACTGCTGCTCAATCTGGTATGGGTGCTGCTGCTGCTGCCGGGGTACGCCATCTGGCGGCAAGGGAGAACCCGCGGGCGCGACCGTAGTTTCGGCGACGCAGCCCGATCCCTGCTGGTGTTGGGATGTTTGATGGTGTTGCTGTTCCCGGTAATTTCCGTCACCGACGATTTACAGGCGGCGCGACCGGAAATGGAAGAAGGCAAGTCTAAGGGGAGCGTCCGGCAGGCGAGCGGGGAAGATCGATCGCGGTGCGTGGAATCCTCTTTCTATGTAGCGTCCAGTAATGCGGCCGCCACTCTGGGCCGCAGCCACCAGCCGGTAGGGCAAGTGGTGTTGATGGTGCCCGGGCCATTGCCAGAAGTTAGTCTTCGCGCTCATGCGGGTCGAGCGCCGCCCCAGTTTCCCCTCGCCTAGCTCTTCACGCAGCCGCAATGCGAGTCAAATCCCTTTCAGAAACATCATTCATTCCACCGGGCTAATCTGGCCCGAAGTGGCGTCCCGCCAGCGTGGAAGCGCCGAGGGGACGGAACGGAGTGCTGGATGCCAAGAACATACAGATGGTGGTGGAGCGTGACGCTGACCGTGGCGTGCGCGAGTTCCGCACTGGCGCAGACCGCGCTGACCTGGGAGCAGGTGCGGGAGCGGTTCGAAAATAACAATCCCACGTTGCTCGCCGACAAGCTGAACATCGACGAATCCAAGGCACAGGAGATCACGGCGTTTTTCCGTCCCAATCCGCAGTTCACATTATCGGCGGACGGGACGCAAATCGCCCCTCACAACGGGGGCTGGCGGCCGTTCGCGGGCACTTTTGAATACCCCAGCATCAGCTATCTGCATGAGCGGCAGCACAAGCGGGAGCTACGCCTGGAGAGCGCGCAAAAAGGGACCTTGCTGGCGGAGTCGGGCCATGTGGATCTGGAGCGAACTCTGCTGTTCAATCTGCGCGGCGCGTTTGTGGCAACGCTGCAGGCAAAGGCGGTGCTGCAGCTGGCAAAAGACAACCTGGAGTATTACGACCGAGTCCTCGATATCGGTAGAAACCGATTCCATGCGGGCGACATCGCGCAGATTGATGTGGACCGGCTGGAACTGCAGCGGGTGCAGTATGAATCGGACTTGCAAGCGGCTCAGCAGAGTCTGGAGAACGCCAAGATCCAGTTGCTGGCGCTGCTGAACGATCGGACTCCGATTGAACAAGTGGATGTAAGCGGGCCGTTCGATTTCAGCGATCAAGTTATGCCGCGTGACCAGTTCCGGAAGATCGCACTAGACACGCGACCTGACTTGAAGGCCGCGGTAGAAGCCGTGGATAAAGCTCAAACCGACCACAAGCTGGCGGTGGCGAACGGTTCCACCGATCCAACCTTGAGTGCGTGGTATACGCACAATTCATCCAACAACAACCCGTTTGGAATCAACACGCTCGGCATCAGCGTGAGCATCCCACTGCGCATCTTCGACCGCAACCAGGGAGAAACACTGCGCACGCAAATCGATATCACACGGAATGAGAGATTGCGCGATGCCGCGGAAGCGCAAGTCTACAGCGACGTGGATTCGAGTTATGCCACGCTCGAAAGCAACCTGAATCTGCTGCGGCCTTACAAGGCCAAGTACCTTCAGCAGTCGGTAAGGGTCCGCGACACCATTACTTTCTCCTATCAACAGGGCGGGGCTTCGCTGCTGGATTTCCTGAACGCACAAACCGAATACCGCACGGTGCAGTTGAACTATGTGAACTTGGTGGGCGCTTACCTGACGGCTGGAGCTCGATTGAACCAAGCCGTAGGCCGCGAGGTGATTCAATGAAAGCTGAACGACTTCTTCGAACCTTAAGCGCTGCACTGCTGCTAGCCGCCTGTGGGTTGACGGCGGTGGGTTGCTCGACCGAACCTGTGGCGCCGCCGACCAAAGCGGAAGTGTCGGAGGATCCCGCGGTGTTTAGGGTGGACCACCCCGAACTCTTCAAGCTGGTGAAAGCGGAGACGCGACAGATTCCGACGGTGCTGACCGCGAACGGCGCCATTGTCCCTGACATCACTCGCACCATCCACGTGACCTCACTGGGGTCCGGACGAGTGGTGGGGTTGAAAGTCCGGCTGGGCGATTCCGTTAAGAAAGGCCAGACGCTGCTGATCATTTCGAGCCCTGACTTGTCACAGGCGGTGGGCGACTGGCAGAAAGCACGGGCCGACGAACAATTGGCTGGCAAATCCCTGGAGCGCGCGCAACTGCTCTATTCACATGGCGCCCTGGCGGAGAAGGATCTGCAGTTGGCGCAAAGCACTGAAGACAAAACCAAAGTGGACGTGCAGACGGCGGAAAACCGGGTGAGAGTGCTGGGCGGCGATCCGGCGCATCCGGCGCAGATGATTGAATTGCGGGCGCCGGTCTCGGGAACGATCATCGAGCAGAACGTTGCGGGATTTGAGGGAATCAAGAGCCTGGACAATACCCCAAACCTGTTTACCATCGCGGACCTGTCGAGCGTGTGGGTGGTTTGCGACGTGTTTGAAAACGACCTGGGAGAAGTGCACAACGGGGACGCCGCGGAGATTCGCTTGAATGCCTATCCCGAGCGCGTGTTCCACGGGACCATCGCGGACATTTCGCGAGTGCTCGATGCGAATACTCGGTCGGCAAAAGTGCGGATTGTTTTGAGCAACCGTGAGGGCGTGCTACGTCCGGGAATGTTTGCGATGGCGACCTTCCGGTCACGCAAATTGGAGGCGAGGACGGTGATCCCCACGACCGCCGTAATGCGATTGCAAGACAAAGACTGGGTGTTTGTGAAGGAAGGGGACAAACAGTTTCGCAAGTTGGAAGTTCGCCCGCTGGGCAGTGGCAGCGACGGCATGCAGCAGATTCAGGGGGGGCTGAAGCCGGACCAGGAAATCGTGGTGAATGCGCTGGCGTTTTCCACGGAAGCGGCGGGGCAGGGCAAATGATCGCCTATCTCATCAATTTCGCGCTGCGAAACCGCATTCTGATTTTAAGTGTGGCTCTGGTGCTGTTCGTATGGGGGATCATTTCGTTTCGAAATCTGCCCATCGAAGCGTACCCGGATGTGGCCGATACTTATACGCAGATCATCACGCAGTGGCCTGGACATGCGGCAGAAGAAGTGGAGCAGCAGATTACGGTCCCGCTGGAAGTGACGCTGAACGGGGTCGCCCACATGACCCACCTGCGCTCCGTCTCGTTGGCGGGATTGTCGGTCATCACGATCATTTACGACGATGACATCACAACCTTTAACGCGCGGCAGGAAGTGTTGGACCGGTTCCAACTGGCCACCCTGCCCACTGGGGTCAATCCCGGGTTGGGATCTGACTACAGCCCCACGGGGCAGATCATGTTCTACACGCTCAAGAGCACCAACCCGCGCTACGACGTGATGGAATTGAAGGCGCTGAACGATTGGGTGGTGCGGAACCAGTTCAAGGCGGTTCCGAACGTGGTGGAAGTGAACATTTTTGGAGGTCAGACCCGCGAATACCAGGTGCAGGTTGATCCGGGCAAGCTTGTCTCTTATGGGCTTGGGATCGGCCAGGTGGAGCAGGCCATCGCGAACAACAACACGAATGCGGGGGGCGGATTCATCGAGCGCGGCGAGCAGGCACTCAATGTGCGGGTGGTCGGCCTGGCGGAGACGACTGACGACATCGCAGCCACTGTGCTGAAAGTACAAAACGGGACGGCGGTACGGGTCCGCGATGTTGCGACTGTAGTGCAGGCCCCCAAAGTGCGTTTGGGGCAATTAGGCAAAGCCATTCATCGGGAGGACGGAGTGGTGGTGGACGACAACGATGTGGTGGAAGGTATCGTTCTGCTGCGGAAGGGGGCCGAGGCAGACGCGACGCTCGATGCCCTGCACGAAAAGATCAAGCAAGTGAACTCGGGCATTCTGCCGCCGGGGGTACAGATTGTTTCTCACCTGGACCGCAGCGACCTGGTGCATTACACAACGCACACCGTCCTGCGCAATCTGATTGACGGTGTGTTGCTGGTGACGCTGATCCTGTTTCTATTCCTGGGCAACGTGCGCAGCGCGCTCATCGTGACGTTCACTATCCCGTTCTCGTTGTTATTTGCGGCGATCTTGCTCGATCTCCGGCACATTCCAGCGAACCTGCTGTCATTGGGAGCACTGGATTTTGGAATGGTGGTAGATGGCTCAGTCGTAATGGTGGAAAACATCCTTCGCCACACCGAATTCGCGAACAAAAAGAAGACATTTGTGGAAGTGGTGGCAACCGCCGCGCATGAAGTGCAGAAGCCGGTGTTTTTCGCGCGCGCCATCATCATCATCGCGTACTTGCCGATCTTCACCCTGCAACGGGTGGAGGGGAGGCTCTTCCGTCCCATGGCATGGACCGTGGCTTTCGCGCTGCTGGGTGCATTGCTGTTCGCGCTGCTGATTGCTCCTGTGCTCTGCAGCATGTTGTTCAAGTCAGGCGCAAAGGAATGGAAGAACCCGGTGCTGGAGTTTCTGCAGCGGCGGTATCAGGAGCAACTGGACTGGTGCTTCGATCACCTGAAGTTCACACTGGGCATGGGAGTGGCGGGACTGGCGTTAATGCTGTTTCTGGGGTTCGGCGGGATTGTGGGGTCGGAGTTCTTGCCTCACCTCGACGAAGGGGCGATCTGGGTGCGCGGGACGTTGGCTCCCAGCACTGGGCCCACGGCGGGAGTGGATTTGGCGAACAAGGCCCGCGCCCTGCTGGCGAAATTTCCCGAGACCAAGCAAGTAGTGAGCCAGGTGGGACGGCCCGACGACGGCAGCGATGCCAGCGGCTTCTACAACACAGAGTTTTTTGTGGACTTGTTGCCGCGGGCCCGGTGGCGGACGCAGTTCCACACCAAGAACCAGCTGATCGCCGCCATGTCTGACGAACTCGATAAGTTGCCGGGCGTGGAATGGAATTTCTCGCAGCCCATTTCCGACAATGTCGAGGAGGCGGTCAGCGGGGTGAAGGGTGAGCTCGCGGTAAAACTGTTCGGCCGTGATCTGAAAGAGCTGGAACAAAAGGCGGAGGAGATTCAAAGCGTGATGGCGAAAATCCCCGGAGTCGCCGACTTGGGGACGTTTCAGGTGAGGGGCCAGCCCAACGTGAACCTGGTGGTGGATCGCGCGGCCGCCAGCCGCTTCGGACTCAACGTGAGCGACGTGCAGGACGCGGTGGAGACGGCGGTGGGCGGAAAAGCCGTGACCCAAGTTCTGGTGGGCGAACAACGCTACGATTTGACGGTGCGCTACCAGGCGCCGTTCCGGAAGACCGTTGATGACATTGCCAACATCCGCATTCCGGCGCCGTCGGGGGAACGAGTTTCGCTCGGACAAGTGTGCCAGATCAAGCTGGAAGATGGCGCATCGAGCATCTATCGGGAGGGCGCGTCACGTTATATTGCCATCAAGTACAGCGTGCGCGGGCGCGATCTGGGCAGCACGGTGCGCCAGGCCATTGATGACGTCCACCAAAAGGTGAAGCTGCCGGAAGGCTACCACCTGGACTGGACCGGCGAATACGAGAGCCAGCAGCGAGCCAACCGCCGACTGGCGTTTATTGTGCCAATCACAATTCTGCTGATGTCGTTCGTGCTCTACTCAGCGTTTGATTCGTGGAAGTGGGTGGCTCTGATTATGGCGGTGGTGGCGCTCTCGCCTCTGGGCGGGCTGCTGTCACTGTTGGTGACCAAAACGCATTTCTCCGTATCGTCCGGGCTCGGGTTTCTGGCGCTGATCGGCGTGTCAGTGGAAATCGGCGTGATCATGATCGAGTACATCAACCAGTTGCGGACGCGCGGGATGAATCCGAGGGAGGCGGCCAAAGAAGGTGCGACCCTGCGTTTGCGGCCCATCATGATGACCATGCTGGTGGCCACACTGGGATTGCTGCCCGCCGCGCTGTCGCATGACATTGGCTCAGATTCGCAGCGGCCGTTCGCAATTGTGATTGTCGGAGGGCTGATGGTCGAGCTGTTTATCAGCATCATCCTTTTGCCGTCACTTTACGTTTTCTGGGCGAGGCCGGGCGACACTCTGCCGAAACCGGAACTGGGTTTTGTGGAGGAGGGTGAGCATGTGGACTAGAAATTTCCTTGCGCGATTGTCCAGCACGGGGAATGTTCCGGGAGCGAAATTCAGGCCAGACTCGTGGGGAGGAGGCCTGACGGCGGATTGGTGCGGACAGATAGAATGAAAAGGTGACGTGGATCAAGATTTGCGGAATCACCAACCTGAAAGATGCGCGAGCGGCTGCTGAGGCGGGCGCCAGTGCGTTGGGATTCGTGTTCTACGAGAAGAGTTCGCGCCACGTTGCGGTCGAGGCGGCACGCGAGATGGTTGCAGGGCTTCCCCGCGAAGTGGAAAGGGTCGGCGTGTTTGTGAACGAACCTGCGGATTTTGTGAGTCACGTTGCGGAACGCGTTGGGCTGACAGCGGTCCAACTGCACGGGCCTGAATCCACTGCTGAATTCGTGCGGCATCGAGCGGAGAAGCGAGACCGCTCTGCCCGGAACATTAAGCTGATTGCAACCCATTCGGCGAGCGCGCTGGAGCAAGAAGACTTAGTCATCAGCGAGGTCGCGAAACAATCGCTGTATGCGCTTCTGCTGGACTCGGGATCCGCGAGTGCACCGGGAGGGACGGGGAAAACTTTCGACTGGGAAAAGAGTTACAGCATGGTCATGCAAATGAGCTTTATCGTGCCGGTAATCGTGGCTGGAGGGTTGACGGCGCTCAATGTGGATGCGGCGATCCGGCGGTTTCGGCCGTGGGGAGTGGACGTGGCGTCAGGCGTGGAAGCGGCGCCCGGAAAGAAGGACCACCGAAAACTACGGGCGTTCGTGGACGCGGTGCGGCGAGCCGAGGAGATCATTTAAGCGATGGCAGTCAGGCGCAGCGGGACAGCGACGAAAGATGCGGCAGGGCGATTCGGCGCCTATGGAGGGCGCTACGTACCGGAAACATTGATTCCTGCGCTGGAGGAATTGGAAGCGGCGTATGCGAAGGCGCGGCGCGACCCGAAGTTCCAGCAGCGGCTGCGGGAGTTGTTCCGCACTTATGCAGGGCGCCCGACGCCACTGTTCTTTGCGCAACGGCTTACCAAGATGCTGGGCGGCGCGAAGATTTATTTGAAACGCGAAGACCTGCTGCACACCGGCGCACACAAGATCAACAACTGTCTGGCGCAGGGGCTGCTGGTGGAGCGCATGGGCAAGCATCGCGTGATTGCGGAAACCGGCGCGGGCCAACACGGCGTGGCGACTGCAACGGTGTGCGCGCTGCTGGGATTTGAATGCGTTGTATATATGGGCACGGAAGACATGCGGCGCCAGGAGCTGAATGTATTCCGCATGAGGCTGCTGGGCGCGGAGGTGCGCGGCGTATCGTCGGGCTCCTGCACGCTGAAGGACGCCATCAACGAAGCCATGCGCGATTGGGTGACCAACGTCCGCACTACGCACTATTTGCTGGGAAGCGTGCTGGGGGCGCATCCCTATCCGACCATGGTGCGGGATTTTCAATCGGTGATTGGGCGGGAAGCGCGGGCGCAAATTCTGAAGGCTGAGGGCAAGCTGCCGACCGCGATCCTGGCATGTGTGGGTGGCGGATCGAATGCCATTGGAATTTTTCACGAGTTTCTGAACGACAAGAAGGTGACGCTGATCGGGGTGGAGGCGGGCGGACGCGGGACCAAGCTTGGGGACCATGCGGCGCGTTTTCGCGGCGGCTCACCCGGCGTCCTGCAGGGGACGTACTCCTACCTATTGCAGGATGAGGCGGGGCAGGTGGCGACCACCCACTCGGTTTCCGCCGGCCTGGATTATCCTTCCATCGGGCCGGAACATGCTGCGCTGAAAGATAGTGGACGCGCAGAATATGTGTCGGCCTCAGACGTGGAAGCGCTGGAAGCTACCACCTTGCTGGCGCGAACGGAAGGCATTATTCCAGCGCTGGAATCGGCGCACGCTGTGGCGGAATTGGTGAAACGCGCGCCCAAGATGAAGAAGTCGGAGATTGTTATCGTCAACATCTCAGGCCGCGGGGATAAGGATATTGGGATCATGCGGGAGAATTTGAAGCTGGAAGGAAATCATCCACAGACATGACACTCCAAACCGGTGTTCGCCGGGATGAATAGCGGTCAATGCCATTCGACACTCCCTCGTGATAGTCGCCTTGGTAAAGAGACGCTGCTTCACTTCGATGCTCCGAGAGCCTGTTCCAGCGCCAGACGAATGAAACGTTGATAGGGCAGGCCCGCGCGGGCCGCTCGTTGGCGCACCGCGTCGTAAAGCTCCTCGGACAAACGCAGATTGATTGACTTGTCCTTGCGCTTGATCTCGAAGCGCAGCCACTGCGCACCCGAAAGGTCGTATTGCGATAGGTCGGCGGTGTCGACGAAGGCCGCCGCCGCTCGGTCGCTCTTAAAGGTCGGGATTTTCTTTTTCATAAGCTGCGATCTCCTTCTTGTGCATGGATCGGGCGCTGATGGGCCGGATCAGAAGTTCATCGCCCTTGCGCCGGAGCGTGAAGATGATGAACACGCTGCGCCCTTTCTCCGTCCGTCCGATTGCGCGCAAGCGCTTTTCCCGTTACGAGTGGGCCGCGTCCGGGAGAATGGCCAGCGAACGCGCAAAAAGGCTTTCGATAGCGGCGACGGAAAGCCCATGTTTCTCGCACTTGGCTCGGTTGCCTCTGTCCCAGTCGAAGCCGTTCGCTTGCAAAATCACGATAATAAGAAAGATATGCATTTGTATAGACAAATGTCAACCGCCAAGTTGGCCGGGATGGGTAAACAGCGCACGCCACGGTCCAAACGGTCTCTTGTGAGATAGTTTTATTGAGCCTCATGCCCTTTCATTTCGAAAACAAGCCCGCTCTGGTCGCCTACGTCACTTGCGGCGATCCTGACCTTGCGACCACGCGAGACGTGATTCTGGCTGCGATCGAGGCGGGCGCGGATGTAATTGAGTTGGGCGTGCCTTTCAGCGATCCTTTGGCCGACGGGCCGGTCATTCAGCGGGCCAGCGAACGGGCGATCAAACACGGCACATCGCTGTCGCAAGTGCTGAAGCTGGCGGCGGAGATTCGTGAGCACTCACAAGCAGTAGGTCTCGTTGTCTTTTCTTATCTCAATCCGATCTTGCGCATGGGAATGGCAAAGTTCTGCTCAGTGGCGAGATACGCAGGAGTGGACGGGGCGCTCATCACCGATCTGCCGGTCGAGGAGGCGGGCGAGTATCTGCGGCAGATGGAGAAGAACAACCTGGCACCGGTGTTCCTGGCGGCGCCCACCAGCACCGATGCACGCCTGCGGCGAGTGGCGGGGGCTTCGCGCGGCTTTGTTTATGCGGTCTCGCGCACTGGAGTGACGGGAGCACGGCAGCAAATGCCAGAAGATGCGGCGGCGCTGGTGGCGCGCATCCGGAGCTACACCGCGTTGCCGGTGGCGGTGGGATTTGGCATCTCGACTCCAGAGCAGTTTCGCGCTGTCGGAAAATTTGCGGATGCCGCAGTGATTGGGAGCGCGATTGTGCAGATCATCGAGCAAAATCCGGGGCGCGAGGCGGTCACGGTGGCGCAGTTTATCAAGAACCTGCGAGAGTAGCGAGTGCGAGCCCAGCGCATGCAACGGGCTTTTCCGCAGCGATGTTTTTGTTGTGGATTTCGCTCGACGGCTATGCGTATAATTGGGGCAATTTGCTGATCCATGCTTTCCCCTGCTTTTCGAGGAGAATTCGGGGAGAAGCTTCCAGTTCACACGGCTGCACTGCTCTCTCGCCACTCGTCGGGTTCTAGCAAAACTAAATCCAGAGAGGTCACATGACTACGCCCTCCCCCCGTAGGCAGGCAGAGCTTCGCCTGTTGGTAGGTTTCTGTCTTCTGTTGGCATCTGTAGTTAGCTTCGCACAACGTAGTGGAAAGCCAAATGCACCCAGGGCAGGCCCGGAACATCGGATCGCAGGCTGGATCTTAGCGGACGTCGAGTCGCTCCCAGGTTCTCACAGCGTGAGCCTCAGTTGGGTAGCCAGCGTGTCCCAAGTCGTGGGCTACGATGTTTACCGCGGGTCCAAATCCGGAGGCCCGTACTCCAAGATTAATTCCCTGGTGAACACGACCACGTCCTACACCGACACCAACGTCACGGGTGGCATCACCTACTACTACGTCGTGACTTCGGTGAATGCGAGCGGAGAACAGAGCAACTTCTCGAACCAGGCGACGGCGGTGATTCCTTAGCTTGTCAGACCTTGGATTGCGGCGGCGCGCTGGAGTCTCGCAGCCGTCGCGTGAACCAGGGGTCAGCAAGAGACTTGCCCTCGCACCGCCAAATACAATCGGCCCGACCCAGCAAAGAGGCGCTCTTTGCGAGCGCCTCTTTAGCTTGCAGTCCATACCACGAACCGCGGGTGGATAAATTTACTGGGGTAGCAGCACGCTATCCACCACGTGAATCACTCCATTGGACTGCATCACGTTGGCGATGGTCACGGTGGACATGCCGCCCTTGGCATCGGTCAGGATGATCTTGCCATCCTTCATGGAAGCGGTCAGCGGGCCGCCGGCCACGGTCTTCAATTCAGCCTTGCCCTTTCCCTCTTTGATCATCTTCTTCAGGTCGTGCGCGTCCAGTTTGCCAGCGACCACGTGGTAGGTCAGCACCTTGGTCAGCGTGTCTTTGTTTTCAGGCTTCAGCAGCGTGTCCACAGTACCGGCGGGCAGCTTGGCGAAGGCTTCATTGGTGGGAGCGAACACGGTGAATGGCCCCGCGCTCTGCAGAGTGTCGACCAGGCCGGCAGCCTTGACGGCGGCAACCAGAGTCGTGTGATCGTTTGAGTTGACGGCGTTTTCGATGATGTTTTTCTGAGGAGACATATCGTGGCCGCCCACCATGGGATTGCTGCCAGCGAAGCTGGATGTCACCAAGGTCAGCGCGAATAGCGTCAGCGTAGCGAAAATCTTTCCGGATTTCATGTTGTTGTGTTCCTTTCAGGGGGTTACCCTTCCACTCCATGTACGGGCCAGGTGGGAAAACGGATTGCTGCCGCGTCCCAGTTAAGCGGAGGACTCTGGGCGCGCCATCGCCGACCCTGCTTGGCCAGCGATTCGATGAGCATCAGCGGCAGGCTTACGCCAGCACTTTCCTTTCCACCGGGCGGGGAGTTGGGCTTGATATTACCTGGGCAGCGCGCCATGCGCCGTGTCTTGCGACCAGGGCGCTAAACACCGGCAGGCCGCTCACCGACAACGTGGCGGGCTGATCCAAGGGCTGATTCATGAACAGCACGCTGCCAGGAGCCAACCGCATTAACTCGGGCATCGGCACCCGCACGGTTGCGATGCCCAGTTCCACCGGAACCATGCATTGCTGCAGCAGGGTCCGCAAGCGCGAGCTGGAATCCAGACGCGCCCGCGGCTTGGGGCAATCGTATTGTGCAGAAACCTTGCGGAGTAGCGCTTGGAACACTACCGCAGGGATGGCCAGATTCATCGTACCCCGGCCCTCGGCCAGGGCCATTTCAAAGCTGAGGGATAATATCTTCTCCTCGAAGGGCAGCAAGCGTTGCGCCTCCTCCCGCGGCTGGCACTGGGCAAACTGAAATTCCAGCGCCAGCGCCGACCATGCTTTTTGCAGTTCCTGAAACACAATCTGCACTGCCGTCTCCAGAATTTCTTGCTCGATCTCGGTCAGGGCGCGGGCTGGCGGTTCGCCTTTACCTTCCCCGCCTAACAGCAGATCGACCAGCGGGAAGGCAATGGACGAATCCATCTGCAACAGAGCCGTCACGTTCAGCGGAGCCAGCTTGCAACTCGCCAAGCAGGTGCCCTCGGGAGTGCGCCGCAGAAATTCGCCATAGGACAAGTACTCGGCGGAAACCAGCGCCGCCTCGAACCCGGACCGCAAGAACGCGCCCATTGCGTCGGTCAGGTTGGTGGCGAAGGCTTCATGTACTAGGCGGATCGCCCGCATTTGCTCGCCATCGATTTGGCCGGCCTGGCGAGGATCCCAGACCGAAACCTTGGCGCCAGTTGTGGTCTGACTGGACGCGGCAGCCTCGCCGGGGGCGGCGCAGACCGGACTTTCGATTTGCTCGTGATCCAGAACCTCGTGGTGCAGAACTTTATTCATCGCCTACACCTCCTGCTTGCAACTCTGCGGGTATAGCAAGTAGCGGGCCATGGGGCCGGCGTTGTTAGGTGTACAGCAGTTCGGCTGCCAGAGCTAAGTCTCTCAACCATTTCCGATCAGAGACCCGTAGGCTAGCGCGCAAACTGTTCGCACAAAAGGGAGGGTCTCGCTTTGAGATTAAATAAGGCTCATTAGAAACCCATAGACAGGAGGCGCTGGGTCCCCAGCAGCAAGGCCGAAGAGGAAAGGCTGAAGGCAAGCGGGCTGCGTCGCTTGCGGTTGACCTCGATGATGCCAACTACTGGCTGAGGGAACTCGCTTGCGTATCCGGCTTCGATGGGGGACGAAGCTGCGACTTAATTTAATCGAAAAAACGGCGTTGCATGCGGGCTGCCGGTCCTCTGCACGAATGCAGAGCGGAAATCACGTCCGGCGGTCGCTGAAGATATGGTGGCCAGGGAGGGAGTTGAACCCCCGACGCCAGCCTTTTCAGGGCTGCGCTCTACCGCCTGAGCTACCTGGCCACATCGTCCCACGCATTGCCTGGCCGCCTCGCTCTCGGGCGGGCCGGAAACACGCAAATTTGGCGGGTTTGCCTTCGAACCTCGGGCAGCCAAAACTTGGAAGCGTGCAGGACATTGTGATTATAGCAACCACCCTGCGTTTCACTCAATCTTGATCGCGATTTTGGTAGCGCAACCCGTCGGCCTTTCGCTGCGCAGCCTCGGCCAGCTAGAATCGTATCTGCATCCATTGGAATGATTTGCACTAGTGGCGCTCGATGATGACGCGCCGCCCGATCTCCGGAGGTTCTTGTGCTTGGAGGATTTCGTTTGTTGGTGACGCTCTTGATTTTTGCCATGCTTTCTTTAACCGGACTGGTAGCGACGGCCTGGGCCGCTGACCATGCCACATCCCCCGCTGCCGGCCCGCCCCAAGCCAAGGTCGAACCCGTGGTGGATATTCTCCACGGTCACAAGATCACGGATCGCTACCGGTATTTGGAAGACGCGAACAACCCGGAAACCCAAACCTTCGTGCACGACCAACTGGCCTATGCCCGCAGCATTCTCGATCCGCTGCCTGGCCGCGACCATATCCATCAGCGGCTGGCGCAACTACTGACCATCGGGGCCATCTCCACCCCGCATGTCGCCGGGCCTTATTACTTCTACACCCGGCGCGACGGCACGCAGAACCAGGCGATCTTGTACGTCCGCGACCGCATCGACGGCCCCGACCGCGTGCTGATGGACGCCAACCAGATGGCCGCCGACGGCACGGTTGCTCTCGACTGGTGGTTCCCATCAGAAGATGGCAAGTATGTCGCCTACGGCATTTCCTCCAGTGGGTCTGAGGAAAGCGTGTTGCACGTCTTGGAGACAGCCTCCGGAAAAGTGCTCCCCGATGCGATTGACAGGACTCGCTTCGCTAGCGTGGCGTGGAAAAACGACAACTCGGGTTTCTACTACACGCGCCATCCCAAGAAAGGCGACGTCGCGGCCGGCGAAGAGGTGTACCACGTCAAGGTCTTCTACCACGCGCTCGGTTCCGACCCAGTCAAGGACCCACTACTATTTGGAGACGGCCTGAATCCGCAGGACATTCCCGGAGTCTCACTTTCCGAGGACGACCGCTGGCTGGTGATTCAGGTCTTCCAGGGATGGAGCAAGACCGACCTGTACTTGCAGGATCTGAAAGCAGGCACACCGCCCCTTCAACTCACTTCCGGCAAGACGTTTCTCTACAGCGCTGACGTGCACAAAGACAAGCTCTACATCACCAGCAACGAAGATGCACCCCGATATCGCGTGTTTGTGGCCGATGCGGCGAATCCCAAGCGCGAACACTGGCAAGAAATCATCCCGCAGACCGATGCGGTGCTACAAGGTGTGGGAGTGTACGGCGGAAAACTGTTCGCACAGTACGAACACAACGCCAGCTCCGAACTGAAGTTGTTCAATCTGGAAGGCAAGGAACTCAGCGACATTCCCCTGCCCGCCATCGGCACCGTGTTTGGCACTGGCGGCAAGTGGAACAAGAACGAGGCGTTTTTCGGATTCCAATCGTTTACCGTGCCCCCATCGGTGTACCACTACGATCTGCAAACTGGGAAAACCGCGCTATGGACCAAGGTGGATGCGGCCTCCATTGACCCGTCCGCCTACGAAGTGAAGCAGGAATGGTACTTGTCCAAGGATGGCACGCGGGTGCCGATGTTCATTGTGCACAAGAAGGGCGTGGAGAAGAATGGCAAGAATCCGACTCTGCTGACCGGATACGGAGGTTTCAACATTTCGCTGACTCCGGCCTTCAGCCGGGGCATGTATTTATGGCTGGAGCGAGGTGGGATTTATGCCGTGGCCAACCTGCGCGGCGGGGCCGAGTTTGGCGAGGATTGGCACCGCGCCGGCATGTTTGAGAAGAAGCAAAACGTGTTCGACGACATGATCGCCGCGGCCGAATATCTGATCGCCCAGAAATATACCAGCCGGGAACATCTGGCGGTGCAGGGCGGCTCCAACGGCGGCTTGTTGATGGGGGCCATGATCACCCAGCGACCCGACCTGTTCCGCGCAGTAGTTTGCCAGGTTCCGTTGCTGGACATGCTTCGTTACCAGAATTTCCAGATCGCCAAATTGTGGATTGCCGAGTACGGATCGGCGGAAGACCCCAAGCAGTTCGACTACATTTACGCGTATTCGCCGTATCATCACGTGAAGCAAGGGGTGGAGTATCCGGCGGTGCTCTTCCTGACCGCCGACACCGATACCCGCGTGGACCCCATGCACGCCAAGAAAATGACCGCCTTGATGCAGGCCCAGGCCAAAAATGGCGCCAGCCGCGAGAAACCCATTCTCCTCCGAATTGAATCTAAAGCAGGACATGGCCAAGGCAAGCCAGTGACCAAACAAATTGAAGAAAGCACGGATGTGTTTTCATTTCTGTTCTGGCAGCTGGGGGTCCGCGAATAGACAGGGAACGAGCGATGGCAGCTCGCTTGGCTTGCGGAACCCGGGTTGAGACTTTAGACTGAAGCAATCACAATCATTTTCATAGACTCGCCCCGACCAGCGCGGGCGGGGAGGATTCATGGGTTGTAGTCGTCCTGCGGTATGCGGATTTACCGCACTTTTCATTATGATCTTGGGTCTGGGCGGCTGTGGAAGCCGTAGCAGCAACGTACCCCCGTCGCCGCAAGTCCCTGCCAGTATCTCGTTGATCCCCGCGAGCAACCTGTCCCTCGAACTTGGGGCGCAGCAGAGCTTTGGCGTCACTGTGCGCAGTTCTGCCAACACCATCATCGCCATCCCCGTGACCCTGGTCTCCAGCAACACCGCGGTTCTGACGATTGCCAATAATGGCGTGAGTTGCGCCGGGACTTGGAACTCATTGGTCAATCCGTCGGTATGCACTCCCGGACCGACTGGCGTCTCCGTGGTCACCGCGACCGCGCAGGGAGTGACCAGTCCGCCGACCACCGTCTATGTGCATCAGCACATTGACAACATCGCCATCTCGCCGGTGAACCCGATTACCGTTCCGTGTTTTTCTCAGGGACAGACGGCCCTCTATCAAGCCGCCGCGCTCAGTGCCGGGGTCGACATCACTTCCACCGTGGGCCCCTTCCTATGGTCGCCTGCGAACGGCACTGTGCTGAAGTTGGACAACACTCTCACCACGCTGCTGGCGAACCAGGTCCAGGCGACCGCGGAAAATCCGGGACAAACAACTTTTGAGGTCTCCGCTGCGGGCGTAAACAGCGCTCCCATCCAGTTCGAAACCTGCCCGGTGCAGTCCATCTCGCTGGCGGTGACCAACACCACCGACACTTCCTTCACCATCGCGGCAGGCGGCAGCAAGGCCATCACCGCCACCGTCCTGGACAGCATGGGAGTGACGTTGAACAACCCACCGCTCACCTGGAGCACATCCAATGCGGGGGTGGCGACGGTGAGCACCACGGGCACCGTCTCCGCCGTCGCTGCGGGTGCTGCCGACATCATTGCCTCCTGCACTCCGCCGAGTTGCAATACCGGATTCGTGCCGAGCTTGCCGGTTTACCCCAGCCAGGTCATTGTGGCCAATGTGTCCGCTCCAACCACCGCCCCCAGCGTGACCACCTGGGTTTCTACAACGCAATGCCAGAACCTGCTGGGTTGCACCGCCAACATCCGCAGCTTAGTGACCTCAAGCGCTGGGGCAACCACGTTTGGCGTAAGCGCCGCGTTGCCGGGTTCACCCAACTCTTTCCTGTTCAATCCGCAAGGATCGGCCGGGTTTCTAGGCAGCCAAAAAAGCCTGATGGTGTTGAATCCGACGGCCAATCCTCCCACGGTCAACAACGTGACCACTGTGATGGGCAAAGTCCTCGCGGTTTCTTACGACGGAACGCGCGTGATTACCTCCGACACCCAGAGCGTTCCGAATCAGGTCTTCATCTACAACAGTGCCAACACTTCCGTGGCTCCCGTCAATTTGCCAATCGAGGGCGCTTCGGCAGCGGCATTCAGCCTCGATGGGTTGAAGGCCTACATCGTGGCCAACCCCAGCAGCGGCAGCACTCTCTATGTGTACTCGACGGTGGACAGCCTGAAGACGTATCCGCTGAGCGGACCGGCCACCAGCCTTTCGGCATCGCACTCCGGCGCGTTCATGTACTTGGCCGGAGGCAACACCGTCCCCACCGTATCCGCGAGGATTGTCTGCAGCAACGCAACCGCAGACACGGTCTCGACCCCGGGCCTCGCAACCATGCTTCAGACGGTGCCTGACGGAGTCCATTTTCTGGCGCTGGATCCGCCTTACATCGACGAAATCACCGCCACCGTCACCATCACTCCGTCGGTATGCTCCCCGGCTGTAAGCGATACCGTTTCCTCCACGAACCTGGGCCAGGGCAGCTTCACTCCCCTCAAAATGATCTTGTCCGCCGATGGCAGGCAGGCGTTTATTTTGTCCAGTGATATTGGCAGCGTGCTGGTGTACAACGTTGCGGGACGCGTTACTTCTTCGATTCCGCTGGTGAATAACGCCACCCCGGTCAGTGCTTCCGCCACGTTGGACGCGACCCTGCTATTCGTGGGTGGCAGCGATGGCGCAGTGCATGTTCTGAACGCCGTGGCGGGTGGCGACACGCAACAGATCCCCTTCCCCACCGACCTGTGCAACAATGTCTCGTTTACCTGCACCCCCGACCTGATCGCCGTGAGGCCGTAGCACTATGGGCACCCGCCGAAAATCCCGCGAGTTGGTGTTGCAGATGCTCTTCCAGGCCGACATGGGAAAGCAGACTGCGGATGAGGTGCGCCGCACCTTCTGGGCCGAGCGCAGCAATGTCGACCGCGAAGTGCGCGGATTTGCCGAAGACTTGTTCCGGCTCGCCATCGAGCGCGCAGAAGAAATCGACCGCATCATCGAAAGCCACGCTCAGCACTGGCGCATGGATCGCATGGCGGCGGTAGACCGCAACATCCTGCGAGAGGCGGTCGCTGAATTCCTGGGATACCCCGACACTCCACGTCCGGTCGTGATGAATGAAGCCATCGAAATCGCGCGCAAGTATTCCAGTTCCGAGTCGCTGCAGTTTATCAATGGCGTGCTGGATAGCATTGGCCGCGGCCTCGGAGAAAAACCGGCGGCAAGCGCCTAGCGCTTCTCACGCTGGGCCGGCTTCGCTTTCCCGGCTTTCGCCTTCCGCATCGGATGCTTTGCCTTCGCTTTAACTATTTTCGGCCTTCCGCTCGCCGTGCCGCGAGCTTCCTTCTGCAGGCTCGCCATTTCCACCGCGGCCAACGCCGCTTCGTACCCCTTATTCCCCATCTTCAAGCCAGCCCGATCAATCGCTTGCTCCAGAGTGTCGCAAGTGAGCACGCCGAAGGCATGCGGGACGCCCGTCTCCTGAGCTGACTGCCCAATGCCCCGCGTCACTTCGTTGACGATGACATCGTAGTGCGCGGTATCGCCCCGCAGCAGGCAGCCGATGCAAATGATCGCATCGTACTTTTTGCTTTCCGCCAACATGCGAGCGGCGGAGGGAATTTCGAAAGCTCCGGGTACGCGCATCACTTCGAGGTCCTGGTTGCGCGCCCCCGTCTGGCGCAGCGCGGTCAGTGCCCCCGCCAGCAAACGGTCGGTGATAAATGCATTGAACCTGGCCACCACCAGCGCAAAACGTTTGCCGCTGGCATCGAGCTTCCCTTCCAGCGCCGCTAGAGATTCTGGCGCGACTCCACGCACTGTGAGAATTATTTCCCCCGGCAGCACCAGCGAGAAACTTCGTTCTCCGGTAGTCGCCGAAACCGAATCATTCAGGACTTCGAACCGCTCCTGCTGGGCAACCTCAAAGATGGTGTCGGGATTGGTGACCTCAATCACCAGCAGCCGATGCACGTCCTGCAAACGCTCCTGGAACTCTGGCGGATATTCCTTGGTCAGCACGTTGAAGCTGATCAGGCCAGCTGGCGCCGCCAGCGTAATTGACCGATGCGGTTCACTCGCCACCGGCTCGAATCCAATCGCCCCCAGAAATCCCGCCACTCGACGCAGGTCTTCCCGCTTCTTCACGTAACGACCCAGATGCAAAGACTTTAGCATGAATTCAGATTACGCTCACTTGCCCTTGAACTGCGCCGGACGCTTTTCCAGAAATGCAGTCGTGCCTTCGGTCTTGTCCTCCGTCGCGCAGCACACCCCGAATAGCACCGCCTCCAGATAGAGCCCTTCCGCCAAAGTCATCTCCATGCCTTTGTTCACCGCCTCCATCGCGTACTGCACCGCCAGCGGCGCGTTGGCGACGATCTTCGCCGCAATAGCCTCAGCCCGCGGAATCAAGTCCGCCTGCGCCGTCACTTCATTCACCAAGCCGATGCGATGCGCTTCCTGCGCGGTGATCGGCTCGCCAGCCAGGTTCATCTGCATAGCAATGCCCTTGCCCACCAGCCGCGGCAGCCGCTGCGTGCCGCCGTATCCCGGCATGATGCCCAGCTTCACTTCGGGCTGGCCCAACTTCGCGTTGTCGCTGGCCAGACGCATCGTGCACGCCATCGCCAGCTCGCATCCGCCGCCAAAGGCATAGCCATTGATGCATGCGATCACCGGCTTGCCCAGGTTCTCAATCAAGTCGAGCACCGACTGTCCGCGATGCGTGTATTCCTTGGCGCTCACTGCATTGTGCTTAGCCAGTTCGCCAATATCCGCGCCTGCGATGAATGCCTTTTCGCCCGACCCGGTAATGATCGCGACGCGAATGGAGGCGTCGTCCTTGATGTCGGTAAACGCCGTCCGCAACTCTTCCATGGTCGCCATGTTGAGCGCATTCAGCTTGGTTGGCCGGTTGATGGTGACGTAAGCGATCGAGTTTTTCTTTTCCAGTAAGATGTTTTCGTATGCCATAAGAATCGACTTCCTGTCTTTGATTTCAGAGTAAACGCAAATCATGAAGTTTCTCAGCGAGCGCGTCGCAAAACTTGCCGATCCGCAACAGATTGGAGCCAGTCTTCAAGGCACCCTGAGCGGGCTTTGGAAATATCGCGTGGGAGACTACCGCTTGATTTGCTCGCTTGAAACCGACCGGCTCGTCGTCCTCGTACTCCGCATTGGCCACCGCCGCGAAATCTACTCCCGCTAACCTGGTTCGCTTTTAGAACCTTCCCGCCACCGGTTTCGCCGGGTCCGCGTAATCATAAAACCCTTTGCCCGACTTCCGCCCATACCACCCCGCCATCACCATACGCTTCAGGAGCGGCGGCGAGGCGAAGCGGCGCTCCTTGAATTCGTCGTGCATCACGTGCGTGATGTAGTAGGTCGTATCCAGGCCCACGAAATCCAGCAGCGTGAACGGCCCCATCGGATAGCCGCAGCCCAGCTTCATGGCGTTGTCAATGTCTTCAATCGATCCCACGCCTTCTTCATAGGCGCGAATCGCGTCCAGCAAATACGGCACCAGCAACCGGTTCACAATGAATCCGGTCTTGTCCGACGTCCGCACCGGGACCTTGCCCAGCTTCTTGGCGAATTCGTAGGCGGTCTCATACACTTCGCCGTCGGTGGCGATGGTCCGCACCACTTCCACCAGCTTCATCAGCGGCACCGGATTAAAAAAATGCAGCCCAATGAACCGCTCCGGACGCTTGGTGGCGCCCAACAGCTCAGTCACGCAGATGGACGAAGTGTTGGTCGCAAAAATGCATTCCTTCTTAACGATGCCGTCGAGCGATGTGTACATTTCTTTTTTCTGCGGCACGTTCTCAATAATGGCTTCGATGATAATGTCGCAATCCGCCAGGTCCTGTTTGTTCGTCGTCCCCTTCAGATGCGCCCGCGCCTCGTCTTTTTGCTGCGCGGTGATGCCGCCCTTCTCCGGCCCGCGCTCGACAAACTTCGCCAGCGATTTCTCAATCCCGGCAAAGCCCTTGTCCAAATACTTTTGCTCCACTTCGAGCGCCGTCACGTCGAATCCCGCCATCGCCGCCACCTGCGCAATCCCCGACCCCATCAGCCCGCAACCCAGTACGCCAACTTTTTTGATTTCCATAATGAATGCTTTCTTGGAACTCCGAGCTCCGGGCGAATGTTGTCATACCATGCCCGCGCTTCCAGCAAATCCTCATTCGCCTCTGGTGTCCAAACGACCGGGAGTGTCACGGTTTCTTTAACAGTCCCGCCCTGACTTGCTGCCACGGGATGACATTGGAAGAGTCTTGCTCATGCCGAGTGATTCGGTAATCAAGCTCCGCCCTCTGCGCATCCGTCAGCGATACCGCGTCCGCTTCCAGGCTCTCCCAGACCGTATCCAGAAGCTCTGCCTTCTCGGCAGCGGACAGGCTCTTGATCTGGCTTCGCAAATCGTCCATACGCCTACAACCCTAGCGCGGTTTCTTCGCGCTGGCAAGCGCGTGGCTCGCTGCGTTCCACAGTGGCTCTCAGGGCGCTGAATTTGACAACAGGAGGCGGAGCGAGAAGAGAGCGAGGAAATAAAAGTCCCGATCAGCGGCCTTCGAGATTCTTGAGCCGGTCCGCGAGAGACTCAGCTTCGGCATCCAGCGCGCGAAGCGCTGCGGCATGGCTTCGCTGACGCAACTCCACCGGGGACGCCCACTTAGGAAACTCGGTGAGCAGGGTGGTTTCCACCTTCTCCAGCCGTTCGCTGATCCACTGCTTGTCTTCTTCTGTGAGCACTCGCGAATTATATGGCAAACGCCCAATTGGATCGCAACGTTTATCTCGAAGAATGATTTTCTCAAAACAAGAAGAAGTGGCCATCCCACGCCGGATGCCCCACCCTTCGCCGATTGCTGCTGGGCACCGCCAGCTGCTTACTGAAGACTCTCCACCACCATCGCAATCCCCTGCCCACCGCCGATGCACGCGGTCGTCAGCCCGTACTTCTTGCCCCTCCGCCGCAATTCATACAGCACCGTCATCACGAGCCGCGTGCCCGTCGCGCCCAGCGGATGTCCCAACGCAATCGCCCCGCCGTTCACGTTCACTTTGCTGCGGTCGAGTCCCAACTCTTTTTCCACTCCCAGATACTGCGCGGCGAACGCCTCATTCACTTCGATCAAATCAATCTGGTCGAGCGTCATCCCGGCCTTCTGCAACGCAATCCTGGTTGCGGGAACCGGCCCGCGTCCCATCACCTTCGGGTCCACGCCTGCGATGCCCCAACTCACAATCCGTCCCAACGGCTTCTTCCCGCGCTTGGCGGCCTCGTCGAGCGACATCACCACTACCGCCGCGCCGCCATCCACGATGCCGCTGGCGTTTCCCGCCGTCACCGTGCCGTTTTTCCCAAACGCCGGCTTCAGCTTCGCCAAGCCTTCCATCGTGGTCGTCGGGCGCCGATGGTCATCCTCGGCCAGCTGCTCTCCCGTAGCCTCGCCTTTTGCATTGCGCAAATCCACCGGCACCAGCTCTTCCTGAATGCGTCCCGTCTTATACGCTTCCTCCGCGGCCTGTTGCGAACGGATGGCGAATTCATCCTGCGCCTGCCGCGTAATTCCCTGCTGCTCGCCATACAGCTCGGCGGTGTTGGCCATGTACAGCCCGCACTGGCTATCGAGCAGCGCCACCATCAGCGAATCTTCCAGCTTGCCGCCCGCCGCCAGCGTAAATCCGTCGCGCCCGCGAATAGTGAACGGAGCCTGCGACATCGCCTCCATCCCGCCGGCCAGCACGATGTTGGCCTCGCCAAGCTGGATCATCTGCGCCGCGTTGACGATGGACTGCATCCCGCTGCCGCACAACCGGTTCACCGTCAGCGCCGGAGTCTCAATGGGCAGTCCCGCCTTCAGCCCGACATGGCGCGCGCCATAAATCGCGTCGCCGGAAGTCTGCTGGGCGTTGCCAAACACGACGTGATCAAAATCGCCCGGCTCGAGTCCGGCGCGCGCGATAGCCCCCTTGGCCGCGATGGCACCCAGCTCCTGCGCAGTAAAGTTTTTGAGCTTCCCGCAATAGCGTCCAAACGGCGTTCGCGCGCCGCTTACGATAGCAATGTCCTGAGGCTTCAGCATGATTTCCTTATCGAGAATGAACTGGGAATTAATGAACTGGGAACTAACGAACTGGGAATTTTGATGGACGAAGCTCGCGTCCCGGAAATAAACCGGATCCGCTCCTCAACCAAACCAGCTAGTCTAGCAGCGTCGATAAGCCTCGCGCCAATTGCCGTCGGCGCTTGCGATCGCTTTGTGAATGCTCTGCGGCGACCGCCCACCCTCCCCATCTGCTAAACTGTAAAGTTTTCACCTGAGCCCTCGGCTCACCCAAGGGGATTGTCCATGCCGGCCATCAAGTTTAAGGGCGTTGATTTTATCGAGTTCGATTCGCTGCTCACCGACGACGAGTGCCTGGTCCGCTCCACCGCGCGCCAGTTCATTGAAGACAACCTCATCCCTATCATCGAAGAGTGCAACCGCGCCGGGCGTTTTCCGCGCGAACTGGTCAAGCCCATGGGCGAACTCGGCTTCTTCGGCGCGTCGCTCAAAGGCTATGGCTGCGCCGGCATGAACAATGTCGAGTACGGCCTGGTCACCCAGGAACTGGAGCGCGGCGACTCCGGCGTGCGCAGCTTCGTCAGCGTGCAGTCGGCGCTGGTGATGTATCCCATCTACACCTTCGGCAGCGACGAACAGAAAAATACCTGGCTCCCCGCCATGGCCAAGGGCGAAAAGCTGGGATGCTTCGGCCTCACCGAACCCGACTTCGGCTCCAATCCCGGCGGCATGCGCACCCGCGCCCGTAAATCCGGCAACGAATACGTGCTCAACGGCGAAAAAATGTGGATCACCTCCGGCTCCATCGCCGATGTCGCCATTATCTGGACCAAGGTGGACGACGAAGGCGACAAGATCCGCGGATTCCTCGTCGAGACCGACCGCCCCGGCTTCAAGGCCGACGACATTCACGGCAAGTGGTCGCTGCGCGCTTCGGTCACCTCGGGCCTTTCGTTGCAGGATGTGCGCATCCCCGAATCGAACCTGCTGCCCGGCTCGGGCGGCCTGAAGTCTCCGCTGATGTGCTTGAACCAGGCGCGCTACGGCATCGCTTGGGGAGCGATTGGTGCCGCCATGGCCTGCTATGACTGCGCCCTGCAATACGCACTGCTACGAAAACAGTGGCGCGATCAGCCCATCGCCTCACACCAACTGGTGCAAGACAAACTCACCTGGATGATCAGCGAAATCACCAAGGCTCAACTGCTGGCGCTGCAAGTGAGCAAGCTGAAAGATGCGGGCAAGGTCAAGCCGCACCACATCTCCATGGCCAAGCGCAACAATGTGTGGATGGCACTGGAGTGCGCCCGCCTCTCCCGCGACATTCTGGGCGCCAACGGCGTGGCCGACGATTACCCCATCATGCGCCACATGATGAACCTGGAGTCGGTGAAGACCTACGAAGGCACCCACGACATCCACTCGCTCATCATCGGCCAGAGCGTGACCGGGATTGACGCGTTCTAAAGTATCGGGGAGTACAGAACTTGAGCGTTTCCAAAAGTAGTTAATCCCTTTTCTTCTGGAAGAATGGGCGCGAAAGACCTGCCGCCTACGTTCAGAAAGCTGTACAATTGCGCAACTATATTGCACATTAGGCGTAACACCCTGATTGCGCAGGACTTAGGCGAGTTGCAGCCGCCAGATCGACTCGAATGCATTTCCCAGCCCCGAAATAGGCATCACCATCATCGTCTACAAACCACCGTAGTGCGATTCTAGAGACCGTGGCGGCCATCCATCACCCCGGGAGGCCTAGAAGGTCATCTCGACCACTTGAGGGGCCTTAGAACGCGTTTAAACGCAAAATCCAAAAAACAGTGTAGATTTTACACTATTACAAAAATA
>JANYBT010000131.1 GCA_025360645.1 Acidobacteriaceae bacterium | reverse complement strand
ACCGAAACGTATTCTTCGGGTTGTGCTTGGACAATACCTTGGTAATCGCCGCCGTCAACGTGGTCTTGCCATGGTCAATGTGACCAATCGTTCCTACGTTGCAGTGCGGCTTATTCCGTTCAAATTTTTCTTTCGCCATATGATTGCCTAGCCTCGCTTTTAGTAGTAGCGGTAAATCTTTTGAAACTTGGTGCGCAGCGCCGGTTCCACCTGCTCCATCTGCGACAGATAAAATTCCCGCATCTGGCCCTGGTCTGACTCGCTCAGGGCGTTGTACAAACCAATCGCCGCCCGTTTGGACTGCGCTAAAGCCTCATCCACCTGTTCGATCATCCCGCGGTCGAGGACGGCCTGAAAATCGCGAATCCGCTTGCTGCTGCGGTCCACGCACTTCAGGAATTGTTCCACTCTCCCGGGTTCAAACACGCGCGCAATAGCCCGATGCAACTCGCCGAACTCTTGCTCGCGCTCGACTTTGATGCCCGCCTGCTCAAAACCCACTTCATTCACCTGCCAAAAGTCTGGAGCCGATGATCAGGATTGAACTGATGACCTCTCCCTTACCAAGGGAGTGCTCTACCAACTGAGCTACATCGGCGTTTCTCTTCCAAATTCCTGGAGCGGGAGACGGGAATCGAACCCGCGACCAACAGCTTGGAAGGCTGTGACTCTACCACTGAGTTACTCCCGCAAAACCTTGCGCCCAAACTGCAACGCCTACTTCGACTGCTCGTTCTCGCCCGCGTGCAGCACATCTTTGCGCCGCACCAGCGTTTTCAGTGCGAACAAGCCCAAAACCGCCAACGTGGCCAACCGCAACTTGGGAGCCTCCAAAGTGCTCCACGCCAGTACACCCAACGCTGCATACGCGACGAATGCGAGCACCCACCGGTTCCGATGCACAAAGCCCCTCGCCAAACCTTACGGATCCAGCAGCGGTTCCGCTTCCTCTTCCGCCCGCTATGCGGCTCAAACTGGTGCACAGGGGAGGATTCGAACCTCCGTAGCTCTTAGAGCGGCAGATTTACAGTCTGCTGCCTTTAACCACTCGGCCACCTGTGCAGAATACGACCGGAAAACCGCGTCCAATGCGCAGCGTTGCGGTCCGCTCCACACAATTAGGAATAAACAATTGAGAACGCCGCGGGGCTACCTTGCAATCGAACCGACCACTCGACGGGAAAAATTCCTGATGGAGTGCGTTAGAACTGTTGCGCCGCTACTGTGCGTCTCCGCGCTTACCGCCTGTTTCCGGAAACTTCATTTTCTGGAGCTGGCGAAGGGATTTGAACCCCCGACCCTCTGATTACAAATCAGATGCTCTACCGGCTGAGCTACGCCAGCACTGGGATCGTACCAACCTTCCGAACACAGTACTCCCATGTCTCCCTAAAACGTGCGAGACAAGTGTTGACGATAGCACAACGGAAACTGGCGTGCAACTGGACTGGGAGGCAACCCATCGCGGACGTCTTTCAAGTGCAAGCGGATTGTGGAAATCGTGGGTTACGGCACAACCGCGGCCCGCCAGTGATATGATGCTGACTGCTGTTTCGCTCTTCATGTGGATCAAACGCACCTTACCCATTCTGTTCGCGGTCGTGGCGATCGCGGCTGCGGTTTTCCTTCTGGTCCAGCTCCGCAAGCACGCGCCACCGGAGCCGGCCCGTCTGCTTCCTGCCGCCGACGGCTTCCTGTACGTGAACCTCAAGTGGATCCGCACTTTCAGCGCGACCAGTCCCGTGCCCTCGGTCTCCCATGACCCCGATTACGAACGCTTCCTCCAGGAAACCGGCTTTGAGTTTGAGCGCGATCTGGATCAGGCCGCCTTGGCCGTGCACTATCCCGCTGCCTGGAATGGAGGGACGGGGGGATCCGCGCCGGAGCCTCGCTTTTCCGAGGTGTTTGTCGGCAAGATCGACTCCGACCGCCTCACCGCCTACCTGAAGAAACTGGCGGCCTCGACCGAAAGCTATCGCAACACTGAGATTTACAGCATCCCGCTGGAAGGGCGCACGGTCCGCGTCGCCATCCTGTCGGTGGACACGGTGGCCGCTTCCAACCACGAAGATCCCAACCTGATTCGCGGCATTATTGACCGTTCCCGCAAACTGGCGTCGCCGTTCGCCGGTCCCATCTTCCTGCGCCAGTATTACAAAAAATTGCCGCTGGCAAGTCTGGCCTGGGCGATCGTGCGGACGGAGCCCACGGCGAAGAACTCTGTGTTTTCATCGGCTTCGCTGATTTTGCAAAAGCCTACGGTGGTGGCGATTTCGGCACGCTACTTGACCGCGTTGCATCTGCGCGTCGAGGCCTTTACCGCTACCGAGAACGATGCCCGCGCTTTGACCGAGCGGGCGGGCGCGTTCCTGAATGTGTTCCATGCGGCGACGGGCGATGTTCAGGCGGGTGGGACAGGAAACCTGCCCAGCGACGATGACATGAAGCGCTTTTTCGATAGCGCCCGGGTCGAGCAGCATGACGACCGGGTGGTCTTGACGGCCACGCTGCCGACCGGGTTTCTCAAGAAGCTTCTCGAGGCACCCCCCGCAGAAGCGACCCAGCCTGCGCCGGAACCACCTGCCCCCGCAAAGCGTCGGTGATCCCCGCCCGCCCCCGAAACCTTTGTCCTTCCACGGCATCTCAACAGAAGCGAGTCTCGGGCGACGCCCCGACCCTGACGCGTACAATAAATCTGAATGCATAATCTCCCGCTTCCACTGGCCGCCTTCACCGCTGGCCTGATTTCGTTTCTTTCTCCCTGCGTGCTGCCGCTAGTGCCCGGCTACGTTTCGTTGATCTCCGGCGTCGGGGTGGAGCAATTGAAGTCGCACGAAAGCCACCTGCTGCGCAAGGTGATGTTGAACTCTATCGCATTTATCCTCGGTTTTAGCGTCGTATTTATCACTCTGGGCGCGATTTCCACCGAAGTCGGCCAGATGCTTGCGCGTTACAAATCCACAGTGGCGCAGGTTGCCGGTGTGGTGATCATCCTGTTCGGATTGCATCTGACCGGTGTTTTCAAGATCAAAGCGCTCTACACCGACGCCCGGCTTCATCAGATCAAGGGCAGCAGCACGCCGCTGGGGGCGTTCGTCATCGGCTTCGCCTTCGCGTTCGGATGGACTCCTTGCGTCGGCCCCATCCTTGCCGTCATTTTGGGCTTCGCGGCGGCGCAGGATTCGGTCGCCAAAGGAATTTTGCTACTCGCCATCTACTCCCTGGGCTTGGCCGTGCCGTTTCTGCTGACCTCGTTGCTCATCGAGCGGTTCCTCAAGTTCTATCAGCGGTTCCGTTCGTATATGCACCTTCTGGAAGTGTTCAGCGGCGGTCTGTTGATCGCGCTGGGAATCCTCCTGGTGCTTGGCCGCTTCACCCTGATTTCAAATTACTTATCGTTTTTGAACCGCTTCGCGCTGTAGAAAGGGTCTCCTTTGCAACGGAATAATCTGATTTTGGTGGGCATGGCGGTACTGGTGGCGGTGATGCTGTTTTTCGCGGCCCGCCAATCGCGCTCGGGCCAGACCGCAGGCGGCGCGACGGTTTCGGCTCCCCTCGGCCTGGCGGGGCAGACCGCGCCCGAGTTCACCCTGCAATCGCTGGACGACAAGACCGTCCACCTGAGCGATTACAAAGGGAAAGCTGTTCTGGTGAATTTTTGGGCCACCTGGTGCGCTCCCTGCAAAATTGAGATCCCCTGGTTCGTTGATTTGCAAAAGCAATACGGCCCGCAAGGCTTGCAGATCATCGGCATCGCTATGGATGACGCCAGCCCCAAAGACATCGCCAAGTTCGCGCAGGACATGGGCGTCAACTACCCGGTGTTGCTCGGCAAGGAGGCGGTGGGCGATGCTTACGGCGGAGTACAGTTCCTCCCGGTGACGGTTTACGTTGGCCGCGACGGCAAAGTGATCAACAAGTTTTTCGGCCTGAAGGGCCGGGCCGAAATCGAAGACAGCATCAAGAAAGCGCTCAGCCAGGGCGCTGCGGCGGGACAGTAGCGATGCGCGATAACATCGGCGACAGGAACGGCTTGGCTTCTGGAAAACTGCGGCTGGCGATTGCGCTGGCGCTCGTCCTCGCGACCTCTGCACTATGGGCGCAAGAAGGCTTTGGAACCAAAGCGCCCTCGGTGACCATGGCCCCGCCGGCGGCCGTTGTCGTCCACGCCGGGAGACTCGGGAAGGCCACGCTGCAGTTCCGTGTAGCCGACGGCTTCCACATCAACTCCCATCAGCCCAAGTCGGAATTCCTAATTCCCACCAATTTGAAGCTCGACGCGGTCACCAACATCGCGGTGGAAAAAACGACCTATCCGACCGGCCAGGATATGAGTTTGGCCTTCGACCCCGGCGAGAAGCTCAACGTTTACGCGGGAGACTTTGCGGTGGAGGTTATGGTCAAGCCCTTGGCCAGCGTGACTCCCGGCAAGTACACCGTCCACGGAACTCTGCGCTACCAGGCCTGCGACAACGCTGCCTGCTATCCACCCAAGAACCTGCCAGTGAGCTTCGAGGTTGAAGTAGCTGGCGGCGCCGCCAAGCAGTCACCCCGCCACTCGATCCGCAATCTGGCCGACCCGAAACTGAAGTAGCGGGCGCTAGGCCCCAGCGGCCGCTCGCAACCTGGCTACGGTCTTCTCTTTCCCCAGCGCCACCATCACCGCGAACAAACTCGGGGCCACGCCCTGCCCGGTCAACGCCACGCGGGCTCCGTTGATTAGGACGCCCGCCTTCACATTCTTGGCAGCGGCAAAGTCGCGCAACACCCGCTCCGTTTCGGCTTCGGTGAACGCTTCCAGCCGGGCATACTGCTCGCCCAACTCCACCAGCATCGCGCGCACCTCATCGTCTTTCAGAAATTTCGCCACCGCCGCCGGATCGGCTTCAAATTGGTCCGTGAAATAGGCCCGGAACGACGTGGCAAAGTCTTTCAAACTTCTCGCCCGCGGCTTCAGTAGGTCAATGGTCGCCAGCAACCATGTCGGGTCGCGACGCTCCGGCTCCAGACCAGCCTTCTGCCATTCGTCTTCCACTAGTGGCAGCAGCTTCTGTGCGGGATAGGCGCGAATGTATTCGGTGTTAAACCAGTCCAGCTTGGCGCGATCGAACACTGCATCGGCGCGCGCGATTCCCTCCAGGCTGAACAACGCAATCAATTGCTGGTCGCCGAGAATCTCTCCCGAGCCTGCGACCGGAGTCCATCCCAACAGGGCCAGAAAATTGCGGAACGCCTCGGGCACAATGCCTTCCTCGCGATACGAAATCACGCTGGTCGCCCCGTGCCGCTTGCTCAGCCGCGTCTTGTCGGGCCCCAGAATCAGCGGCACGTGCGCGAACACCGGCATTGCCGCTCCCAATCCCTGGTACAGCAGCACCTGCTTGGGTGTGTTGGAGATGTGGTCGGCGCCGCGAATGACGTGCGTCATCTGCATATCAATATCGTCGGTCACCACGCTCAGGTGATAGGTCGGCACGCCATCAGAGCGCAGCAACACGAAGTCTTCAATCTCGGTATTGGCAAATTCCACCTTGTCGAATACCGCATCGTTCCAACTAGTGGCGCCGCTCTCGGGTACGGCAAATCGGACAGCCGCCGTTTCTCCCGCGGCGCGCCGTCGCACCGCATCCTCGGGCGTCAACCTCCGGCAGGTTCCGTCATATTTCGGCGGACGCCCCTCTGCCGTCGCTTTCGTCCGCCTCGCTTCCAGATCGTCTTTGGTGCAGAAGCAGTAGTAAGCGTGGCCCGACTGCAACAGGCGCGCCGCACTCTGCCGGTACAATTCCATGCGTTGGGTCTGGAAGAACGGTCCTTCGTCCCAATCTAATCCCAGCCACCGCATGCCTTGCAAGATGCCCTCGACCATCGCGTCGGTCGAGCGTTCCAGGTCGGTGTCTTCGATTCGCAGGATGAAGGTCCCGCCAGTATGCCGCGCAAACAGCCAGTTAAATAGCGCGGTCCGCGCCCCCCCAACGTGCAAGTATCCGGTGGGCGAAGGGGCAAAACGCACCCGAGGCCTGCCTGACGGATGGGTCGAAGAAGTTGACGGTTGAGGAGTCTCAGGATTCAGCGACATGAAGTTAGCCAAGTCACGATGGTACGGGCCTACGAAAAATGGCGTCAAGCGAGGGTCCGTTCCGGGTCGCCCGAGAACGGCGGTCCGCGCTTTATTAAGGGTGCCGCCAGCCCCGGGGACGCTGGTTTCTATTGTTTTGCGCTCATTCGTGTGAAACCATGGGGGGCCGAGCCTCGCCTGAATGCGGCGAGGGGCTGGCTTTTGCAATGAACCCGTTCGCCCTCAGTCTGGTGCTGGTTCCCGGTGCGGTCGCGCTGCTGCTGTTCCTCGTCTTCACTTACCTCTACCAGCAGAGCCGCCGCGAGTATTTCCGGGCCTGGCAAATCGGATGGGCGGCCTACACTCTGCACTCCGTCTTCGAGGCGTGGGACACGTTCTACGGCCCATCCCCGGCGGCTTTCCTGGCCGGCTCCTTGTTACTGGTGCTGATGGCGCTGTGCATCGTCGCTTCCACCCGTCTAGTGCGCGAGTCCTTTCGCCTGCACTGGTACGACCTGCTGCTCCCTTTGATTGGCCTCGCTCTGGTCTTGGCGGACTTGCGTGACCGCACCGGATTTCGCAACGCCACCTCAGCTCATCCCGCGAATCGCGTGGAAGCGGGATTGGCCCTCGCTTTTGCTTATGCCGCAGTGGTATTTTTTCGCCGCGCTACGCTCAAGGGCTCCCTGGCCTTTCGTTTGCTCTCGGCTTCTCTGAGTTTCTGGGCGCTGCTGCTGATTGCCTCGCGGTTGCAGGCCCCATTTGTCTCACTGTTTGATCAAGCCGGCCATATCCTCGGTCCGCTGCCCCAGATGTTGCTTGGCATCGCCATGATCCTGGTGCTGATCGAAAACGAGCGCAACATCGTCCGCGAAAACGCTTTGGCATTTTCTACCCTGGGCGTCGATTCGGACCGTTTGCTGTCCGCCCGCGAATTGCTTCCCGCCATGGGCACTATCCTCGACCGGCTGGCGGCCCCGTTGCCGTCCCCGCGCGCCTTGATCTACACTGCCGACGCCTGGCGGAGTGTGTTGCCCGCGGTGCAGCGTGGCTTCTCCAGCGATGTCCTCCCCCGCCTCACCACCAGCGGTGCCGGCGAATACATCTCGGAACTGGCCTACCGCAACGGCGGATGTTTCGCCATTCGCAATCTCGCCGAGGCTGCGGAACCTGCTCCCGCCTCGCCCGGTGGCCGATTTCAGAGTTTGAAAGACATTCTGAGGAGTGAACACGTTGGCGAATTCACCGCCATCAGCTTACAGACCCGCGACCACAACTTTGGGGTTCTGCTCTTTCCCCGCGCAGGACACTATTTGTTCGGCACCTCCAATCTCCGCTTTCTTACCGGACTGGCCTTTCAGGTGGGCGCGACCCTGGAGAACTACGTCACCATGCACCAGGCGCAACGCCGCTCCCGCGAATATGAGCTGCTGGCCCAGATCGGACAAACCATCAGCTCCCACCTTGATCAGGAGCAGATGCTGCTGAGCATTCACCACGAACTCGGTCAGCTCTTTGATACGTCTTATTTCTACATCGCTTTTCAGGATGGCAACGAAATTTGCTTCGAGCTGGAAATTGAGAACGGCCAGCGCCTTCCCAAGCGCCGGCGTACCTTGGCGAATGGCCTCACCGAGTACGTTTTAAGAACGGGTGAGCCGCTGCTGGTACGCTCAGACACCGACGCCGCCTGTGAAAGACTTGGGGTGAAATTCATCCCTGCTCGCCAGGCCAAGTCTTTTCTCGCGGTCCCGATTCCGTTGGCGGGCCAACCCGGCGGCGTGATGACGGCCATGAGCGCCGATCGCGAGTATGCTTTTGAGCTGCGCGACGTCGAAGTTCTGCAGACCGTGGCCGGGCAGGTCTCCGTCGCGCTGGAAAACGCCCGCCTATTCGCCGAGGAGCAGCGCCGCTCCCTTCAACTCGCCTTCCTCAACAACATCTCCCGCACCGCGATCTCCAGCGAGGATGCGACCCAGATGATGGCCCAGATCGTGGCGGAAATTCAGCGCAATTTTCGTTTCGACCATATTGGGATCGGCATTCTTGACTACGCCACCCAGCACATTGAAATCAAAGCCGAAGCCGGAGTGAGCGCACACGCGATGGGGAAGCGGTTCCCGCTGGGCTCAGGCATTCCCGGGCGCACAGCCCGCTCGGGCGAAACCAGCCTGCTGCAGCAAGTTCCGGCTGGCGCCGCCGACGGCGTCCTCCCCGACGCCCAGTCCGCCTTCTGCCTTCCCATCACGTACGGAGAAACTCTGGTGGGGGTGCTCAATATTGAGAGCCGCCAGGAAAATGCATTTTCGCCCAACGATGTACTGGTCTTGAAGACCCTAGCGGATTTGCTGGCCACCGCGCTGCACAACGCGTTCGTGTTTCAGAAGATGCAACAACAGGCCATCACCGACAGCCTGACCGGGGTCAAGACCCGCCGCTTTTTCCTGGAGGCCATGAATTCCGAATGGAAACGAGCCGCCCGCTCCGGCCGGCCTTTCTCCGCCGTCCTGATGGATCTGGACAAATTCAAAGACGTCAACGATACCCGCGGACACTTAGAGGGAGACTTGGTGCTGGCACGCGTGGGCCGTTTGCTCGAACAAAAGTGCCGCCAGTCCAACGTGGTGGCGCGTTACGGCGGCGACGAGTTCGTCATCCTAATGCCGGAAACCAGCGTCGAGCAGGCGCAAAGCCTCGCCGAGCGCCTGCGGGTCTGGCTGGAGGGCGACCCCATGCTTGAGCAGATGAAGGTGACGGGCAGCTTCGGTGTCGCCAGTTTTCCGGCCCACGGCCTCAGCGCGGAAGAAATCCTCGACGCAGCTGACACCGCGATGTACATGGCCAAGCACGCCGGCGGAAACCGCGTAATCGCAGCCGAGGGCGAATCCGAACAGGTGCCGGTCGAACTCAACCACTAGCCCTAAGCCAGGTCAAACAGCAAAACTTCCGCGTCTTCCCTGGCTTGGATGGCCAGCTTGCTCTCTTCGCTAATTGCCGCCCCGTCCCCTTGGGCCAACTCGTGCCCGTTCAGTTCGACTCCGCCGCGCGCCACTTGCAGCCAGCCGTGCCGTCCTGCGCCGAATTCATGCGCGACCGTCTTCCCCGCTCCCAACAGAGTCACATACAGTTGCGCGTCTTGATGGATGGTCACCGAACCCTCCGCCCCATTCGGCGATGCGATCAACCGCAGCCGATCACGCTTCTCTGACGCGGGGAATGCCTTCTGCTCATAGCTCGGCTCCAGGCCGTTCTTCTCCGGCATGATCCATATCTGCAACAGATGCACCGCTTCGTCGGGCGAGGGATTTTGTTCGCTGTGCCGGATGCCGCGCCCGGCAGTCATGCGCTGGCCGTCGCCGGGCAGAATCACTCCCACGG
>JANYBT010000130.1 GCA_025360645.1 Acidobacteriaceae bacterium | reverse complement strand
GGTTCAGCGAGCAGTCTTCGCGGCCACGATCCACGTCGCCGGTCCTTGAGGGACAGCCCTCGCCTGCTGCGTCGGCTGCGTAGATTTCGATCGGCGCAATCATCGACATCCTGGTAAAGAGCAATGTCTTGCCGTCCCGTGTCACGGTTACGTCATCGTTGTAGCCGGCCACCAGGGAGCGCGGGTAAGCCGCGGACGAAGCCACGCCAACCGCGTAGATGAGCGAGTGGTGCTTGTGTTCAGCGCTGAAGTAAATCGTGGCGGAGTCCGGCGCCCATGCCATCGTTCCTACCCAGCGATCAAAATCCTCTGTCAGGTTTTTCTTCTTCCCTGTGTTGCGGTCGTAGAGCACCAGGCGAAAGCGGTCGCTCTCGTAGCCCGGACGCTGTTGGGCGCGGTAGGCGATGTACTTGCCATCGGGCGAATAGAGCGGCGTGGAGTCGCTGGCCGGATTGTCGGCGGTGATGTTCCTGGCCTGGACAGATCCAGCCGCCCCTCCATTCACCGGAACGAGCCAGAGATCGTTGTTGGTGGAGGTGGCTTCGATCTTGTCGTGATTCGAGGTGTAGCAAATCTCCTGCCCATCAGGCGAAAAGGCGTAGTTGTCTTGTCCGCCGAGCGAGAACACAGGCGCGTCATAGTCGCCAGGGGTGAGGTCGCGAGGCGTGCCGCCATCCACCGGCGCGACAAAAATGTGGCTGCGCATGCCATCTTTGTAGGCGGTCCAGTGGCGATAGAGCAGACGTGTGAAAATCTGCGCCTTCACGGGAGACTTTTCAGCTTCGGCTAGGCGTTTGGCGTTGCAGGCAGTCTCCGCGTCGGGCGCGCCGTCGCATTCGGGATAGACGTTCGAGGTGAACAGGAGGTTCTTGCCGTCGGGCGACCAGAGTTCGCCGTCGGCCTCCGTGGCGATGGACGTCAATTTGTGCACGCCGGTGACATTGCCGGAAGCGCTGTCGAAATCGGCGATCCAGACTTGCGAGCCGCCGTCTTTGGGGGAAAGAAAGGCGAAGCGCTTGCCATCGGGCGACCAGCGTGGGCGGTCGGCGGTCTGATCGGCGATGAGGATGCGCTCGTTTCCCACCCCTTCCGAAAGCGTGGAGGAGTGGGGCACCCCTGCTCCCAGCGGGACAATCCAGACGTGCGATGTCTTCTTGTTGGCCGCGAGGTCCACGTCCACCACGCTGAAGACCACCCACCTGCCATCGGGGGAAGGCACGGGCTCGCCCACGCGCTTTAGCGCCATCAGGTCATCGAAAGTGAAGGGGTGTTTGGCTTGGGCGAACGCGGGAACGATCAGGCAGAGCATCAGCAGAAACGAGAGACGGCGCATGAAGAACCTCCGGAAGACGACCGAGTAGTCTACTCCCAGGGATTGACCAAACGCACGCCGCAACCCTCGAAGTCGGAAGTGTTTCGAGTCGCCAGCGTCGCGCCGTGCACGTAGGCGATGGCAGCAATCTGGGCATCCAGCGTTGTGATCGGCCGCCCTTCACTTCGACGCGCGGCAGCAATCGTGCTGAAGGCGCAAGCGGCGAGTTCATCGAAAACCAGAATGCGGTGGGCAAAGTCTTCGCGAAACATTGCCTCTGCGTCCACCAACAATCCGTCGCGGCGTTTTCCTTTCGGAAGCAGTTCCACGCCATAGAGAATTTCGGCGACGGTAATTGTCGTAATACACAATTCGTTTACGGTGCGCTGACCGGCAACCCACGCCCGAACCTTCGGAGATGCCTGGTGTGACATCAGTTCAGACAGAACGTTAGTATCGAGAACGGTCACGAGCTTACCGGATACGCGGTTCAGGCATGGGCTCGCGAGGTGGGATCTTCAGATCGACTCCGCCGTACTTGGCAAAACGGCGCCGGATTGCCTGCCCGAGATCCTTAGGTTGCTCGTCGGGTTGGCTTAAGGCGGTATTGAGAATTTCGCGGGCTTCCTGCTCCATGGAGTGGCCATTGCGGGCGGCGCGGCGCTGCAACTTCTGCTTGGTGCTGTCTGCGAGTTGGCGGATCAGGATGGTGGCCATATCTCGATGCTATCACTGATAGCACAGATCGGGATAGCACATTTTCGGCGAGTGGCCTCAGGGGCTGGTGTGGGCGGAAATTCGAAACCGCCCACCACCCAGGGGATTTTATCTGGGGCGGCTGCGTAAAAATTGGTAAAATTCATAGCCGGTGTCCAACTTTGGGGGGCCGACCGCATCCAAGCTAGCAACAGGCAGAACTGCAGCTTCCCTGCGCTCTTACGAACCCCGACCAAACGCACGCAAGGGGACGCGGGGAGGTTTGCGGTTTATTCAGCGCGGTGGGCTGCCCGAATTTTGAAGTGAAACGAACCTCATGATACGACTGCAACGGATACGCTCGGCGGGATGGCTGGCGGCGGTGCTTTTCGTGATGGCGACGGTCGCAATGGTGACGGCCGCGGCGGCCCAGGAAGGCCCGCTGGACAAGAGCGAGCCCAAGGGCACCACGTCGGAAGCCATCATCCAGCGCTTTGCCGCCAAAGAAAAAGAATTCAAGGAAGCCCGCGACCAGTACACCTACCGGCAGTCGGTGAAGGTGCAGACGGTGGAGGGCAACACGGTGGACGGCGAGTATCAGGAAGTCTTCGATGTGGTTTTCGACGACAAGGCGCGCCGCCTGGAAAACGTGGTCTACGCTCCGCAGAACAGCCTGGTGCGTATCCAGATGTCGCCGGAGGATTTGGACGACATCCGGCACCGGCTGCCTTTTGTGCTGACCAGCGACGAAATCTCCGAATACCAGATTCTTTACGTCGGCCAGCAGCGGGAAGACGAATTGCGCACTTACGTGTTCGACATCGCGCCCAAAGAGATTGTGGGCAAGAAGCGCTACTTTCAGGGCCGCATCTGGGTGGACGACCGGGATTTTCAGGTGGTCAAGACCTATGGCAAGACCGTTCCCGACATTCGCAAGCGGCGGGGAGAGGAGAACTTGTTCCCGAAGTTCACCACCTGGCGCGAGCAGATTGATGGCAAGTACTGGTTTCCCACCTACACCAAGTCGGATGACGAACTGCACTTTTCCAGCGGCGATGTGCATATTCGCGAGATTGTGAAGTACGAGAACTACAAGCGGTTCGGCTCAAACGTGAAGATCACCTTCGACGGAAAGAATGTAGAGAAGGGCCCGGCAAAGGCGGGGAGCCCGGATCCGTCGCAGAAGCCGAATTAGGGCCGGCGTAACCGTCGACATCGTCGCGCCCAGCGTCGCCTGACGGCGCTCTCCCGAAGCGGAAAGTCACGATTGTGATCGCATCGATCCACTCCTTTGCGACATTTCTGGTTACACTAATCCCATGAAGCGATTTCGGAGGATGGGCTGGGCGGGATTCGTGGCGGCGTTGGTTTGCGGGATGGCGATAGTCGCGGGGGCGCAGGAAGGCCCGCTGGACAAGGCGGAACCCAAGGGGACCACGCCAGCGGAAATCATCCAGCGCTTTGCGGCCAAGGAAAAGGAATTCAAAGAAGCGCGCGATCAGTACACCTATCGGCAGTCAGTGAAGCTACAGGTGATGGACGGCAACACGGTGACGGGCGAGTACCAGCAGGTGTTCGACGTAATTTTTGACGACAAGGGGAAGCGCATCGAGAACGTGGTGTTTGCGCCGCAGTCCTCGCTGGAGAATGGCGGGCTCTCGATGGACGCGGGCGATTTCGAGGACATCCGGCACCGCCTGCCCTTTGTGCTGACCAGCGACGAGCTGCCGGAATACGACATTCTCTACATTGGGCAGCAGACGGAAGACGAGTTGCGCTGCTACGTGTTCGATGTTGCGCCCAAGGAAATTGTGGGCAAGAAGCGCTACTTCCAGGGGCGGATCTGGGTGGACGACCACGATTTCCAGATCGTGAAGACGTTCGGCAAGGCGGTGCCGGACATTCACCCGGGCAAGAGGGGAAAAGAGGAACATCTGTATCCGAGTTTCACCACCTGGCGCGAACAGATTGACCAGAAGTACTGGTTTCCGACTTACACCCGGGCCGACGACACGCTGCATTTCGCGAGCGGCGGCATCCACATTCGGGAGACTGTGAAGTACGAGAACTACAAGCGCTTCGGGTCGAAGGTGAAGATCACTTACGAAGGGAAAGACGTGGAGAAGGCGCCGGAGAAGAAGGGTGAGTCGCAGCCAGTGTCGCCGCCGAAGCCGAACTAGTTTATTTTATAAGTGAACGATAAGGTGAGAGCTCAAACCTTAGAGGCTAGCAGGGCACGTACGGGAAAAGGCTGCCTTCTATAATCGCGGCGCGCGGTCAGATCAGCCGTCACAGTATAGAGTTGGTTCGATCAATGGACTGGCGCTGGAGTGACTCGAGCCCACGGGGGCTGAAGCCCACACTTTTTGCGGTTTTGTACAGCATGGCTGAAGCCATGCCCTTCCACCAAGACCGTTTCGGTGCCGGGGGGCTGACGCCGAACCCTTCCACCAAGACCATTTAGAAACCACTGCTAGAGTGGTTTTGGAGTCATATGAAAGTAGGACGGATTAGTGCCATCTTTCGTTACCCTGTGAAGTCAATGGCCGGTGAAATACTCGATGTTGCAGGGCTAAGCTGGCATGGCATTGAGGGTGACCGTAGATTGGCTTTTCGGCGACTCACTGACAAAAGCGGGCTTCCCTGGCTGACCGCGAGTAAGTTGCCGCAGTTACTCCTCTATAAACCATTCGGCAGCGGTGCTGCCGGGCTACTCCCAACGCACGTTCGTACGCCGGAGGGGAAAGAGTACGAACTCCGAAGCAACGAGCTGCGAGAAGAAATTTCGAGCCGGTATGGCAGTGCTGTCGAATTGATGAATTTGAAGCATGGCATCTTCGACGAAGCCTGTATTTCGGTAATCAGTCCGGGCACAGTGCAGGGGATCGAGCGCGAATCAGGCCGAGAGGTTGACTTTCGCAGATTTCGACCCAACATTGTGATCGAAACAGAGAGCGGTGAGCCGTTTGAGGAAGACAGGTGGGTGGGCCGGACATTGATGTTTGGGATGTTTGGGGAAGGAAACAGCGGGGCGGCGCTCAGGGTTACGATGAAGGATGAGCGATGTGTCATGGTGAATTGTGACCCAGACACAGCCGAGCGAGACTCTGAAGTAATGAAGACTGTAGTTCGTCTGAATGGGAATTACGCGGGCGTATATGGCACGGTGGTGAGGGCGGGGGAGCTTCGTGTGGGTCAAGTCGTGAGCTTGGGGGAGTAGGACAGGGTGAAGGGCTGGTTGGGCCGGAGCGCGGGAGCCAACACCCGCAGGTCAGGCAAGTAATAATTACCCGAATCAGGGGATGGAATGGTCGTCACCCGCGATTGGTTTTAGGACACCAGGCTTTTGTTCTCCTCGTGGTGGGCGAGGGCATAGAGCACCAGCTCGACGCGGTTGGAGACACCCAACTTGTCATAAATGCGCAGTAGAGACTTCTTCACCGTGTTTTCGGTGATGCCCAGCCGTCCGCCGACTTCGCGATTGGTGCCGCCTTCCGCCACTAGAGATACCGTCTGTTCCTCGCGGGTGGTGAGCAGTCCCTCGCCTTTGGAGTTGGTGACGTGCATGGAGGGATTGGCGATGAGGGCGTCAATTACAAACTTCAACTGTTCGGTGTTGACCCAGATCTGGCCTTTGTGGACGGTCGCAATGCAGCGGGAAAGCGATTTGAAGGGCTGGCACGCGCTGCAGAACAGGCCGTGCGCTCCCGAGCGCATGGCATTCACCACCAAATTTCGATCATAGGAGTCGAGCAGCACCACCAGACCGGTTTGGGGGTGGATGGCGTGGAGGCCGCGCAACAGTTCAAATGGGCTATGGCCGTTGCCGGCGGGGTGATGGGCCACTAATACGATGTCGGCAGGCGACGCCTCGAGTTGGTGCAGGCAGTCGGGCAGCTCGGCGCAGCAACTGGTGACCTTAAACTTCAGTTGACGGCGCAGAGCACTGGTCAATAGTTCGGAGCGGGTTTGGTTGGAGTCGGCAATCAGAACCCGGATAAGATCCGGGCCTGGGTCGTGAGAAACAGCCATAACGCACCCTCCTGCAGAATCCCGGGGGAGTGGGACGAGGCCATTCTAGACGGGAGTGAGTGTGGTTGTAACAAAAGTTTGACAATTTATCGGTGGCGGTTCCCGTACTGGGAAACCGAAAGCTAGCTCGTCCTATTCGGGAAAGATTGGTTCCAGCTAGCCCGGAGCCGCGACTTCGGGGCCGGGCCGGGGGATTGGTCCTAAGTCCAAGAGTCGGGATGGTTTAGTAATTCGAGGCCAGATGCTCCGAGAGAGTAGTTCGGCATAGGAAACTAGCGAGACGGTGCCTACTTTCGGAGGATGCGGTTGTCCCCGTTCGTGGGCTTCACAGTCGGCTGTGTCGTTCCCTCGTACCCTGCACGAAGGAAGACAATCGATCCGCCGATGTCCCGTTTCGGGGAACCACTTTGTGGGTCTTGCGGCCCCACTCGTCTCCTCCTATGTTGAGAACGAGCAAGAGACCCCACCTGGTGGAGCCCATTTTGGAACAACGGTGCAAAACACGATACCGGTTGCATTCGACGGTGGAGTTTTCGTGGCAGGAAAGGAATGGCGTGACCAAACGAGGCACGGGCGGGACGGGCGACATCAGCAGCGACGGAGTCTTTGTGGTGACGTCGGGCGCGCCGCCGGTAGGAAGCAAAGTGCAGTTGGAAGTCACGCTTCCCAAGTTTCAGGGGGAGGGCGCGGGGACGATTTTGCGTTGCGAAGCGCAGGTGGTGCGGTGCGAGGCGGAGGGATTCGCTGCTGTCGCCGAGCTTGAGTTTGGCATTGAGCCGGGCCACGAGCGGAGCCAGCGAGCACTGAGCGGCAGTGGAGTCGGGCGAGACGGGGTGCGCGGCGGAAAACGTAACCTACCGGGGAAGCGATCCCGCTAAACTGCCGAGTTCCTAGGGGCGATGAAGAGAGTTGGAGCGCATTCGTGGCTGAGCAAAATCGAAGTGACAGGGCGAAGCTATATCCAGGTGCGGGTATGAAGAGCGATAGGGGAAGGGAAAGTGCGGCTGCTCCGGAGGAGGGCGTGCGTCCCATGTGGTATGCGGCGTCGACGCGCTCGCGCCATGAAAAAGAAGTGGAGTATCAGCTTCAGCAGAGATCGGTGGAATGCTTTCTGCCCATCTACGAAGAGGTGCATCGCTGGAAGAACGGTCGGCATCGGGTGCAGCTGCCATTGTTTCCTGGCTATGTGTTTGTGCGAATTGCGTTGCGAGACAAGTTGAGGGCTCTGCAGGTGCCCGGGCTGGTGAGGCTGGTGGGATTCCACGGCGGGCCGGTGGCCTTGCCCGAGGGAGAGGTGGAGGCGATGCGGACGGCCCTGGGCGCGGGATTGAATGCGGCGCCGCATCCCTATCTTAGCGTGGGCGATCGGGTGGAGGTGTGCCGCGGGCCGCTGCAAGGGATGAAGGGAATCCTGTTGCGCCAACCGGGGAAATGCCGGGTGGTGATCTCGGTGGAGTTGATCATGCGGGCGATGGTCGTGGAATTGGATGCGGAGGACGTGATTCCGCTGCAGGGGCCATGGCCGGGGGCGGCAGGCGGTTGGGCAGAGAGCGTCGCAAGCGGGAGGTGATGCCATGAAGAGACTGTGGATGACAGGATGGGTGGTGCTGGGCTGCGGACTGGCGGTGTGGGGGCAGAGCGTTGCCGCGCAGTCGAGCGAACCGGGAGTGGGGAAGCCTCCGGCAGTGAGTGCCTCGCCGGGGCCACCGCAAACGGCGCGGGCAAGCGATGCGGGGCCGGAATTTGTGATTGGGATTGGCGACCTGCTGGCGGTCAACGTGTGGAAAGAAGCGGAGATGTCGCGAGTGGTTCCGGTGCGCTCGGACGGAAGGATTTCGCTGCCCCTGCTGGGTGAGATGGAGGCGGCGGGCAGGACCGCGCGCCAGTTGGAAGCCGAAGTACGGGCCAAGCTGAAAGACTACGTCTCCGAGCCCGAAGTCACGGTGATGGTGCAGGAGATCCGCAGCCAGAAATTTAATGTGCTGGGGATGGTGATGCGGCCGGGGTCGTATGTGCTGGCACAACCCACGACGGTGATCGATGCGATCGCGCTGTCGGGCGGGTTCCGCGATTTTGCCAAGCAGAAAGATGTGTATGTTCTGCGGCGGAGCGCGGATGGAAGTCAGCAACGGTTGGGGTTCAACTACAAAGAAGTGGTCAAAGGACAGCACTCGGAACAGAACATCGCATTGGAAACCGGCGACACGGTGGTGGTGCCATGAACGTCCGGGGGATTTGCTGGGATGCGAAGGTGGGGCTGTTACTCGTGATGGCAGTCGGCATGGGATGGTCTCAGACGGAGCCTGCTGCGGAGAGAAGCTCGGTGCAGGAGGTGGCGGCCGCAGAGCTACCTTACACAGAGCCGTTGACGCCGCCCAGCTTTTTGACCGGAGACCGTCCGTCGCTGACTTTCACCTCAGAGGTGGAAGCCAACAACCTGATCAGCGGCGGATTGCAGTTCGCCGGGACGTATGACGACAACGTGTTTCCGATTGGGAGTTCGCGGCAGAGCGACTTGAGCTACCTGGTGGCGCCGAGTTTGGAACTGCGGCGGAGTACAGCGCGGTGGCAATCGCGGATGGCGTTTTACCCCGGCTTCACCGTCCAACAGAAATACGGCGAGAGAAACCAGTCGGCGTACAACCTGGATTTCGATACCACGTTGCAGGCCAGTCCGCATGTTGCGGTGCGGGTGCGGGACTACTTTGACCGCGCCACCAGCCTGTTTGCTGGACTGCTGGACAACTCGCTGAGCCCCGGGTTTGATCCCGCGCGGGTAGGAAACCAAGTTGGGATTACGCCACTCGCGACCCATACCGGAAACAATAGCGCGGCCGACGTGAACTACCGCTTCGGCAAGAACAGCGTGATGGGAGTGGGCGCTACCTATTACTTCGAGAACTATGGAGACGCTGGAGCGAGCTCGCCGGCGCTGGTGGATACGCGGTCGTTTTCCGCGGGATCTTTTTACGCACACCAGTTAGACAACCAGCAATGGGCGGGGGCGTCTTACAACTTTCAGCGGTTGAACTTCGAGCCGGGAAGCCGGACGACGGTGCAGCGTTTTCTGTTGTTCTATGCGGTTCCTGTGGCGCAGCAGGTGACATTGTCGCTGTGGGGCGGGCCGCAATACACCACGAGTGGGTTCAGCGGCGGGACGGCGGCGAGTGTGGCATCGCCATGGTCGGGTGCGGGCGGGGTTTCGCTGGCCTGGCAAGGACAACGTACCAGCCTGAGCGCGGAATTTAACCGCGAGATCAGCGACGGGGGCGGACTGGCGCAGGCGGTCACACTGCAACAGGTGAACGCCGAGGTGCGGCGAAGGTTGTCGCAGCGCTGGACGATGAACCTGGGGATGAGCTACGGCGACAGTGATCCTCTGCTGAGCCAGGCCGGCAGTGGGTATGGCCGGGTGCGGACGTTGTCTGTCATGGCGGGATTGGAACGGGTCGTGAACAACCATCTGAGAATTCTCATGCAATACGGGCGTGATCGGCAGGAGTATGACAAAGCCGTTCGCGTGTTGCCCAACACTAATCGGAACCGGGCGTGGGCGACGGTGTCGTATACCTTTACACGGCCGCTGGGCAGGTAAGCATGGCAGAAGAAATCCAAGACGCAGTGGACGCTCCAGCGAATTGGAGCAAGCAGTGGCAGCGGCTGCGGCGCCGACGGTGGTGGCTGGCGATGCCGCTGTTTACGGTGTGGGCAGTGGTGTGGAGCGTGAGTTGGTTTCTGCCGGCGGTGTACCGGTCGGAGACGTTGATTTTGGTGGAACAGCAAAAAGTGCCGGAGCAGTATGTGGTCTCCAACGTAACCGCGGACCTGCAAGAGCGTTTGCAGAGCATGACGCAGCAGATGATGAGCCGCACCCGGCTGTTGCGCATCATGGACGAATTCCAACTCTACCCGGAACTGCGTTCACGTCGGACGCCGGACGAGTGGGTGGAGCGGATGCGGCAGGACATTCAGATGGAACTGGTGCAGGCGCCCAACCGGCGCGGGGATCTGGCGGCATTCAAGATTGCGTATCTGTGCCGGAATGCGCGTCTGGCGCAACAGGTGGCCAGCCGGTTGAGTTCGCTGTTCATTGAAGAAAACCTGAAGAGCAGGCAACAGCAGTCGCAAGAAACCACCAACTTCCTGCAAAGCCAGCTCGGCGAAGCTCGGCAAAGCCTGAGCGAACAGGAGATGCGAGTCAAGGAGTTCAAGAGCCGGTACCTGGGAGAGTTGCCGGGACAGGTGCAGAGCAATATGCAGATCCTGGGAGGACTGCAGAGCCAGTTGCAGCAGGAGATGGAAGCGCTGGGCCATGCCAAACAACAGTCGGTATATCTGGAGTCGTTGCTGGGGCAATGGCGATCGGCGCAAGGCGGCGCGGTGCTGGCGCCGTCGGCGGTTGACCAGGAACTGGAAAGTCAGCGAGCGCAACTGGCGGACTTAAGCGCGCACTATACGGAGCGGCATCCCGACATTCGGAAATTGCAGGAAGCCATCATCCGAACCGAAGCGCTGAAACAGCGATTGCGGCCGGCGGGCGAGTTGGGTGGGGGCGGGGCCGTCCGGTCGAGTCCGGGGACGCCGCTAGCCGAATTGGAAAGCCAGTTGAAAGCGAACCGGGTGGAGATCGCGAACCGGGAGAAGAGTGTGAAGGGCGGGGAGCGGCAGATTCAGGGGTATCAATCGCGGCTGAATACCGCACCGTTGCGGGAGCAGCAGTTGGCGGACCTGACCCGGGACTACGACCAGTCGCGCAAGAATTACGAATCCCTGTTGGCCAAGCTGGACGATTCGTCGATGGCGACCAATCTGGAAAAACGTCAGCAGGGTGAGCAGTTTCGGGTGCTGGATCCGCCAAACCTTCCGCAAAAACCGTATTCGCCGCAACGGTTGCGGCTGAGCCTGATAGGACTGTTGGCGGGACTGGTGTTGGGAGTGGGGGCGATGGCGGGAGCGGAAGCGGTGGACGACCGCATTTATTGCCGGGCAGATTTGAAGGAAGTTTCCGACGCCCCGGTGCTGAGCGAAATTCCTCCGTTGTTGACGGTTGCGGAAGTGGCCCGAAAGAAGCGGCAGTCCATCTGGCAGTGGGTGGCGATGGCGGCGATGGTGGCGGCGACGGCGGCGGGCTTCGGCATCACGTACTGGCTGGGGTAAATATGTACAAGCAGTTCTACGGTTTCGAGCGGAATCCCTTTGACATTTCGCCGGACCCCTATTTTTTGTTTCGGACGCCGCAACACAACGAAGCGCTGGCCTCGATCTACCACGGGGTGACGCAGCACAAAGGGTTTGTGGTGGTGACCGGTGAAGTGGGCACAGGCAAGACGCTGCTGTTGCGCTGTCTGCTGGAATCGCTGCGCAAGAGCGAGATCGCCTTCGCCAACATTTTCAACCCGGGGCTGACGCCGCTAGAGTTTCTGGAATACCTAGTGAGCGACCTGGGATTGAAGGCGGTGAACCTGAATAAGAGTTCGCTGCTGCTGCAACTGAACGGCTACTTGATTGGCCGCTACCGGGCGGGGTTGACCACGGTGCTGGTGGTGGACGAAGCGCAACATCTGGCGCCGGAAGTGCTGGAAGAAATCCGTCTGCTGACCAATCTGGAAACCACGCACCAGAAATTGTTGCAGATTGTGCTGGCCGGCCAACCCGAACTGGAACAGAAGCTGGACTCGGCGAACCTGAGGCAACTGAAGCAACGCATTGCGTTCCGCTGCCGCCTGGAGCCGCTCGAAGAGGAGCAGACCAGGGGGTACATCCTGCAGCGGTTGGAACGGGCGGGCGCGTCTTCGCAGAAGACGGATATTTTTCCGGACGCGACCATGCAGGCGGTGCACCGGTTTGCCAAAGGGACGCCGCGTTTGATCAACACAATTTGCGAAAACTCGCTGATCGCCGCCTATTCGCAGCGGTTGCAGAGCGTGCCCCCGAAGATTGTGGAAGAGATTGCGACTGATCTTCACCTGGTTGACCTTCACCTGAACGAGGTGGCGAAGCCTGCGTCGAGCAGAGAGGCCGAAGGGGTGGAATCGTCTTCGGTGGCAAGGTCGCTGTTGCAATTGCTTGAGAGCTTGGACCAGATCGCACGAGCCAGGCAGTCGAGCCTGAGACGGGTGCCGGAGTAAAAAGCGATGGGCCGTGTTTACGATGCCATGTGCGAATCGCAGCGGGAAGCAGGAGTCTCGTCTGCGGTTTTGGATGTAAGTGGGTTCCTGCCCGGCCCGGTGGTGGCGCCGGGGGTGGAGGGGAAAATCTTCGGGGAGGAGATTGCGTGGGAGAAAGTGGCCAGCTTCCCGCTGAGCTCGCGGGACGAAGCCAGGCTGGCCGCGCTGGATGGAGGCAGCTCGCTGGGGGCGGAGAAATTCCGGTTGTTGAAGGCCCGCATGCTGCATCTGCAAGAGCGGCAGAATGTGAAGCTGGTGGTCGTGACCAGTGCGGTGCCGAAGGAAGGGAAGACGCTGGTGTCGGCGAATCTCGCCATCAGTCTGGCCAGACATACCAGTCAAAGAGTGTTGCTGTTAGAGGGGGACCTGCACCAACCGGCGTTGGCGGAGCGTTTGGGTTTGCTGGGGCGACCGGGGATCAGCGAGTGGTTTGACCAGGACGCAGCCATCCATTCTTTTCTGTATAAGGCGGAAGACTTGCAGCTGTGGGTGCTGCCGGCGGGAGAGACTCCTGAGCATCCGCTGGCGATTCTGCAATCTCCGCGGTTTCTCGATCTGCTGCAGCAGCTGAGCCACTGTTTCGATTGGATTCTGATTGATGCTCCGCCGCTGACCCCACTGGCCGATGTGAACCACTGGTCCAAGCAGTCCGACGGTCTGTTGCTGGTGGTGCGGGAAGGCAAGACGCCGCGCAAGATTCTGCAGAAGGGGCTGGAGACGCTGGATGCAGCTCGGGTGTTGGGCATCGTGTTCAACGAGGTGCGGGAGGTGGAGCAGAACTACTACAGCAAGTACTACGGGCCGCCGGAAGCCAAAAAAAGGAGCCGGGGATGATGCTCTCGATTGTGATTATCTGCTGGAACGATCTCAAGGTGATTGGGGAATGCCTGCGCTCGATTTACACCACCACCCAGCGTGCGGACTTTGAAGTAATTGTTTCCGACAATGGCTCGACCGACGGTTCGCGGGAGTTCATTCAGCGCGAGTATCCGCGAGTGCGAGTGCTCGAGAACAACGCCAACCTGGGATTTGCGCGGGGCAACAACGTAGGGATAGGGGCCAGTCGGGGAGAGTACATTCTGATCCTCAATCCCGACACGGTGATTCATGCGGGGGCACTCGACAAGTGGATGGAATTTGCGCGGAAGCATCCCGAGGCGGGGGCGTTTGGATGCCGAGTGGAAAATTCGGATGGGTCGCTGCAGGGTTCGGCGCGACCGTTTCCGACCATTGGGCGCTACTGGCTGGCGGCGCTGTACTTGAGAAAGCTGGCCTATCTCGGAGACCGCTGGGTGTCGGACACCTACACCGGATGGGAAGGAGACACGGAACGCGCGGTGGACTGGCAGTCGGGCTGCTGTGTGCTGTTCCGTGCCGAAGTGCTGAATCGTCTCGGCGGATTCGACGAGCAGTTTTTTTATCACTTCGAGGAAGTGGATCTGTGCCGGCGAGTGTGGCAAGCAGGATATCCCATTCTGTACACGCCCGCGGCCTGCATTACCCACCTGGGCGGACAATCGGTAAACCGGTTTCCGGTGCGATTCGAGATTGAGAAGTACCGCAACCGCTACCGCTACTTTTACAAACACTACGGTGCCGTGGGTGCGCGCCGGTGTCGGCGAGTGAGCCTGGCCTGGTTGTGGGTGCGGCAGTTGGGGTACGGGGTGAGGTTTTGGGTAAGATCCACTCCTGCTCTGCGGCAGCGGTTGGAGATGTACCGGGTGTGCATCGCCTGGAATCGCGGGCTGGATCCAGTCCGCTTTGTCGAGCAACAGGAAGAGCCGGTTGTGCCACTGCCGTTGGCGGCATAGCCAGCCTCCATCATTTATTTTCAGTCAGCATTTTCATCCATTCTTCAGAAGGAGATTGCCAATGCTTACTTCCTTGGTCACGGGAGGCGCGGGATTTGTCGGGTCGCACGTTGCGGAACACTTGCTGCAACTGGGTCACAAAGTGGTGGTGCTGGACGACCTGAGCGGCGGATTTGTGGACAACATTCCCTGGGACGCGGATTTTGTACAAGGCTCGGTGTTGGATCACAAGTTGATGGATGGGATGTTTGAGAAATATCACTTTGATTATGTGTTTCATCTGGCGGCATATGCCGCTGAGGGGTTGAGTCACTTCATCAAGCGGTTCAACTACAACAACAACCTGATTGGGTCGGTGAACCTGATCAATGCGGCGGTGAACTATGAGGTGCGCTGCCTGGTGTTCACTTCGTCGATTGCAGTGTACGGCGGGGCCCAGGCGCCGATGCGGGAAGACATGATTCCGGTGCCCGAGGACTCCTACGGAATCGCCAAGCTGGCGGTGGAGCGGGAACTGGAAATCAGCCATGCCATGTTCGGTCTGAAGTACGTGATTTTCCGGCCGCACAATGTCTATGGCGAACGGCAGAACATCGGGGACCGCTATCGCAACGTGGTGGGAATTTTCATGAACCAGTTGCTGAAGGGCGAGGCCATGACGATTTTTGGCGATGGCGAGCAGCAAAGGGCGTTCACGTATATCAGCGATGTAGCGCCGGTGATTGCGGAGGCGGCGGAAAATTCTGCGGCGCACCAACGCATTTTCAACCTGGGCGCGGACCAGCCCTGTTCGGTGAATCAGTTGGCTTGGGTGGTCAGCGAAGCCATGGAACTGCCCTGCCGAGTGAAGTATCTGGATCCGCGGAACGAAGCGAAGCTGGCGTTTTCAGACCACCGTGCGGCGGAGAAAGTGTTCGGTAAGCGCGAAAATGTGGGGCTGCGGGAGGGCATACGCAAGATGGCGGCATGGGTGAGGGAGCACGGAGCGCGGGAGAGTTCCATCTTTCAGGACATCGAGATTGCACGCCACCTGCCGCCGAGTTGGGCCTCGGTAGTAGAGAGCCCGCACCCGACCAAGGAAGTGGTGCTGGCCTGAACGGGCTGGTTCAAGAAAGGGGATGCCGATGTTTGCACTTGTGGCTTCGAGCACGGATAGCAAGGAGCACGATTCGGGCAGCGACCGGCCGGCCGCGACGATCCTTCCGCTCATGCTACTTGAGGAAGAGCATTTTGTGAAAATGCTGCGAGTGGAGCGACGACGATCCGAACGCTCGGGCAGACCGTTTTTGCTGATCCGAGTGGCGCAGCGCGGCGAGGATGGAAGCGGGCAGCGGCAAGAATTGCTGTCGGCGGTGGTGGCGTTGCTGCATTCCTCGATTCGCGAAACCGACGCGCTGGGCTGGTATGAACAGGACGCAGTTCTGGGCGCCATGTTTACGGAACTGACGGCGAGCGTTTCCGGGGAAGTGGTTCGCGGCAAAGTCATTGCAGCACTGCGTCAGGCGCTGCTGCCAGAAGCGTTTGCCCGGCTGGAGTTGTGGTTTCATTTGTTCCCGCAAGATGCGGAACAGGGCAACGGGGAGGAAGCGCCCGCACTGTTTCCGGATGTGGAAGGCAGACACGGGGCGCAGCGGGCGCGGCGGATTGCCAAACGAGGGTTGGACATGGCGGGAAGCGGGCTGGCGATTGCGCTGTTGTTTCCCGTATTGCTGATGGTTGCCCTGGCGGTGAAGCTGACGTCTCGTGGCGCGGTGCTGTTCCGGCAGGCACGGCTAGGGCAGTATGGACGAACCTTCACCTTCTTGAAGTTTCGCTCCATGTACACGGATTGCGATGCCCAACTCCACCAAGAATACGTGACGCAATTTATTCATGGGGCGGCAGACCGGCACGCCGATGGAAACGGCAGGCGAGTGTTCAAGTTGACGAGTGACCCACGAGTGACACCGCTGGGCCGGCTGCTCAGAAAAACCAGTGTGGACGAACTGCCTCAATTTTTTAATGTGCTGCGGGGAGACATGTCGCTAGTGGGGCCACGGCCGCCGCTGCTTTACGAATTTGTCCACTACAGCCAATGGCACAAGCGGCGAGTGCTGGAAGCGAAACCCGGTATCACCGGGCTGTGGCAAGTGCAGGGCCGGAGCCGCACTAGCTTCGATGACATGGTGCGTTTGGACTTGCAGTACATCCGGCGAGCGTCGCTGGGCATGGACTTAAAGATTCTGCTGCAAACGCCGCGCGCGATTCTGGGCGGCGACGGCGCCTGTTGAATTCCAGGCACTCCACTAGCCCTCCCCCGGCTCTGTCCAAAGCAATGATGCTTACTCTCATTTCATTCAACGAAGGAGCCTTATGATTCGCGTCGGCGTGATCGGGTATGGATACTGGGGACCCAATATCGTTCGGAACTTCAGTTGTGGAGAGCTCTCGAAAGTGGTGATGGTGTGCGACAAGTGTGCGGGAGCACGGCAGCGGGTGCAGCAGGCTTTTCCGCAGGTGCAGGTCACCGAGGATTGCAGTGAACTGATCCGCTCTCCCAATATCGATGTAGTGGCGGTGGTGACGCCGGTTTGGACCCACTTCGATCTGGCCAAGGCAGCGCTGCAAGAAGGCAAACACGTTTTCGTGGAGAAACCGTTTACTTTTACTTCCGTGCAGGCCGAGGAATTGGTCAATCTGGCCGAGCAGAAGAATTTGAAAATCATGGTGGACCACACTTTCCTGTTTACCGGAGCGGTGAAGAAGATCCGGCAACTGATCGAGGACGGCACTCTGGGCGGTCTCTATTACTACGACTCGACCCGAGTGAATCTGGGACTGTTTCAGCACGACGTAAACGTGATCTGGGATCTGGCGCCGCACGATCTGGCCATCATGGACTATGTGATCAGCGACAAGCCCAATGCGGTGGTGGCGACTGCGGAAAAGCACCTCAATGGCCTGGAGGACGTGGCTTTTCTGACCTATTACTTTCCCCACAACATCATTGCGCACATCAATGTGAACTGGCTGTCTCCGGTGAAAGTCCGCACTACGCTGATTGGAGGGGAAAAGAAAATGCTGGTGTGGAACGACCTGGAAGCGGACGAGAAGATCCGGGTGTACGACAAGGGTGTCGAAAAGGCGACCAGCCAGGAGGGTATTTACGAACTGCTGGTGAAATACCGGTCGGGCGACATGTGGGCGCCCCAGTTGGAGCATGGGGAAGCGTTGAAGAACGAGTTGGAACACTTTGTGAACTGCATCACCAACAATACGTGCCCGCGCAACGACGGTAAGGCAGGCTGGCGAGTGGTCAGCATGCTGGAGGCCGCCGATCGTTCGGTCAAGCACAGAGGGGAACTGGTGGAGCTATGAAGCAGTACTTAAGCATCGGAGCGGACGTAACCCTGGGGGCTGGGGTGCGGCTCTCAAAGTTCATCAATCTGTACGGCTGCGAAATCGGAGACGAAACCAAGATTGGCGCTTTCGTGGAGGTGCAGAAGCACGCGCACATTGGGAGGCGATGCAAAATTTCCAGCCACACCTTCATTTGTGAGGGTGTGACCATTGAAGACAACGTATTCATCGGGCACGGCGTGGTCTTCATCAACGACAGCTACCCGCGAGCGACGGGGTTGGGCGGCGAGTTGCAGACCGAGAAAGACTGGAAACTGGAGCGCACGCTGGTGATGGAGGGGGCGTCCATCGGTTCCGGCTCGACCATTCTCGCCAACATAGTGATCGGAGAAAACGCCATGGTGGGCGCGGGCAGCGTGGTAACGCGCGATGTGCCAGCGAACTCCATTGTGGCAGGCAATCCGGCGCGGCTGCTGCGTTACATTACGCCAGAAGTGAGCCAGGCATCATGACTCAGAATCCGAACATTCCATTTCTTGATTTGGTGGCTCCGCACCGGGAGTTGGAGGCCGAGTTAGTCGAGGTGTTTCGCACCGCTCTGACCCGGGGCGCATTCATTGGCGGGCCAATGGTGGAGGAGTTTGAAAACGAGTTCGCCCGTTTCTGCGAGACCTCGCACTGCGTGGGCGTGAGCAGCGGCACCGATGCGCTGCGTTTCGCATTGATCGCAGCGGGGGTTGGTCCGGACCAAATCGTGATCACGGTGCCGCATACCTTCATTGCGACCACGGAAGCCATTTCCCAGGCGGGGGCGTGGCCGGATTTTGTGGACGTGGATCCGCGCACCTGCAACCTGGATGTGGAGAAACTGCGCGAGTATCTGCAAACCAGATGCTGGGCTGACAAAGCCCGCGGGAAGACCATTCACCGGCAGACGGGCAGAGTGGTGAGCGCGGTGGTGCCCGTCCATTTGTATGGGCAGACTGCGGACATGGATGCGATCTGCGAGCTGGCGGAAGCCCATCGTCTGATCGTGGTGGAAGATGCATGCCAAGCTCACGGGGCGCGCTATTTCTCGAACCGAACCAAGGAATGGCGGACGGCCGGTTCGATGGGGCGGGCAGCCGCATTCAGTTTCTATCCGGGCAAAAATCTGGGCGCTTGCGGAGAAGCGGGCGCGGTGACGACCCAGGATCCGGAAATCGCCCGCCGGGTTCGGGTGTTGCGCGAGCACGGCCAAGCTGAGAAGTATTATCACGACATCGAAGGCTACAACGGCAGGCTGGACGCGATCCAGGCGGGAATTCTGCGTATCAAACTGCGGCATCTGGAAGACTGGAACCGGCAGCGGCGCGCGCATGCGCTGGCCTACAACAGCAGGCTGGCGTCGGTGGCAGGGTTGACCGTGCCCTTCGAGCCGTCATGGAGCCGGGCGGTGTACCACTTGTATGTGGTGCGCACGCCTCATCGGGAAGCCTTGCGCCGGTTTCTGAGCGAAGCCGGCATTGGCACTGGAATTCATTACCCCATCCCGCTTCACCTGCAGAAAGCGTATGCCCATCGCGGTTTCCGGGCAGGAGATTTTCCAATGGCGGAAGGGTTGGCCTCGAAAATTCTTTCGCTCCCGATGTATCCACAATTGCGGCCGGAGCAGATCGAGCGCGTGGTGGACGCAGTCCAGAAGTGTATGCAGGAGTGCCTGCAGGAGTGTGGTCAGCAAGTATTGGTGGGGGTATGAACTCGGCCCGAGGAAGCGTCGCGGAATGAAGTCGCTGAGGAGTGTGGGCCGGTCGATTCTGGGGGAAGGCCTGCGAGCCCAAGTCTTGCGAGGTGGAGTTTGGCTGGGAGCGGGCAGCACCATCGAGCAAGTTCTGCGGTTTGTGCGGAACATGGCTCTGACTAGGCTGCTGTTGCCGGAGGCGTTTGGGACGATGGCGATCGTGATTTCCGTCAGTGGGGCGCTGGAGTCCTTTACCCAGATGGGGATCAAGGAAGCGGTGGTGCAAAATCCGCGGGGCAGCGAAGACAGCCGGCTCAATGTCGCGTGGTGGCTGTCGGCGGGGAGAGGAGTTCTGCTGTTTGGGGCGGGATGGGTGTGCGCGCCCCTGGTGGCGAGCTTTTATAAGAATCCGAGCTTGGCTCCGCTGCTGCGGGTGGCCATGCTGTCGGTGTTGCTGACCGGGCTGTGGAGTCCGCGAGCGTATGCCGCACTGAAGGAAATGCGCTTTAGCCGGTGGGCGATGATCTACCACGGCGGAGCGCTAGCGGGAATCCTGCTCACCATTGTGCTGGCGCTGTTGTGGAGAAGCGTGTGGGCTCTGGCGATCGGATTCACTGCGGAGGCGGTGGGGCGGCTGATGGTTTCTTTTGTGCTCGGTCCGTACTGGCCGCGGCTGCATCTGGACCGCGAAGCCTTACGGGAAATTCTGAAGTTTTCCAGCGGCATGTTTGGGCTGGCGGTGCTGGCATTCGTGTGCACCAATGTGGACGTGTTCGTCATTGGCAAGATGTTTTCCAGCGCCACCCTGGGGGTGTATGGCATGGCGGTGACCCTGGCCCAGGCGCCTGCGAGTTTCGCTTTGAACTTGCTGGCGCAGCTTGCGGTGCCGGCCTTTGCTCGGGCCCAGACCAACGACCAGCGCACCAACCGCATGTTGGTCAGCATGACCACCGCGATCAGCTTCGGCTGCTTTCCAATGTTTGTATTTGCCGGTTTGTATGCGCGACCGCTGCTGACGCTGATTTACGGAAACAGCTATGCGGAGGCCGAAATACCTTTCGCGCTCACTTGCGGAGTGGCCATGACGTTGCTGATCAACAGTCCGCTGACCGCCATCCTGTTTGCGCGTGGGTTGCCGCAGGTGCATTGGCGCTTTCTGGTGAGCCGGACGGTCGTGCTGGTGGCGTTGATTGTTCCCTTGGTCAAGTGGTTTGGAGTGATGGGCGCTCCGCTGGCCGCGGTGCTGGCGGTGCTGGTGGGATATTTGTTTCAGTTGGAACGCATTTTCGACCTCACCGGATTGGAACTGCGCAGGTACGCTCGGCCTTGCATCGCGGCGGCAGGGATTTCGCTGGCGGTGGTTGGGATCCGGCTTGGTGCGACGCTGGTGACCGGGCTGGATCGGCCCGCGCCGGCGCTGCTGGTGGGTATGGGCGGCTGCGGATTGGCGTATTTTTTCTGCTGGATGTGGCTGCGAGACTCGATCCGGGCGGTCACCACAGTGGAATTGGAAGTAGTCGCGTCCACCCATGGATAGGGGACGCCCCTTGGCACGGCGGTTCTTCATGACGCTGCGTACAGACCGATTGGCGACACTCTATTTCTTCCACCCGTGGAAGCGGTTGGCGGGAACGCGGCCGGGCGTGCCGATCTTGATGTATCACAGCATTTTTGACGGTCGGGGCGACTCGCGGCATCCCTATTTTCAGACGTGGACTTCGCCGTTGAGATTTGCAGAGCACATGGCGTGGCTGCACGGGGAGGATTACCGCACCATTAGCCTGGCGGCGCTGGCTCGGCGCAAGGAAAGCGATTTCGCGGGCCATGGCAAAGAGGTCGTGCTTACCTTTGACGATGGGTTCCAAGACTTCTATACCGAGGCGGTCCCGGTGCTCATGAAGTACGGTTTCAGCGCGACCATGGGTTTGCCGACGGCTTTCATCGGCCACCGCCGGCGCCAGTTTTGGGGCAGAGATTGCCTGATCTGGGAAGAGGTGCGGGAACTGCGAGGGTTGGGCATCGACTTTGCGTCACACACCGTGAATCACCGCCAATTGTGCGGCATGACGAGGGAGGAAGTCTGCCGCGAGCTAGTTGATTCCAAGCAGACCATCGAAACCGAGCTGGGGATGCGGGTGGATGGATTTGCTTATCCGTATGCGTTTCCCGAGGCGAATCGGTGGTTTGTGGATTGGTTCTCGGAGGCGCTTGCCGCGAGCGGGTATTGCGCCGGAGTGTGCACCGCGATCGGGGTCGCCCACCCCAACAGCAACCGCTTGGCAATGCCACGGATTCCCGTCAATGATTGGGATGACACGGTTTTTCTGCAAGCCAAGCTGGAAGGGGCGTACGACTGGCTGCACCCGCTGCAATACCTGGCGAAGCACGTCCGTTCCTGGCGCTCAATTGGGCGAGGAGAATCGCTGAGCCACCATGCCTGACCTGCCAAAATCCGCGGAATACATCACCGACGGCACCACCTTCGTGAACCCATTGGGGATGGCATTCACCTTGGTGATGTGCATTTTGATCGTCGTGCTGCCGCGACGCCATGCGTGGCTGCCAGTGATTCTGCTGATGTGCTACATGACCATGGGGATGCGGATCATGATCGCGGATCTGAACTTCACCATGATGCGGATCCTGCTGTTCTTCGGCTATGTGCGAATTCTGGCGCGACAGGAATACCGGCGTTTTCGCCTGACGCCGATCGACAAGGCGATGCTCTGGTTCACGCTTTCCAGCATTGTGACCTTCACTCTGCTGTGGCAGATTTACGACGCGTTTAAGAACAAGATGGGAATGGCTTACACGGTGCTGGGATTTTATTTTCTGGCGCGGTTGCTGCTGCGGGAGTGGAGCGATGTGGTGCGAGTGACGAAGATAACGGCGCTGTGCCTGGTCCCGCTGGCGGTGTCGGTGATTTTCGAAAAGATGACCGGCACAAACTGCTTCGCCATTTTTTCCGGAGTGCCGGCGATCACCGTGGTGCGAATGGGGGTGCTACGCTGTCAGGGTCCATTTGCCCATCCCATTCTTGCAGGCACATTTGGGGCGACGCTGCTGCCCACTTTCCTGGGGCTGTGGTTCGTGGGAGGACGTCAGCGCTGGTTCGCGCTGGTGGGAATTGCGTCGTGCCTGACCATCGTAGTGTGCTCGGCTTCGAGCGGCCCCATGTTGGCGACCGGCGCTGCGGTGGTGGCCTGGGGCATGTGGTTTTTGCGGCGGCAGATGCAAGTGGTCCGCTGGGCCCTCGTGGGCGCAGTGGCGGCGCTGGCGATGCTGATGAAGGCGCCGGTCTGGTACATCATGGCGCGGATGGATGTGGTCAGCGGGTCGACCGGATACCACCGTGCCTATCTCCTGGATACTGCGTGCAAGCATCTTTCCGAGTGGTGGCTGGTCGGCACCAAGTCCACGGCGGCCTGGGACGAAATCCTGTGGGATGTGACCAACCAGTATCTGGTCTTGGGCACCGATGGAGGCTTGATCACCCTGGCGCTGTTTCTGGTGGTTCTGGCGCAGTGCTTCCGCGGGGTGGGAATTTCGGTGCGACGCTTCGACACGCAGCGGACGCGGTTGTTCTTCTGGGGGTTGGGAGCGGCGTTGTTCGCTCATGTGGTGTCATTCATGAGCATCATGTACTTCGACCAAAACGTAGTGAATTTTTATACGCTGCTGGCGGTGATTTCTACGCTCTCGGCGCCGTTCGCGATGTCGCGCCAGCGGGTACCGCTGCTGCGGCAAGCGGCGTCAGCCGGGCGCGAGTTTGAGGTGCCGCAAACCGCAGAAGCGCATTTCTTGTGAGGTAACGGAGTGGACAAACGCGAATCTTGGAATCTGGATGCGGGCCACGTCGCCGTGGTTGAGAACCTGGCGGGAGAGGAAGGGCATCCCGGCGAAACGGTGGCAACTTCTGGCAGCGCGCTTCGAGTGATCACGACTTGGCAAGGCGCGGAAGAGTTGCGCGCAGCGTGGCAGGCCATGCAAGACCATCCCAATGCCGATTTTGATTTCTACCGCACCGTCATCGAATCTCGGGAAGAGGTGGTCAGTCCATACGTTTTGGCGGTGGAACGCGAAGGCGTAGTGGAGGCGATGCTGCTGGGACGTCTGGAGCGGATTCCGCTGGAGTTTCGCATCGGCTACAAGAAGGTGGCGCGAGTGAAAGCGCGAGTGATTACCATCATCACAGGGGGCTGCCTGGGAACGTCATCCCGCGAAAACGACCAGCAGTTTGTCAACGCTCTTCTGGAGTCGCTGCGGCACGGGGAGGCGGATGCGGTTCAACTGCATACCATCCGTGTCGAGGGCACGCTCTGCGCTTTGGCTGGCGCGGCGCCGGGTATTTTCGGCCGCGACTACTTTCCGGAAAAGCGGATCCATCGGCGGCTGGTTTTTTCCCCGGAGCTACGGCAGAAGTATGTGTCGTTGGCAGAGGGCGGCGACCGGCACTTCCGCGCTCTGCGAAAGGAACATGCGGACTTGCGAGTGGAGGTGTACCGCGATCTAGCCAGCGTGCCGCGAGTGTGCCGCGAGGCGGAAGAGATAGCGGTCAAGGGATATCAGCGCGGCCTGGGCGCGGGATTCGCGAACGACGCCGAGCACCAGCGCTTACTGGAGGTGATGGCGCGGGCCGGCCGCCTGCGGGCTTATTTCTTGTATTTCGACGGCGCGCCGCGAGCCTACTGGATCGGCGAAGGTTATCGCGAAACGTTTTACCCGGCCTATACGGGGTTCGATGCAGAACATGGCAAGCACTCGCCGGGAACGTATTTGTTTCTGAAAATGGCGGAGGACTTGTCGGAGTTCGCCCGCCTGGATCTGGGTCTGGGCGACGCGCCGTACAAACAGCGCTTTAGCAACCAGAGCTGGGAAGAAGCGTCGCTGTTCATCTTCGCTGCAAGCCCGAAAGGACGGCTGCTGCACCTGCTGCGGACGTGCACGGGCGCCATTTCGCACGCGGCCGAGCGGCTCTTGCAGCGTAGCGGACTGTTGCAGAGGGTGAAAACTTCTTGGAAGAGCCGCCTGCGGCGAGATCCACCCAAGGGATTGGGCGTGGTGGTGCAAATTGCAACATGTACTTTATCCACGCTGATGAGCTGGCACGAGTAGGTTTTACGCAGACTGACCGTGACCGCGGCGCTAGGAGTTCGCAAGGAAAGGCAATCGCAAAGGCAGGGCAAGCGCTTCGGAGTGGCCCACCGCTTGCTTGACGCTGGGGTTGGGCCACCAGCGCGGATGGTTCCACGTTTCAATTTACAGCCCCAAGCACGCACATTGATTCTTCCAGATGCGAAGAGTTCTGGAAGACGGAGGTTTCATGAACTCAACTCGGCTTCTCCCCCTGCTCGCGATCGTGGTCTTGTATTCCGCGTTCGCGTCTGCAGCCGACATCTATATCGCACAGAATACAGCCGGAACCAACAGCGGCGCCGATTGTGCGGACGCCCATTCGGCGACCTGGTTCAACACCGCCGGCAACTGGGCCAATCTCAAACAAGCTGGTAAGATCGGGCCCGGCGACACCGCCCACCTCTGCGGCACCTTCACTGCCCCGGCCGGGGCCAATGGCTACCTGACGTTTCAGGCCAGCGGCTCTAATGGAAGCTCGATCACCTTGCTGTTCGAGAGAGGGGCGGTGGTCACGGCTCCTTATTGGGGGGCGAATGGCGCCATCTATGGGTCGAATCACAACTACGTGATTGTGGATGGAGGCACCAATGGCATCCTCCAGGCGACCGCGAACGGTAGCGGGCTGGCCTACCAACAGAATGGCGCAGGCGTGAACCTGGGCGGATCGTCCAACTCAGAAGTGAGAAATCTCACCATCGCGAACATCTACGTCCATAGCAGCAGCACCGACTACAACGGCCAGGACAGCTATGGAGTGCACTGGTACATCGGCAACAGCGTATCCATCCACAATCTCACTGTCCATGATGCCAAGTGGTGCATCAACTACGGTTGGCCGGGGAGTCAGACCTCTTCGGGAAACATCACCATCTTCGATAACACCGAATACAACTGCGATCATGGGATCACTTTTGGCGACGGGAACACGGGTGCCGTGCTGCAAGGGACGAACCTGATTTATGGCAATGTGATCCACGACGCGTTGAACTGGGACGACACGCAGGACGCGAACCACCATGATGGCATCCACGTGTGGACCACGCACAGCGCATCCACCGTCACCATCCAGGTGTTCAACAACTACATTTATGGCGACTGGGGCACGCACCAGACCGCGGACATTTATTTCGATGGCAACGGCGCGCCCGGCTTTTACGGCATCAGCGGCAACATCTTCAACAACCTGCTAGTGAATACCTCGGCGGTCAACGCGCCTGCCGATTCGATGATTTTTGTCTGGAGCGCCAACATCGGCGTGTACAACAACACCATTGCGGCCCCGTCGAACCCCAACACGGTTGCGATTTCCACTTACTCGCCCGGGCTCATCATGAAGAACAACATCCTGTCCAACATGAATACCGGGCTGTACATTTACGCTGGGGGATCGGCGGCGGGCGGGCTGGGCGGCAGCGACCACAACGTGTTCTTCAACAATGCCAGCTTGATCGTAAACTGGAACGTCGCCACCTACACGACCTTGTCGTCGTGGCAGGCATCGACCGGAAATCCAGACGCGCACAGCACGACGGGAAATCCGAACCTGGACGCGAACTATTTTCTCCAGTCCGGCTCCTCTGCCATTGGACTGGGAACGAATCTGACCAGCTTGGGAGTGAGCCAACTGGATACGGACAAAGCGGGCGTCTTGCGCCCTGGCACCGGCGCCTGGGATGGCGGCGCGTATCAATATGCCAGCACCACCAAGCCAGTGCCACCGACCGGGGTGATGGCAATACCGAAGTAGCTTTGGTCAGGAGGCCCACCATGAAGCCTACGGTGGTGAGTGGAGCGGGTGTTTAGTGCAGAGATGATGCCCTTGTCGTCTGCGCTTTGATCTTCCTTCAAAATTCGAGCCATCCATGAACTCACCGGTTTTTCACAGCAGACAGATACGAAAGTACGTCCTGATTACAGCTGCGCACAATGAGCAGGAGTTCATTGAGCAGACATTACGCTCGGTGGTGGCGCAAACGGTCCAGCCCCAGCAATGGGTGATTGTGAGTGATGGTTCCACGGACGGCACCGACGAGCTGGTGGCGCGCTATGCCGCTGCTCACGGCTTTATCCGGTTGGTGCGTCGCGACCCATTGCATCGCCATGATTTTGGATCGAAGGTGGCTGCCATCCGCGCGGGGTGGGAAGAACTCGGCCCGGAACCTTATGACCTGGTCGGAATCCTGGACGCTGATATTGCGCTGGAAGCCGACTACTACGGCGCCGCAGTGCAGAGATTCGCGGATAATTCCAAGTTGGGCGTGGCGGGCGGTGTCATCTACGAGGAGCAGCATGGCAAGTTCCAACCGCGCCGGAGTAACCGCCCAGATTCGATCGCTGGGGCCACGCAACTCTTTCGCCGGGAATGTTATGAGAGTGTGGGTGGCCTGCCTGCGCTCCGCTATGGCGGTGAAGACTGGTGCGCCGAAGTCAGCGCCCGCATGCAAGGGTGGCAGGCGGTGAATTTTCCTGAGCTCAAAGTCTTTCACTTGCGTCCGACCGGGACCGCCAGCAACCGCCTAAAGCACTGCTTCCGCGAAGGCCAGATGGACTATTCGATGGGCAGCGATCTGTGGTTTGAAATTGCCAAGGTCACCGCCCGAGTGGCGTCGCCTCCCGCAGGGATTGGCGCCGGCTCTCGCCTGGCGGGCTTTTTGTGGTCATGGCTGAGGCAAGAGGCGCGGCCCGTTTCCGCAGAGTTCATCGCTTTCCTGCGGCGAGACCAGAGAGAGAGACTGTGGGCGGCAATTCGACATCCGTGGCGACCGCTGGGCGACGCAATACAGAAGTCTCGCCCGTGAACTTTCCATAATCCGATTCGAACCGCTGGAAAGGACCCGATGAACGCATGCATGCTCGCCTACACCTTCTACGAGAGCGACAACCGAGTGATGCGCTATGCCGAAACTCTGGCCCGGCGCGGCGATATTGTCGATGTCATTTCGTTGCGACGGCCGGGAGAGTCGGCGCGGGTACGGATAAACGGCGTGAACGTCCTTCGCGTACAACTCAGGACAAAAGGGGAGCAAGCGAAGCTGGTGTACCTGGCGAAGCTGGTGAGTTTCTTTCTGATCTCGATGGTGGTGCTTAGCGTGCGCCATTGGCGGCGTCCCTATGACCTGGTGCATGTCCATAACGTGCCGGATTTTCTGGTGTTCGCCGCCTGGTTTCCCAAGTGGACCGGGGCCAAGCTCATCCTTGACATCCACGATGTCCTGCCGGAGTTTTACGCCAACAAGTTCAAGCGAAGCGACCAATCGTGGATTTTCCGAGCGCTGGTCTGGACCGAACGACTCTCGGTCCACTTTGCCGACCATGTGATTCTGGCTAACCATTTATGGCTAGAACGAGTGGTGAAGCGGTCGGCGGCGGCAGGCAAGTGCTCGGTCGAACTGAACTATCCCGACACCTCGGTCTTCCGGCCGCGCGGCCGAGGTCCGAAGAATGAAAAGTTCGTGATCATCTTTCCCGGCAGTCTGAACTTCCATCAGGGGTTGGACATCGCGATCCGAGCCTTCGCACGGTTTCGCGAGCAGGTGCCGTTGGCTGAATTTCACATCTACGGAGAGGGCGGAGAAAAGGCCAATTTGCAGGAACTGGTCCGCAGCTTGAGCCTCGAATCCCAAGTTCATTTCCTCGGCGTGACTCCCCTGCGCGAGGTGGCGAAAGTCATGGAGAATGCGGACCTCGGGGTGGTGCCCAAGCGAGCCGACTCTTTCGGCAACGAAGCTTTCAGCACCAAGATTCTTGAGTTCATGTGTCTGAGGGTTCCCGTAGTAGTTTCCAGTACCCGGGTCGACCGCTACTACTTCAATCCGGCGGTAGTGAAGTTTTTTGACAGTGGCAACACTGAGAGCATGGCGTCGGCGATGCTCTCGCTGGCTCACGATCCAGACTTGCGGGAGCAACTCGCAGGCCGCGCGTTTCATTTCGTGCAACGTTTCACCTGGGAACAAAACCAGTCGCTGTATGTGGATCTGGTGGATTCCCTGGTTAGCGGTTGTTTCCGCACCTGTGCCCCGGTACAACGGGTGCCGCCCGCGCTGTGGTGCGAGGCCCCCCCACCGTTCCAACCTTCTCCCGGTAACTCGGCACCGGAGGCCAGCCATGAGCGATGCGAATTACTGCAACCGTAAGTTGCGGCAGCCCATGGAAGATCCGCTAGAGTGGGTGTCATGGGCATGGAACTGGCTGCACAGCCAATGGCTGCGGACCACCTACCCCTTCGCGTCTGTGGGCCGGGATTTGTCGGTGCACTGCACCTGCGAACTCCGGCGTCCCCACGCTGTAGGCATGAAGCTGGGGAACTCCGTGTTGATCGCCCCAGGAGTGTGGCTGAATGTTGCGGACGAGGCCAACCTGGATACCCCAGTGATTGTTCTGGACGACCGGGTTCGGATTGGACGATGGACGCAGATTTCGGCGAAGAACTGTATCCACCTGGAACGCGACGTCAGCATCTCGCCTTCCGTCCTGCTGATGGACCACAATCATTCCTATTCCGATCCACGCTTGCCGGTGGAGGAGCAGGGTTTGACGACCGGCGGGCAGATTCGAATTGAGTGCGGGTGCTGGATTGGGCACGGGGCTGCGATCATTTGCGGCCATGGGCAGTTGGTGATTGGGCGGAACAGTGTGGTGGCTGCCAACGCGTTAGTGACCCGCAGCTTTCCCGCCTACTGCGTCATTGCCGGGAATCCGGCACGCATCGTAAAGCAATGGGACGGCGCGGACCAGCGATGGGTGCTGGGCGCGGCCCGTCCCGCCGAAGCTGCAACCTTGCCTCAAGAGGCCGCTGTCTCCTAAAGAGCGCAGGACCCCAACCCGTAAGCATCGGGACGAAATGAACTAACATGTGCGGCATCAGCGGAATTCTACAAGCCCACGGGAAGCTAGCGGACCCAGGCCGGCTCATTGGCATGGTGACCGCCCTGTCTCACCGCGGCCCGGATGCGAGGGGCGTCTACTGCGACCGGGAAGCAGGCTTAGCCCACGCGCGCCTCAGCGTCATTGATTTGGAGGGCGGCGGCCAACCCATGTCCACGGTGGACGGCAAGCTCACGATCACGTTTAACGGCGAGATTTTCAACTATGTTGAGCTGCGGGAGGAACTCATCCAGAAAGGACACAAGTTCCGCACCCGGTCCGACACCGAAGTCCTGCTCCACTTGTACCAGCAAGAGGGGGAGGAGTGTGTACAAAAGCTGAATGGGCAGTGGGCGTTTGCCATCTGGGATGCGGATCAGCATAAGCTGTTTCTGTCGCGTGATCGCATGGGGGTACGGCCGTTGTTTTATACGTGGGCCGACGGCGCTTTCCTGTTCGCATCTGAAATCAAGGCGCTGTTCACGTGTCCAGAGGTCGAGCGCGCACTCGACCTACTAGGGCTGGACCAGATCTTTACTTTTTGGGTCACACTGCCGCCACGCACTGCATTTCGCAATATCTCGCAGCTGCCCCCCGGTCACTCGATGGTAGTGCAAGAGGGAAGGGTGCGCGTGCAATCGTACTGGAACCTGGAGTACGCGCCAGATAGCTATCGCGCGGAGGACGCGGAGAATCGGCTCACAGCAGATCTGCTGGACCTGCTGCTGGATGCGACCCGCATCCGACTGCGTTCCGACGTTCCGGTAGGAACCTACCTGAGTGGTGGTTTGGACTCCACGTTAATCGCGGCCCTGACCCGATCCCTGGCAGGAGACCGGTTGCGAACATTTTCCGTCAGCTTTGCCGATGGAGAATTTGACGAGAGCGCCTATCAGCGCGAGGCCTGCGCGTTTCTGCGCAACCAGCACTCTGAACGGCACTGCACCCAGCAGGACATTGCCGCTGCCTTTCCGGAAGTGATCTGGCATTGCGAGCAACCGATTCTCCGCACCGCACCCGCGCCACTCTTCTTGCTTTCGCAACTAGTCCGCGAAAATGGCTTCAAAGTCGTGCTCAGCGGGGAAGGCGCCGACGAGACTCTGGGTGGCTACGACGTTTTCAAAGAGGCCAAAGTCAGACGCTTCTGGGCCCGGGATCTGGAATCGCGCCGCCGTCCACTCTTGCTGAAGCGCCTGTACCCGTATCTGGAAGATCTGCAGAAACAGTCTCCGCAATATTTGCAGCGTTTTTTTCGGGTCACGCCTTCGGATCTGGTCAGCCCCTGGTTTTCCCACTTGCCGCGCTGGGAACTGACCGCGAAGCTAAAGATGTTTTTCTCTGAAGAAGTGCGGCAGGGAATCGGCACGTCCGATGCGATGGAACGGCTGGACCGCGCTCTGCCTCCGTCATTCGCGTCGTGGCTGCCCTTTAACCAGGCAGAATACCTGGAAGCGACGATGCTGCTACCGGGCTACATTCTTTCGTCGCAGGGCGACCGGATGGCCATGGCGCATTCGGTCGAATCGCGCCATCCCTTCCTCGATCACCGCGTGGTGGACTTCGCCGCCAAGTTACCGCCCAACCTGAAGATGAAAGTTCTTGACCAGAAGCACTTGTTGAAACAAGCTGCAAGCGGCCTGATTCCAGCTTCTGTCCAGAAGCGCGTCAAACAACCCTATCGCGCCCCGGACGGCCAAGCTCTGCTGGGGCAGGGGTGGGATTATGTGAAAGAGTATCTATCCCCTGAGCGACTTCGAAGAGACGGGATTTTTCATCCTGCAGCGGTCGCCGCGTTGGTTGCGAAATTTGCAACCGGACGCGCGCATAGCACCAAAGACAATATGGCCGCAGTCGCCATTGTTTCCACTGGACTCCTCATTGACCAATTCATTCATCCACACCCAGGGAGCTCTCTATGGCATCCACAATTACTGGAGAAGTGCACAACTTCATCGTAGCGAACTTCCTGTTCGCTCCCGACGCTGTGCTCAACGACGACGATTCCTTCCTCGATCAGGGGCTCATCGACTCCACCGGCATTCTGGAGCTGGTGACCTTTTTGGAAGACACCTACGGAATCCAGATCACGGAGGCGGAACTGGTCCCGGACAACCTGGATTCGGTCAATCGTATTGCTGCCTACCTTGCGCGCAAAGGGAGGCAGGCTGGGAAAGTGGCGGGGTTCGCGGCTACGCAAGTGCTCCAGGCTGCCCCATGACCCGAGTGCGATCAAACTAGGAGTGTTACTTTGTGAACGCTTGCGACTATTTGCTGGAGAACGGCAAGGCTTCCGCTGCCGCGCTACTCACGTTGCAGGGGGATGCCAGCTATGCGGAAGTGCGGGCCTCAGCCTACGCGCTGGCCGCATGGCTGTTGGCCGCCGGTAGCCGAAAGGGTGACCGCGTTGTGTTGCTGGCTGATCCCGGCTTGTTTTGGGTTGCGGCTTATCTGGGTGTGCTACGTGCCGGGCTGGTTGCGGTTCCTGTACCGCCTCGCACCAGCGCCGCGGAGCTGCAATACATTGTCGCCATGAGCGGGGCGCGTTTCGCATTGGCGCCAGCCAAATATGCCGCTCTGCATGCGGAGCAGTTGCGCTCCACGGTGGTCTTGTCTGGCATTCCGGCCAGCAGTTTGACGCCCAATGGGAAAAGCGTCTCGTTGCCGGAAACCCAGGTGAACGACCTCGCGGCCCTGATGTTTACCTCCGGTTCCACGGGCCAGCCGCGCGGGGTCATGGTGTCGCACGGCAATATCATTGCCAACACCGAGTCCATTATCGAGTGCCTCTCGCTGACGAACAGGGACCGCATCATGGCGGTCTTGCCCTTTCACTATTGTTTTGGAACTTCGCTCCTGCACACTCACCTTCGCGCCGGTGGCAGTGTGGTGATTGACCAGCGCTTCCTGTATCCGGAAAAAGTCTTGCTGAGGATGCAGGAGACCGCGTGCACCGGTTTTGCCGGAGTGCCCAGTCATTTTCAAATCCTGCTGCGCAAGTCCAACCTCGCCCGGATGGATTTGCCGCACCTGCGCTATGTGCAGCAGGCGGGGGGACAGTTGGCGCCAGCATTTATCAAAGAGCTCCGACAGGCGCTTCCCGGCAAACAAGTTTTCATCATGTACGGCCAGACCGAAGCCACGGCCCGCCTGTCCTGTCTTCCACCCGAACTGGTCGAGCAAAAAATGGGCTCAATCGGAAAGGGAATTCCCGGCGTCACCCTGAGCGTCCTCGACAGCGTAGGCCTGCCGGTTGGCTCCGGGCATACCGGCGAAATTGTTGCCGAGGGCCGCAACGTTACGCTTGGCTACTGGGACGCCCCGGAAGAAACGGAGCAGTGTTTTCGCGATGGCAAGCTTTATACCGGAGATCTGGCCACGGTGGATGCCGAGGGGTTCATTTACATTGTGGGCCGCGCGAAGGACTTCTTGAAGTGCGGCGGTACCCGAGTCAGTTGCCGACAATTGGAGAACCTGCTGCTGGAGCAAGGAGACTTGTTGGAGGCCTCCGTAGTGGGCGTTCCCGACGAGGTGCTGGGCGAGGCCGCCGTGGCTTACGTCGTGCCTCGCGACCCCGAGCACCACCCCAGCCCCGAGCATCTGCGCAATGATTGCCGCGAGCGTTTGCCCCTGCCGCTGCTTCCTCGGCAGTTTTTCGTCCTCAAGGCTCTTCCCAAGAACAGCTCGGGCAAAGTCTTGAAAGCCGGCTTGCCCCACGCTTGGGTGGCAGAGGTCGTCGAGCGATGACCGCTCCACGAAATCTCATGAGCAGCATCTCCATCTGCCTGGTGGCGGTGACGCTTGCGTGCGGAGGGAAAAAGATGGCTCCATCCCCGAGGGCCAACGAGTCCATGCTCAGCGATGCACAGATCCAGAGCTTGACCACAAAGACCATCTTCCTCGGACACAGAGCCGTAGGCGAAAACATCGTCGAAGGCATCCGCGAGCTGATGGTGTCCGAGCCTGGTTTGAGGTTGGTTGCTTCTTCCGATCCGGCTGCGGAAAGCGATTCAGCATTCATTCATGCCGAACTGGGCGAGAACGGCGACCCGCAATCCAAGAATCAGGCATTTTTGAACGCACTCCGCGGGTGTGGCCAGCGGCACGGCATCGCTTTGTTCAAGTATTGTTATGCCGATGTCGATTCCAGCACCGATGTGGGGCAGTTGTTCGCCGGCTACCGCAAGACCATCGCCGCCGCGAAAGCCGCACATCCCGCGCTGACCCTGGCGCACGTCACTGTGCCGCTGACCACGTCCGACTCTTCGCTTAACGCATTTCTCAAGTCAGCGATGGGCAGACCAACCTTGCGCGATGCCAATCAAAAACGAAACCAATTCAACCGTCTGCTGAAGCAGACGTATGCTGCGGATCCCATCTTCGACTTGGCTGAGGCCGAGTCCACCCACTCGGACGGCTCGCGCGAGTCCTTCACCCAGGGTGGAGAAACCATTTACTCCCTGGCCCCCGAGTTCACCACCGACGGCGGTCATTTGAATCAGAAAGGTCGGGTCGCTGTGGCTCGCAAACTGCTACTGCTGGTCTCAAATCTGTAAACCCAAACTTGCTTCACTCCAGGGAGGATGTTCATGGACACCATGCTGGCTTCAACCAACGAGATTCTGAGGATTGACGCCTTCGCCGAAATCGACCACATCTGTAGCGCGATCCGGGAAACGATTCTGGTGCAGTTCCGCCGCAAGGGCGCGGTGGTCGGAGTCTCTGGCGGGATTGACAGCAGCGTGGTCGCAGCCCTCTGCGCCCGGGCCCTGGGACCAGAGAAAGTCATTGCGCTCCTCATGCCGGAATTGGAATCGTCGCCCGATAGTCTCAAACTGGGGCAGTTGCTGGCGAATTGGTTGGGCGTCCGCTGCTTCCACGAGGACATTACACCCATCCTGGTGGGCGCGGGATGTTATCGTCGGCGCGATGAGGCCATGCGCAGTGCCGTCCCCGGATATGGCGAAGGCTACAAGTCCAAGATCGTGTTGCCCAACCTGATTGAGGCGGACCGCTATGCGGTTTTCTCCCTGTTGGTCAAATCGCCGGCGGGAAAAACTACCAAGGTCCGGCTTTCCCTCGACGCTTATCTAGGCATCCTCGCCGCCACCAATTTCAAGCAGCGCGTTCGCAAAATGATGGAGTACTATTACGCCGATCGCTACCATTTCGCTGTGGCGGGCACCCCCAACCGCCTGGAGTACGACCAGGGATTCTTCGTGAAGAACGGCGACGGCGCAGCCGACCTGAAGCCGATTGCGCACCTCTACAAGTCGCAGGTGTATCAGCTTGCCGCTGCATTAGGTATCCCGCAAGAAATCCAGCGCCGCCCTCCTACCACCGACACGTATTCCCTGGAGCAGTCGCAAGAAGAGTTCTACTTCTCCATGCCGCTGGACAAGATGGATCTCTGCCTCTACGGCAAAGACCACTCGATTCCCGCCTGCGAGCTGTCGCCAGTAGTGGAATTCACGGAACAGCAAGTCGCCCGGGTGTACGAGATGATTGACGCCAAGCGAAGATCCGCCCGCTATCTGCACCTCGCTCCGGTGATCTTCGAGACAGTTAGATTGAGCGTCATTCCCGAAAACGACGCCCGTAAAAAGAATACGGCTTGTCCCCCGGACTAACGGCAACTGGTTTCGGTCTTGTCTTTCGCATGGGCCGCGGCCGCGGTCTGCCATTGCATGTTGGTGGGAGAATCCGGCCCACCACATTCCAGTGGCCGGACGTGATCCACCACATATCCTGGACAGCGGCCATAACTTTTCCCCGTGGCGGGGCAGGGGTGAGAGTGCTCGAAGGAACTGCGCGCGACCCGGCTTCTGCGGATGCGTCCATGCCGGTCGCGTGGCTCGCCGGTGGCTCTGTGGGAACTGTGATGTGACGTTCCGCTGGAATGGTGAGAGCTACTGCGACTGTGCGAAGTGTAGTGTGAACTGCCGCTGGCGTGGTGGGAACTGCTCCGGCCGTGCGCAACTGGCCCCAGCATCCCCACGAGCGCAACAATGAGGCCGCACACCCAAATTTTCATTGAGCTCTCCCCGCGCCAACCGGTTCCATGAGAGCCGTGGCCATCGGAAATAGCTTACACCACTTTTGCCAAGCTCACTCCGTACCACTCGCGCGCATCGGTCCAAGTGTGGGTCAACGCATAGCCTGACTCGGACAACATTCTGCGCACTCCTGGAACCGTGTATTTATGACTGTTTTCCGTGTGCAGCAATTCGCCCGCAGCGAACGTTACGGTCATCTCCAGTTGAGCAATTCTGACTGCTTGGTCGCACCGGCTTCGCAAATACATTTCCATACGCGAAGCCTCTGGATTCCACCGCGCCACGTGTTCAAACTGGTCGAGATCGAACTGTCCGCCCAGTTCCCGGTTGATGCGCGCCAGCACATTCTTATTGAACCTCGCAGTCACCCCAGCCGCGTCGTCATAAGCTGGAACTAGCACGGAGCGGTCCTTTACCAGGTCCGTCCCGAGTAGCAGATGGTCGCCCTCGCTCAACTCTGCGCGCAATCGGCGCATCAGAGCCAGCGCATCGGGGGGATCGAAGTTTCCAATGCTGGAGCCGATGTACAGCACCAGCCGTGGGGCTCGCGTGTGTCGCAGAAATCCCAAGTCGCTGAAGTCGCTCACTTGCGGACGGACCCGCACCGCCGGATAGTCGCGTTCCAGCGCATCCGCCGCTTCCCGCAGGGCAGGCTCGCACACGTCCACCGGAACATAGGGCACGATCAACTGCCGCTTGCTTAACGCCTGCAGCAAGAGCCGGGTTTTTTGCGCGGTGCCCGCTCCCAGTTCCACTACGGTCAGGCCGAGTCCGGCGCGGTGGCAAATATCTCCCGCTCTTCGGGCGAGGATTTCTGTTTCCGCGCGAGTCAAGTAGTATTCCGGCAGCTGCGTGATTTGCTCGAACAGATCGGAGCCGGCTGCGTCATAGAACAACTTCGCCGGCAAAGACTTTGGCTGCCCGCTCAGCCCCGCAAACACATCTTCGGCAATTTCAGAAACCCGCTGTTGCTCAATTGCGATCATTGGCTAGCCTTAACCCCATAAATTGCCACCGCGCTGCTGGTGGAAAGAAATTCCGGTAAGTGTCCCGGATGTGCGATTGTGGCGTGGCGCACGATCCGCCGCGCAGGACCAACTGATTACACATGAACTTCTGGTTGTACTCGCCGAGCGCACCTTGGGGCGCGCGAAATCCGGGATAGGCGAGGTACGGGCTTGCGGTCCACTCCCAAACGTCTCCATAGAGCTGTTTCAAGTCGCCCTTCGCAATCGATGGGGCGGGATGAAAGCGCTCGCTCTCGACGAAATTTCCCGCCACTTCCACACCGTTGGCAGTGACTTCCCACTCGGCTTCCAAGGGCAACCGGGCTCCCGCCCAGCGCGCATACGCATCGGCCTCAAAGAAGCTGATGTGGCACACCGGTTCGTCTTCTCGCACTGGCTGCATGCCGGCAGTGGTGAAGACATGCCACTCCCCGTCGCGTGGTTCCCAGTAAAAGGGCGCCTTCCATCCAGCCGCGCAAACCGTATCCCATCCCTCCGATAGCCACAGCTCCGGACGCCGGTACCCGCCCTCGTGCATAAATTCAAGGAACTCCGCGTTGGTCACCGGTCGCGACGCCAACTGGAATGGCCGCAAAAAGACGGAATGCCGCGGTCCTTCGTTGTCGAATGCAAAGACGACGCCGCTATGCCCGATTTCGTACAGGCCGCCGTCAAATTCGATCCATCGCACGGGAGCGATCGCAGTTTCCGGCGTCGCCGTGGCCTCGCAATATGCCGGCCGCAGCGGGTTGGTCCATAACCCGTGCTTGATGTCCGTGAGAATCAATTCCTGGTGCTGCTGCTCGTGATGTAGGCCCAGTTCCAGCAAGTCGGCCACGGTTTCTGCGGCCTCTGTCGCCACCAGTTTTTCCATCGCTTCATCTACCCGCGCCCGGTACGCGTGCACATCTATCAGGCTAGGCCGCGAGAACGTCCCTCGCGTGGCCCGCACCGGATGCCCCTCCTCCAGCGACTTGTAATAGGAATTGAAGAGAAAAGTGAATCGGGGATCAAACGCCCGGTAGCCTGCGGCGTGGGGCAACAAGATAAATGTCTCGAAGAACCACGTGGTGTGCGCCAAATGCCACTTGGTCGGGCTGGCGTCTGCCATGGATTGCACCATCTGGTCTTCTGCACTCAGACGCGAGGCCAGCTTCATGGAAGCTTGGCGCACCGTACAATATTGCTCCCACAACGCGCTCCGGTTGGTTTGCACCGCAGATGCTGCACTCATAAATCGCGTCCATTCCCCAGAGGTTACAAAACGCTAGCACAGCCGAAGCCCAGCTCTTTTCCCGCCCTTCTCAGATGCCGTAAGCTCGCAAAACGCCGCAAGATTCTGCTGCCAGACTGGTTTTTTTTTTAATGCTGCATTACTCTCGGTTCGAACCCATTATGCAATCAAATTCTTGCACTTCTTCTCGGGAGGGACCTTGCGCCGCCTATTTCTGCTTCTGATCGTTCTGCTGGCTGCGTCATCCGCAGCCTTCAGCCAGACCACCAAGGCCTTTCCTTCCGCCGCGGACATTTCCACGCCACCGGCTGCGCAAACCCGTCATCTCGACGTGAAGGCCGCGGTGGATGCGTATCTCGCGCTGGTTCCCGCCGAAGCCCGCGCTCGCTCCAATACTTATTTCGAGGGCGGGTACTGGCTCATCTTGTGGGATTTTCTGTTCGGCGCGGTCGTGGCGTTGGCTCTGCTCAATACCACTTTCTCGGCCCACATGCGCGATTTGGCGGAACGCATCACCCGCTTCCGCTTTCTTCAGACCTTTTTCTACTGGATTGAATACCTGCTCCTGATCAGTCTGGTCGGGCTGCCCCTGACTATTTATGAGGGCTTTTTCCGCGAGCGCCAATATGGCTTGATGAACCAGAGCTTTGGCGATTGGTTTAGCCAGCAAATGATTGGGCTGGTGGTCGGCGCCATCCTGGGTGGATTGCTGGTCACCGCATTGTTTGGCATCGTGCGCCGCTTGCCCCGGACTTGGTGGATTTGGGGATCGGCGGTTTCCGTCGTCTTCCTGGTCATCAGTATCTTGATCGGTCCGGTGTTCATTTCCCCGCTGTTCAACAAATACACCAAGCTGAAGGATGAGCGGGTCCGCCAGCCCATCCTCGCGCTTGCCCGCGCCAATGGCATCCCTGCCACCGATGTCTGGGAAGTGGACGCCTCCCGTCAATCTAATCGAGTCAGCGCCAACGTCAGCGGATTTCTCGGCACCGAACGCATTACCCTCAATGACAATCTGCTGCGCCGCTGCTCCCTGGAAGAAATTGCGCCGGTCATGGGACACGAGATGGGACACTACGTTCTCAACCACATTTTCAAAGACATCCTTTTCTTCACGCTGGAGGCCTTATTGTTTTTCGGTTTTCTGCGCTGGTCTCTGGAGTGGACGCTGGCTCGTTGGGGAGCGAAGTGGCAAATTCGCGGCATTGGCGACACCGCTGTATTGCCGCTGGTCATGCTGCTTGCCTCGGTGTTCGGTTTCGTAATGACGCCGGTCAACAACTCCTGGACTCGCGCCCAGGAATATGAGGCCGACCTCTTCGGCATCAACGCATCGCGCCAGCCCGATGGCGAAGCCAAGGTGGATCTGATGCTGGGCGAGTATCGGAAACTCGACCCCAGTCCGCTGGAAGAAATCATTTTCTTCGACCATCCCAGCGGACGCACCCGCATCACTGCTGCCATGCGCTACAAAGCCGAGCACATGGACGACCTGCAAAATGCACCGTCTGCAGGTTCGGCTCCAGCGGCCCAGCCCGCGCCACAGCCCACGCCATGAGCGACGGACAGCTCGTTCAGATCGTTGACGCGGCCTTCGCCGACGCCGCTTGCCGCAGTGGCGAGTGGCTGGTCTGCCGGGCGGGGTGCACGCAATGCTGCATCGGCCCATTTCCCATCAATCAACTAGACGCGGCGCGCTTGCGGCAAGGACTCTTCGAACTGGAGGCCCTCGACTCGGAGCGCGCCAGCCGAGTGCGGCAGCGAGCCCGAGCCTCGGTTCTCCGCCTCGCCGCGGACTTTCCAGGCGATCCCGCGACTGGCATCCTTGACGAGGACGTGAGCTCCGAGCGCCGTTTTGCCAGTTTTGCCAACGAAGAACCCTGTCCCGCTCTGGATCCAGGCACCGGCCGCTGCGACCTCTACCAAGCCCGCCCCATGACCTGCCGCGTATTCGGGCCACCGCTGCGCTCCGAAGAGGGCCTCGGCCACTGCGAACTTTGCTATCACGGCGCCAGCCCGGAACAAATTTCCGATTGCGAACTTAGCGCAGACCCTGACGACCTGGAGGCCAGGCTGGTTCATGACCTGGAGCAGACCACCGGAATTCGCGGGGATACGATCATCGCCTTCTGCCTCGATTCTTGTCCTCCCGCCTCGATCACGCACAATCCTTCGATGCCGTAGCATCATCTAAAAGAGCCTGAGGCCGTCGGACTTGCGAGGGCCGGGGCACAAGGAATGAAAATTGCCAACGATGTCACCGAACTGATCGGCCACACCCCGCTGGTGCGGCTCAATAAAGTCACCGACGGTTGCGTGGCCGAAGTCGTCGCCAAGCTGGAGAGTTTCAACCCTTGCGCCAGCGTGAAAGACCGCATCGGTGTCAGCATGATTGGCGAGGCCGAACGTGCCGGCAAGATCCAGCCTGGCAAGACTGTCCTGATTGAGCCGACTTCTGGAAACACCGGCATCGGCTTGGCGTTCGTGGCTGCGGTGAAAGGCTATCAGCTCATTCTCACCATGCCTGACACCATGAGCACAGAGCGGCGCATCCTGTTGCTTGCCTTTGGCGCGGAACTCGTGCTCACTCCGGGCCCCAAAGGCATGAAGGCCGCCATTGCCAAGGCCAACGAAATCCTCGCCAACACGCCCAACGGTTACATACTGCAGCAATTCGACAACGCCTCCAATCCGAAAATCCATTTTGAGACCACGGGCCCGGAAATTTGGGAAGACACCGAGGGCCGGGTCGATTTTCTGATCTCGGGGGTGGGGACCGGCGGAACCATCACGGGCGTCTGCGAATACATCAAGCCCAGGAAGCCTTCGTTCAAGGCGGTTGCCGTGGAGCCCTCCGACAGCCCGGTGTTGTCTGGCGGCAAACCCTCTCCGCACAAGATTCAGGGCCTCGGCGCGGGCTTCGTCCCGAGCATCCTGCGGACCGACTACATCGACGAGATCATCCAGGTAACGAACGATGAGTCCATCCTCATGGCCCGCCGCCTGGCCAAGGAAGAAGGCCTGCTGATGGGTATCTCCTCGGGGGCCGCAGTGGTGGCTGCGCTCAAGGTCGCCCGCCGTCCCGAAAATTCCGGCAAGTTGATCGTTGTCGTTCTGCCCTCGTTTGGCGAACGTTACTTAAGCAGTGTGTTATTCCAGGAACTGCGGGACGAGGCGTTGAAGATGCCTACGGTGGAGGTCATCTAGCGGATGCGCGGTTTCTTTGCCTCTATTCGTGAAGACATGGCCACGGTGTTGGAGCGTGATCCCGCCGCCAAGTCTCGCCTGGAAGTGTTGTTGTGTTATCCCGGACTTCATGCGCTCTGGTTCCACCGTACCCACCATTGGCTTTGGGAACATGGTTATCTACTGCTGGCCCGGTGGTTGTCACAAGTGGCGCGGCTGCTGACGGGTATTGAAATCCATCCCGGCGCGACCCTTGGCAGGCGCTTGTTTATCGATCACGGGATGGGAGTGGTTATCGGCGAGACCGCGGTGGTGGGCGACGACGTCACCATGTATCAGGGCGTGACTCTGGGCGGGACTGGCAAAGAACACGGCAAACGCCACCCCACGATTCTAGACAAGGTGGTCATCGGCGGCGGGGCGAAGGTGCTGGGCAACATCACGGTGGGGACGAACTGTCGCATTGGCGCAGGTTCGGTGGTGTTGCGCAGCGTGCCCGATCATTCCACCGTGGTCGGCGTTCCCGGACACATCGTCTTTCGCAATGGGGAACGCGTCGTCATCACCGACCCCAAGCTGATCAACGACCCGCTCTCCGAAGCGCTGTCGGCAGTGGCTACCGAAGTCAAGAAGCTCAGCCACCGGCTGGACAAGCTCGAGCACCCGGATGCCGAGGCGGCCACTTCTGCGGCCTACCTCCGCCACATCATTGATGACATCGACTACCAGATCTAGACGCTGGTAGCGCCCCGCCAGACCGAACGACGATGGGATTGACGTTGGCCGATTTTCCTCTCCAGCGAGTGCGAAAAGGGACTGTTGTGATTTACGCAAAAGACGCCACCGCGTAGGTGACCAGCGAGTGCCCCCAAATGCGACGTGATCCGCACCAACGAGGACCTACGGCTGTTTCAAGGTGCGAACGAACGCGATCACACTACCGAAATCAGAGTCTCCCATGCCAGCGACCGGTTTCATCTTCCCGCTGCCCATCGCGATGATCTTTTTTAGGTCCGCGTCAGACTTGCCCTGCACCGTCTCTGCGTACAAAACCGGCTGAGTCGTTTTGAGCGCCCGCGCCACGGCCGGGTTCCCTTCACCCGTAGAACCGTGGCAAACCTTGCACTTGCTCATGAACACCGCACGACCGGGCCCAAGGTCCTCAGGGGGCTGCGCAAGCGCCATTCCGCAAAGTACTGCGACCGTCGCAAACAAAACCAAAGCTCTTCGAAGTAAATTCATCTAGTCTGAGTCCCCCTCTAAATCTCGCTGAATAACCTGGAGTCGCGCCCTTGTATTTACGGAGCTGAACTCGCTGTGCTCGCAACAGGCAAGGCACAGCCCTCCCTTTGTGAAAACCACCGCTCAAGTCTGAAGAACAACGGATCCCAGCTTGGATGCAGCCTGTTTTGCAGTCCCACCTGCACTTTAACTGGTACTCCAACTCCCGACCCGACTACATGCCTTCGGTTTGGGAGCGCCCCACACCAACCAGATATCCCGTGAAAGCCTCGAGGGGCCCGCGCCACCGATGCCCTCGCAGGACGCCGTCGTTTCAAGAACCCTACAGGTTTAGATAAAAAAATGCAATAGATTATTATTGTTGGGAAAGGTTACAAAAATCTAAGAAAATACCTGACGGCAGGGGAGGGGCGGCACTTTCTGAGAATCTTAACAGGTTTCCATGAAAAAATCCGTATAGATTGACGTTGAAGAGAAAAGTTACACAAAATCAAAAAAATACTTGACAACCGAGGGTCAAGCAGGGCACTTTGAATAACGGTCAATTTCTGCAAGCGGGTTAACCCCCCGATTAAACCGCTGAACGCGCGAAAACCGCTTCTGAAAATAGCAGCAGAAATGACAGTTGTAGTGAACCTTCAATTTTTGGCGAAACGAGGCGGGTATTGTCCATGCGAACCAAGGTCACGATTCTCTCGCTAGTGGGACTCTGTGCGTTGCAATTGGGCTGTGGGGTCCAGCAGACGCCGGTGGCAACGGGGGGTCCGCCCCCACCTCCGCCGCAGTTCCAGCCGCAGCCCTTCCAGCGTCCGGAAAGTTGCTTGCCTTGCCATCAACGCCAGTACAGTGAGTTGCGCCAGGCCGTGAAAGCCGGGTACAGAAACGTCAGCCCCCTCTTCAACGGACTTGAGTCAGCCGGCAACCTGATCAACGGCGGCCTGCTGCGTCCGGTTTATGCCGACAGCAAGGTGGTGCTGCCCGATGGCACCCCGCTGAACACCAACATGTTTTCTTCGCCCGTGTTGACAGAAACCAGGCAAGTGCAAGCCGGCTTCTGCGTAACCTGCCACAACCCGAACGTTGAAATGATCAGCGATAAAAACCTGAGCGCGCGAGAAGTGCCGCAGCTTGACGGGTTGGGGCAGAATTTTCTGCCAACCCTATTCCGGCCTTTGCGGGACTATGCGATGGTGGACAGCAGCCACAAGCAGATCCTTCCTACCAACCCAGGCGATTATCCGCCGACGGACGCGCTGCCTTCGCTGGGAGCCGCGGGGATTACCTGCGACCTTTGCCACAACCAGAACGGCCCGGATTTGAATCGGAGCTTCATGCATGACGGCTTCGCCAATACCAGCCTGATTCTGACGCCTACCAAAGAGAAGGTCGGACCGTTCTTGTTCCCGGTCGGAGTCAAGGACAGTTTCCACGTAGTCAGCAACGATCCAGACCGGATTGGGTTCCTGCGTGCGGGAGCGTTTTGCAACTCCTGCCATGACGTGCGCGTGCCCAATAACAATCTGACCTCCCAGGAGTACAACATCAATCCGGGTGGGTCGAAGGTGAAGTTTTTTCGTCTCGAGAACCTGAGCTCGGAGTGGCAAGTGGGTGCGTACAACAGCACCAAGAACCCCTTCAGCCAAATCGTCCGTTGCCAGGATTGCCACATGTCGCTCTTCCCTTACGCCGGGAGTTCGACCTATCAAGTCGGCGACATGACGGTGACCAGTCCGACGCCTGCGGTATTCCCTACCGACTTCGCCGCCGTTCCCGGAGTCTCAACCGACCAGAATTACCCGCTGCCGCAGCGCAAGGTAGTCACTCACTTCTTTACCGGAGTTGACGTCCCGCTGCTTTCCGCCGACGAATTGAAGGCGCGGCTGGGGTCGAACTATCCCGATCCGAATGCGACGGGGACGGACACCCACGGTGTACCCGTTGGCATCGCCAACCGCCGCGAAGCTCTGCTGAAAGCGGCGGTTCGTATCAATGTGAGCAAGAGTGATACGACGGCGACTCCGGGTCAGCCCTTTAACGTTCGCGTCGAAGCAGTATCCCTGACAGGTCATCGCCTGCCTGCCGGCTTCTCCCAGGAGCGGACCGTGTACGTGCAGCTGCAGGTGACCGACGATAACGGCTTCCTCGTCTATCAATCGGGCTATGTGGTTGACAAACCGCATCCCATTACCGGGGAAGCGGCGCCCGACGGCAATTTGGATGATGAGGACATTGAACATGTCCATGCCGTGGTGGATGGCGGCCATTACACGCCCACCTATACTCCGGGGACGGGCACCAACGGCGGTAATAACGCGCTCCTCGAGTTGGGGCCGGACGACGGTCCGGAAGGGCGGGTGTATGCAGGTGTGCCGGAGGGGTTGGTGCTGTTCCGCAACGAGTTGACGCACGTTTTCGTGCCCTGCCTGCCGTCCGCGACTACATGCACCACGGATCGCGTCGGTCGTAATGATGCGCAGGGGAATCCGCTGAAGGCGCAAACCGCGCACTTCGAGGAAACCTTCAACGCGGCCTTGGCCAATTCGGTGGACAACTTCCGTTCGCTGCAGCCGCTGACTCCGAGAACCTTCACCTACGCCATTCAGTTACCCACGTTGGCGGAACAGCAGGCACTTGGCATTACGATTAAGGGCCCGCTGCACGTCCATGCGCAAGTGAATTTCGAGCACTTCCCGCCGCTCTTTTTGCGCTACCTGGCGCAGACGACCGGGCCGGGAGGTCCGACCGGAAGTGGCCTTCAGTTAGTCGATGAAAAACTGATCGACACGAAACTCAAGAATATCCAGAACATCGCTTCGGCGGACACCACCGTGGAGGTACAGTAACATCATGAGCTCAAGAGTATTGCGACTTTCTCTCCTGCTCTCTATCTGGCTACTCCTCGGTGTAGTCGTGGCCCAGGCCGGCACTTACGGCTCCTACAAGCCAGGGGATTTCCAAACCACCAACCCCAACTACCCGGTTCCCAACCCGTTCTATTTTGAGGGCCGGATTGACTGGAACCTGCTGGGGATTACTCAGCCTTCCAATACCTGGGAATATTTGCAGCGCGGCATCCACTATCAAGACGATTTAGATGACACCAAGAGCGCCATTGCGGACTACCAGACGGCACTGTCACTGAACAGTCTCCAGAATGGCACATGTCAGATCGTGACTGCGGCCTCTCTGGTGCAGACTGGGACAACCGCGGGTACACTCCCGAGTACGCTGAGTCCTGCTCCATGCATATTTACCATTCGGTTGCGCTTGGGCTATCTATTACGGCAATCCGATCCCGCCCAGGCGATTTCGATGTTCCAGGAAGTGCTCCAAATCGATCCGATCAAGCTGGGTGTAAATAGCCTGATCGGTGCGACCTACGTCATCCAGGCAGAGCAGACCGTGGACAAAACTGCTCAGCAAGTGGCGTATAACAACGCGATTCAGGCCTATCAGGCGGAGCTGGCATTGTCGCCGGTGACGCCGCAGACGATCGCCCTCACCAACGATTTGGCTAACAACGCACATGTTCACTGGGCGCTCTCGGAGATTTATCAGGCATTAGGGCAAAACAGCAACGCGATCACCGAGTTACAGTCATATTTGCAGGCCACCCAATGGCACAGTGATGTCTACCCTTGGCGAATCACGCTTGCGAATACAATGATTACGTCGCTGCAAAGGAAGACTCGATCGAAGTAGGGATGGCAGCGCAACTTGGGCCCCGGGGAAAGTGTGCGGACGTTCGATCCATTGATAACTCGACTGGTGAACGTTTGCCTGCTACTGCTGATTTCCCTCGCGGCTAGAGGGCAGCAGCCACCCAGCGCCGAGGCTGCACCCGCACCGTCGGCGCCCAAAGTCAGCATGACCAGTGCATGGGGAAGCGTTTTGCAAGACTCCGCTTCCCCGGCACCTCCACTCCCGCCGGATTCGCTCGCCGGTGGTTCGGCGGCTTCTACCGAAACCGGATCCACCGACGATTTCCTTAATCATGCTTTTTTTGAGGGGCGCACCGAATACCGACGCGCTCAGACCGCCTTCACCGGTCTGCCCACCGTGACTGGAGTGATCGACGCGATTCCGGGACAGCCCGGCAATCCTCCCGGCACTCCGTATCCCTCCGACTTTCAACCCAGTACGAACGCGATGTACAGCTTTTTGAGTTGGGGCACACGCGGCTGGCTGTCGGACCGGATCAATACGAATTTTTCGTTCCGCTACCAGCAGGACCTCACTCATACCAACCAGGGGTCGCCTTCGCTGAGTGTGGTAAACACATTCACAGCGAACCGCGAGGTGCAACTGCTGGCGGGATACGTGGATATCAATTCACGGCCGAGTGATGGATGGTTGGCGGGGTCCACTCTCCGGGTGGGTCGGCAGGATGTTTACAGCGCGGAACTGGCGGCCTTTGATGGGGTGTCGTTTACCCTAAACCAGCCTAAGTTCTCCTATACGGTATATGGAGGACGAAGGTTCTCCTACTACACCGATCCAAAACAGAGATTGATTGGCGGAGGCAACTTCGTGTGGAGGCTGGGCAAGGCCACGCTGGAGTATGAGGCGCTCTATTACGTCAAAGGAACTCATCTGTTTAGCTACCGGCAACAGTTCGCCCGGGGTTTCTTCTTTAGCACACAGTTTCGGATGGTAGGCGGCTCCCCAGTGGAGTACACGGCGAGCGGCTTTTGGTCACCTCCGAATGGCAAGACGACCGTGCGCCTGGACTTCGCGCAGCAGCTTACCAACAGAGACTACTTCTACGACTACACTGGTGTTGTCCACGATCGCGATCCCTACAATCGGCTCGTACGACTTAATCTGGGTGCGATTGCTCCTCACACCCAGGTGTTAGTCGATGTTCATCGAGTTCTTACCAGCAGACTTCACTTAGGGGGCAGCGTCTGGATCAGGCGCCTGAGCGATGCCAGAAATCAAGGCGCCTTCGACACTCCGTTTCAGGATTATCGCGCCAATGCCCAAGTCTACCCGTGGAGAAAGATCACTGTGTTTCTGGACTTTCATCAGAGAGATTCCAACCGCTTCCTGCCCAACTCAACCGGGCTGGACGATATCGCCACCACGGGCGAGCGTAGGACGCAGGACGTGAGCGCAGAGATAGGACGAAGTTTTGGCGAGGGCCGGGTGAGCGTGAAGGCGGGGGCGTTCTACCGGCTGCTGGATTTTCAGGGCATCTTCTTTGGCACCACGCAGTCCACCGCCAAGGGGGCGCTGGGAAGCGCGTCGGTGAAGCTGAATCCGCGCACTCGTGCTTATGCGGAGTACAGCCTTGATACCGACTATCCAATTTTTCGGCCGGATATTCGGAACACTCAGACCCTGCGGCTGGGTTTGGCATGGAGATATTGATGAAGCGCGGACTGAAATGCATTGGGGTTCTGGCGCTCGCATGTCTGGTGACGGGAGGCGTAGCGGGATTGCTGGCCCAGGAGTCGCCAAAGTCAATGAAGAAGCCTACTCCCCCGGCGGGGACCACAGCGGCTCAGCCCGGTCCCTTCTTGATGCACGACGTCCATGTCAAGCAAGGGTTTGACTGCGATTCGTGCCACCTTCCGGTCAAGGAGGGCTCGGTCGTGCTGAAGCGTCCTGGGCACGACGAGTGCGGCGGGTGTCACAAGGAGGACTTCGCCTACAAGGCGGGGGCCACGCCGAGCGGGAAGTATTGCACTCCTTGCCATGATGCGTCCAAGGCCGGCTCGTCCAGTGACCTACTACCCTACCCGCGGTTCAAAAACCAGCACGCAATTCTGGTCGAGTTTTCGCATGAACATCATGCCGACCCGAAGGCCCGCATCGATCCAATAACTAGGGCCCGCGCCGATTGTGCATTCTGCCATCAAGTGAAGGCTTCTGGGGATGAAGCGAGTTTTCCCGGCCACGTGGAGTGTGCTTCATGCCATGCCAAGGCCGGGATTCAGCCCATGCTGAGCGCTACATCCACGGGCACAGACTGCCACGGTTGCCACAATCCGGAGCAGATGGAGAACCCGACCTTGACCAAAGTGCGGCAGCGGATCGCCCCTCATATCGATGCCACCGATTACCTCAATATCAAGTTTTCTCACTCCGACCATTTCAACGCGCGGGACCGAATGCCGATGGTCTGCGCCACCTGCCACTCCGATGTGACCACCAGCAAGAGCCTTGCAGAGGTTGCTCTGCCCAACAAGATCGACTGCGTCGGCTGTCATGAGACTTCTAAAGCGCTCACCGCGGAATTCCGAATGACCAACTGCCAGCTCTGCCATGTCGATCATCAGTCCGGCCCGATACCGGCGAGCCATACCCGAGATGTGAAACCTGCTTCACACACCGAAGGATTTCGTCCGCATCACTCAGAGCAAGCTGCCGGAGCGGACGCTAAGTGTTTCCTGTGTCACACCAGTATTTCGCCAAAATCGGCGCCCACCACACAGTGTCTCGCCTGTCATCAGGTGATGCGCCCTGCGTCTCATACCGCTCGCTGGGCTGACGATCTGCACGGAAAGTATGCGGCCATCGATCGCACAAGTTGTGCAACCTGCCACCAGAACGATTTCTGCAGCCGCTGCCACAATGAGTTGCCGCGCACTCACGTTCCTCTGCCTCCATTCAAGAACGGCGGGCACGCCAGACTGGCCATGCTCAACAAGCGCAGTTGCTTTACCTGCCATACTTATCAGGATACGTGCGCCGAATGTCACCTTCGGTAAGCGCAGGACTGGCGCCGCGAAGCCGAACGGCTAAGGACAATCCGGCTCCAGGGAAAATGGAATCGAAGCCTCAGGGATTCGGAACCGGCACTGGGATTTTCAATCGACCGTTCATGGAGAGGGAATATGCGAAATTTTGTTCTGGGCATCATTGTGGCCACGCCGATCCTCTTGCTGGTTTGGTTGGGCTACCTGCTTTTGGGATTCTTTCCGACCAGCGCGCTTACTCAACCGTCCAAGATCGAGTTTCGTATAGCGGGTGCGGCCCGTGACGCATCGGTGGCGCGTCAGGCACCCCAGGTCACCAACCCAATCGCCCCTACCGACGAAAACGTGATCGACGGCATGGTGGTGTACACCGCGAATTGTGCGCTGTGTCACGGCGGTTTAGACATGAAGCCCGGATCCCTGGCCAAGAACCTGTTTCCTCCGGCCCCACAGCTTTTGATCCGTGGAGGGGTAAATGACCCGGAAGGGCAGGTTTTTTATATTACGCGCACGGGCGTCCGCAACACCGGAATGCCAGGGTGGCAGAACGTTTTGTCGGAGCAGGACATGTGGAAGATCACCATGTTTCTGAACCGCGTCCGGAAACTGTCGCCGGCAGCGAAAGACTTCTGGAAACAAACCGGTGGAGCTGAACCGCCCGCCGGCAGATGATCCCATCCCCACTGGGAAACTCGGACTGGTCTCGCACATGCCAAGCGGGCCGGGAGTAATCGACGATGATCTGCTGCGGTTGACACAAACCAGCCGCCTGACTAAACTCGGCCTTCCTGATCCAGATGTAAATTCTACTTCGAGATGCCTCATGTCCAAGACTCCCCGTATCGCCGTAGTGGGCAGTGCCAATGTTGACCTCACCACTTTTTCTGACCACTTCCCCAAGCCCGGAGAAACCATTTTCGGCAAGAGTTTTGATCTTGGGTTTGGCGGCAAGGGCGCCAACCAGGCGGTCGCCGCCAAACTCTGTGGTGCCGAGGTCTTCATGGTAGCCCGCGTCGGCGACGACCTGTTCGGCCCCGCCACCATTCAGAACTTCCGAAATCTCGGGATTGATTCCACCCACGTCCGGCAAGTCCCTGGGGTCTCCAGCGGCGTCGCTCCCATCTTCGTAGACTCCTCCGGCCAGAATCGCATCATCGTGGTGAAGGGCGCCAATGACAAACTCACGCCCGCCGATGTGGATAGTGCCGCCGAAATGTTGAAGTCCGCCGGCTGCATCGTGCTGCAATTTGAAATTCCGCTGGAAACCGTGTACTACACGATCCAGTTCGCCAGGAAGCACGGCATCCGCTGCATTCTCAACCCTGCTCCCGCCCAACCGGTGGATCCGCAAGCCATCGCCGGTCTCGACTACTTCGTTCCCAACGAGAGCGAGGCCGAGGCCATCTCAGGGATGCCGGTGCGGAACGTGGAAGAAGCCGGCAAATGCGCTCGCCAATTGCTGGACCAGGGCATTCGCCGCGTCCTGATTACCTTGGGTGCCAATGGGTCGCTGATCGCCAGCCCCGATGGCGTGGTGCACGTGCCCCCATTTCCCATGAAGAGTCTGGACAGCACCGGTGCCGGCGACGCCTTCATCGGCAGCTTCGCCACCTTCCTGGCCGAAGGGATGGCCGAACCGGACGCCGTCCGCCGTGCCAATCTGTATGCCGGTCTTTCCACTACCGGTGTGGGCACCCAGAAATCGTTCTACACTCGCGCCAACTTTGAAGCCGAGTGGCAGAAGCGCGACGGGGCTTGAGAGATCAGACTACATATTCGCTGTACTATGTGGTCGAGCAACTCCAGTAGCTACTTGGCCTTTTTCGCTGTTCGACTCTTGCTTTGGCGCTTCTCCTTAACCGATGGAGGGCGGAGTGGCAGCGGCAATCCAAGCGATGAGATCATCGCCGATTACTCCCAGCCCGCTTGGCATGTGCGACACCAGTCCGAGGGCCGAGGCGCCATGCTCCACCGCGAGGGCGGCTTCCTGCAGGCTGGCGATGCAGCAGATTTTGACGCGGGCAGAGCGAATGGGCTTCATAAGAGGCGCGGTGCGGAGTTACTCGCCGTAAGGGATCCAAATGTTCTTTACCTGGGTGGCATGGGCCAGGAACCAGCGCCCCTCGGCCTGCTGAGGGTTGAACCAGTCAATGACGCGGCCTTCGTTGGTCCACACCTGCTTGAGGTTGCCGACGGAAAGCGTCTTGGCGGCCTGGGAATCGGTCTGGTTGGTAAAGCACCAGATGGCGTCCACATCGTCGTGCTGTGCCAGCACTTCCAGCAACTCGGGTGCCCGTCCCGTGACAATGTTGACGGCACCGCCGGGCAGATCGCTGGTATCGAAGACCTGATACAGGTCGCCTGCGATCAGCGGGTAGGATTCAGAAGGCACCGCGATAACGGGGTTCCCCATGGCCAATGCGGGCAGGACAAGAGAAATAAAGCCGAGCAGGGGAGCCTCCGTCGGACAGAGGATGCCGATGACGCCAACCGGTTCGTTCATGGCCAGGGTGACGTTGCGGAACGGCGGATTGTGCACGGCACCGTCAAACTTATCGGCCCATGCCGCGTAGGAAAAAATGCGGTCGATGCTGTGTTCCAGCTCCGCATTGGCCTGACTGGTTCCGACCACCTCCGCGAGGCGGCTGGCGATTTCGGCGCGGCGTTGCGACAGGTTCTCGGCGCAATAGTAGAGCACCTGAGCGCGGGTGTGGGCGGCGGCTTTGGCCCAGGCTTCGGCCTTGTGCGCGGCCTCAACGGCGTTGCGAATGTCTTTGCGATTGCCCCGGGGCGCTTCGCCCAGGAGTTGCCCACCCGGCGCCCGAACTTCCATGCTGTAGCCGGAATCGGGCCGCGCTTGTTTACCGCCGATGTAGAGTTTGACGGTGCGATCAATGGCAGGCGAGGCGGCGGGCGTGGTCTCTGGCACGGGAGCGAAACTGGAGGCCAGGGCGGGAGCGTTCTTGAACCAGGCCGGTTCCAGATATTCGCGCATGCCTTCGCGGCCGCCCTCGCGACCGTAGCCGCTTTCGCGGTATCCGCCGAACCCGCAGGAGGCGTCAAACAAGTTGGTGCAGTTCACCCACACCACGCCTGCCTTCAACTGCGCGGCCACATGCAACGACAGGTTGATGCTCTCACTCCACACGCAGGCGGCCAGACCATAGACGGTGTTGTTGGCCAGTTCGACGGCCTCGCGCGGAGTGCGAAAAGTCATGGCGGCCAGCACGGGGCCAAAAATTTCCTGCTGCGCCACAATCGACGTGGGATGCACGTTGCTGAGTAGCGTTGGGGGATAGTAGAGGCCGTGGGCAGGCAGGCGAAGGTCGGGCTGCCAGCAGGTGGCGCCTTCTGCGATGCCTTGTTCCACCAGGCGCCGGATACGATCGAGTTGGACCTGGGCGATGATGGCGCCGACATCCACGGCTTTGTCCAGGGATGGGCCCAGGCGCAGCTTGCTCATGCGGGCTCGAATCTTGGCGGTGAGGTTGGCGGCGATGCTCTCCTGCATCAACAGGCGCGAGCCAGCGCAGCAGACCTGGCCTTGATTCAGCCAGATCCCATCCACCAAGCCTTCGACGGCGCTGTCCAGGTCGGCGTCTTCGAACACGATGAAGGGGGACTTCCCGCCCAACTCTAGCGAGAGACGCTGGCTGGAGGGGGCCGTGGCGCGGCGGATGGCACGGCCGACCTCGGTGGAGCCGGTGAAGGCGATCTTGTCCACGCCGGGATGGCGCACCAGCGCTTCACCGGTGGAGCCGTCGCCGGTGATGATATTGACCACGCCGGGCGGGAGACCGGCCTCAACACAGATTTCGGCAAAGGCCAGCGCGGTGAGCGGGGTGAACTCGGCGGGCTTCAGGACCACTGTGTTGGCGCCGGCCAACGCCGGCGCAATTTTCCACGCCAGCATGAGCAGGGGAAAATTCCAGGGGATGATCTGACCTACGATGCCGCAGGGCAGTTGGTCGGGAAACTCCTGCGCGAGCAGTTGCGCCCATCCGGCATGGTGGTAGAAGTGGCGGATTACCAGTGGGACGTCGAGATCGCGGCTTTCGCGAATGGGCTTGCCAGTGTCCATGGTCTCCAGCACGGCGAGACGGCGCGAGTGTTTTTGAATCAGCCGGGAGAGGGCGTAGAGATAGCGGGCGCGGGCATGCGGAGTAAGGGCGCGCCATTCCGGCGAGGCAGCGCGAGCGGCCTGGACGGCAGCGTCCACATCCGCAGCGGTTCCCTGAGCGACCGAGGCCAGGAACTTGCCGCTGGAGGGATCGTGAGAGTCGAAGTATCCACCCTGGAGCGGGGCCTGCCATGCCCCGAAGATGAAGTGGCCAAACTGACGCCGGTGCGACTCCAGCCAGACCACGGCCTCTTTGGGGTCTTCTGGGGCGGGGCCGTATTCCATGGTCGAAAATTTATCTGCAATGCTCATATCGTGTGCTCTATCAGCGGTTGGACTACGCCATCGGGTGGCGATACTCAGCTGCATAGCGTCCGGTGGAGTAGTGGTCTAACTGCCGCTCGATGTCCGCCAACAACCCGCTGACGCCGAAGCGAAACATTTCGGCGCGCAGCCAGGAATCGCCGAGTTCCTCTTTGATCATGGCCAGCCAATCAAGGGACTGTTTTGCGGTCCGGATTCCTCCCGCCGGCTTGAAGCCGACCGCCATCCCGGTCTGTTGCGCATAGTCGCGGATGGCCCAGCTCATCACAAAGCCGACCGGCAGGGTCGCGTTGACGGTTTCTTTTCCGGTGGAGGTCTTAATAAAGTCGGCCCCCGCCATCATGGCCACCAAGCTGGCGCGGGCCACATTGCGCAGAGTCATCAGGTCGCCGGTACCGAGAATGGTTTTCAGGTGAGCCGAGCCGCAAGCTTGCTTGAACGCCGCGATCTCGTCGTAGAGAGCCTGCCATTCGCCGGCGAAGACGTGGGCGCGGGTAATCACGATGTCAATCTCATTGGCGCCGGCCTCCACCGAGCGGCGAATCTCATTCACTCGCTCGGCCAGAGGAGACAGGCCGGCGGGGAAACCGGCGGAGACGGCGGCCACGCGAACGCCACTGTCTTTCAAGGCGTCGAGCGCGGTCTCCACAAAAACATGATAGACGCAGACGGCGGCGACTCTAATATCGAGGTCCTGAATGCCAAGACGCTGGACCAGGTCCTGCTGCAGCGGCTGCCGCGCTTTGGCGCAGAGGCGGCGAACGCGCTCGTAGGTGTCATCGCCGGAGAGGGTGGTCAGGTCCATGCAGGTTATGGCGCGCAGCAGCCAGGCCGCCTGCCATTCTTTTTTCACTGTCCGGCGAGCGCTGTGGGTTTGGGCGCGGCGCTCCACCGCGCTGGTGTTGACGCGGACTTGCTGCACCCAATCCAGGTTGAGAGGAATGCCCGTGTTGGCGAGCAGGGGACGGCCATCCAGGGTGGCAATTGTGCGCGAGTCCCCGGACAGGGGCGGCGATGGCCATCGCGACTCCGTCATGGCGCCGGAAGTGTGGGGCTGCGACATTACCTGGTTTCCGCACTGCAACCCGCTCGCGCGAGTTGCAGTGCGTGCTGTGACATTGTACGGCAGGGGCCGCGGAACATCCACGCCGGGGGCAGAGGGCCTTGCGCCTTGACACTTCGCGGGGCCACAGCTACCTTCTTCACTGTTTCAAGGGAGGTTTATTTTGAGCGATCTGAAGAAATTGACGGGAGCGCGCTCTCGGGGCGTGCTGGCGGCAGTGTTGATGCTGAGCCTGGGCTCGACGGCGTGGGGTGCTGCCAAGAAGATCATCCTGGACACCGATCCCGGCAGCGATGACGCCATGGCCCTGATGCTGGCGCTGAATTCTCCGGAACTGGATGTGCGTGCGGTGACCGTGGTGCCGGGCAACGTGACGGCGGAGATGGGCCTGGAGAACGCGCTGCGGATGATGTCGCTGGCGGGCCGGTGTGATATTCCGGTGGCGGCCGGGGCCAAACACCCGCTGTTTCAGAAGCTGATTACCGCGGAATTCTGGCACGGCAAGAATGGGCTGGCGAATGTGGAGCTGCCGCCAAGTAAGTGCAAGGTGGATGGGCGGTACGGGCCGGATTTAATTATTCAAATGGTGCATGCCGCGCCGCACGAAATCACGCTGGTGCCGGTGGGTCCCTTGACCAATATCGCCCTGGCGGTGCTGAAAGACCCTTCGATTGTGCCGTTGGTGAAAGAGGTGATCCTGATGGGAGGGTCGGTGGGTGGGGGCAACTCGACGGCCGCGGCGGAAGCGAACATCTACAACGATCCGGAAGCGGCGCAGATCGTATTCCAGGCGGGGTGGCCGATCACCATGGTGGGATTGGACGTGGGCGACAAGACGTTGCTCACGCCCAAGTATCTGGAACAACTGAGACAATCGCATGGGCCGGTGAACGACTTCATCTACCAGGTGGCCAGCTATCTGATTCAATTGTCGGAGCAGTTCGGGTCACCCGGCAGTCCCATGTATGATCCGCTGGCGGTGGGCGTGGCGATTGATGCGACGCTGGTGACCGCGCCGCCGATGCACGTGGAGGTGGAAACGCACGGAGAATTTACCCGCGGCGAGACAGTGGCGAACCGGCATGGCGTAGTGGAGCGGAACGTGTTGCACGGCGACCGCTACATCATCGAAGGGTTGGACAAGGTGGAACCCAACGCCAAGGTATGCCTGGAAGTGGATGCCGCGCGCTTCCTGGAAATGTTCGTGTCGCGAATCCGCGGCAAATAGCGGTGCCGAAGGATCATCTGCAAAAACACACACGGAGGAGAGCTCATGTTCACGCCCCATAGTTTGGGCATTGCACTGCTGATGATGATGACGAGCGCCATTTGCTGGGGCTCGTGGGCCAACACCTACAAGGGCGTGAAGAACTACCGCTTCGAATTGTTTTACTGGGATTATGCGGTGGGCATCTTTCTGGCCTCGTTGGGGCTGGCGCTGACCATGGGAAGCACGGGGAATGATGCCTCCAGCTTCTTGAACAACGTTCGCAGTGCCGACACCAACAACATAGTCAGCGTCATGGTGGGCGGCGCGATTTTCAACCTGGCCAACCTGTTGCTGGTGGCGGCGATTGACATGGCGGGACTGGCGATTGCATTTCCGTTGTCGATTGGCATCGCCCTGGTGGTGGGGGTGATTTCCAGCTACGCGCTGCAACCCCGCGGCAACGCTCTGCTCCTGGCGGCCGGAGTGGTGTGCGCGGTGATTGCGGTGGTGTGGGATGGCAAGGCCTACGGGAGCCTGGCGGGCGGAGACCGATCGGTCACGAACAAGAGCATTGTGACCTGCGTCGTGTCAGGTGTGCTGATGGGACTATGGGCGCCATTTGTAGCGCGGGCCATGACCCATGGCAACACCCTGGGGCCCTACGGCGTAGCAGTGTTTCTGACCCTGGGCGCGGTGCTCTCCTGCCTGGTGTGGAACGTGTACTTCATGAAGCGGCCGCTGGTGGGCGAGCCGGTCAGCTTCAGCGGGTTTCTGCGAGGGCCGGCGTCCGGGCATCTGTTGGGGTTATTGGGCGGAGTGATTTGGGGAATTGGGATGGTGTTCAACCTGGTTGCAGCCAGCTTCACCGGAGTCGCGATTTCCTACGCCATTGGGCAATCCGCGCCGATGGTGGCGGCATTGTGGGGGATCTTCGCGTGGAAGGAGTTCGCGGGAGCGCCCGCGCGGGCCAAGCTCTATCTGGCGATGATGTTCGTGTTTTATGGACTGGCCATTCTGCTGGTGGCGCGTGCGAACGGATGACCCGGACGAACGGCGCGAGCCCGCCTGTGACAGAAAGTCGTACAAGGCCTTGACATCACAGGCATGCATAGACTTAGATAGCGGACGATCACCAACGGCCTCCCATAGCCAAGTGTCGCGCAACGGGGCAGAAGCGACTGCGGGGGTGGCCGCCACGCTGGGGGAAAGATGCAAACGAAGAATCAGTGGATGGCAGCCGTAGTATGCGCGTTTGTGCTGTTTCTATGCCCGGTGATGTTTGGCCAGGCGAACGGCAGTATCTCCGGCACCGTTGCCGACAAGACCGGGTCCGTGATTTCCGGGGCCAGTGTGAAGATCACATCGCAAGGCACGGGTGTGGTCCGGGACACGACCACCGACGGTTCGGGCCACTATTTGGTGACGCTGTTACCGGTGACCATCTACACCATTCACCTGGAGTCGAAGGGGTTCCGTGCGGTGGAGCAGAAGGACGTGAAGCTGCAGGTGGATGATCACCTGGAGCTGAATTTCACTCTGCAGCCGGCCTCAGTGACCGAGTCCGTGGAGGTGACCGCCAATGAAGTGTCGGTGCAGACTTCCAATCCGACCCTCGGCCAGGTAATCACCTCGCAGCAGGTGTCGGAGTTGCCGCTGAACGGGCGCGATTTTGTGCAGCTCGCGACCCTGACACCGGGCACCACACAGGAAACCAACCCCAACAGTTTTTTCAATGGCGGGCCGAGCAGCGAGGTATCGGCCCGCGGGTCGTATTCGCTGTCGGTGGGCGGGTCGCGTGCCAGCAGCACGGATTGGCTGCTCGACGGCAACGACAACAATGAATTGACCGCAGGCGGGATCTCGATTCTGCCGTCGATTGACGCGATCCAGGAATTCAAAGTGCTGACGTTTAACTACTCGGCGGAGTATGGCACCCGGGCGGGTCCAACGGTGCTGGTTTCGACCAAGTCGGGCGCCAATCAGTTGCACGGGTCGTTGTTTGAATTTTTCCGGAATACCAAATTGGACGCGCGGAGCTACTTCGCCAAGGGACCGGAGAAGTTCAACCTGAACCAGTACGGGGGATCGCTGGGCGGAGCGATCGTCAAGGATAAAACCTTCTTCTTCATCGACTACCAGGGCAAGAACCAGCGTCGCGGCATCCCGTTTGTGGGCATCGTTCCAACGGCGGCGCAGCGCACGGGTGATTTCACCAACAATTTTTTGGGTCAACCGCAAGCCGGTCAGGTGCTGTTCAACCCGTATAGCGTGTACACCGACTCTACCGGCGCCATCAAGCGCCGTGCGTTCCAGTGCGACAGCTCGGGCACCCCGCTGCCGGCGGGTGCAGACGGAGTGCAGGCGCTGGGAGCGGACTGCAACAAGATTCCGACCGGTCTGATCAATCCCATCGCGACCCAACTGGCAGCGTTCTATCCGGCCTCCAACCTGACCGGAGATCCCAACAACAACTATGCGAACAATCCGGTGCGCAAGCTGGACGAGAAAGAGTTTGACGTGCGCCTGGACCACAATTTCTCGGTCAGGGATTCGTTGTTTGCGCGCTTCAGCTACGACCAGGCGGTGTCGTTCATTCCCGGCGGATCGCCAGGATTTGCCGAAGCGAACGCGTTCGGCAGCACCCAGAACATCGACAATCACGGACGCAATATTGCGATCTCGGAAACGCACGTATTCTCCGATCGCAATCTGAACCAGTTCAACGCGGGTTACAACCGCATCTTCAACTACATCAACTCCTTTGGCAGCGGGACCTGCATTTCGCAGAAGCTGGGGATCCCGGGAGCCAATCTGGGCGGCATCAGTTGCGGTCTGGTATCGACCCAGGTGGGTGGAGGCTATTGGTCGCTGGGCGACCGCGGCTTCGCTCCGTTACAGGGCGGCACCAATGTGTTTTCGGTTTCCGATTCGTTCGATATGATTCGCGGCAAGCACGACATCCGGATTGGTGGGCAGGTGCGGGCCAACCAGTTGAACGTGAAGACCAACGCATTCCAGGACGGTTTCTGGGTGTTTACCAACGCCTGGACCAGCCAGATCGGGGCGATTGGGCCCAATTTCTACGCCTCGGGCTTCGGGGGTGGGGACAACTTCGCCAACCTGCTACTGGGCATTCCCGACCTCGCGCTGCATGACCAGACGTTCCAGGGCGCTACTACAGGCCGTCGCTGGAAGCTGTTCCGTCCGTATGTGCAAGACAACTGGAGGGTCACTCCCGACCTGACATTGAATCTGGGCTTGGCATGGGCCATCGTCACGCCAATCACAGAAGCCCACAATCGGCAATCGAACTTCGATCTGGCCACCTCGACATTCCTGATCCCGGGAAAGAATTCTGACGGGCGCGTGGGAGTGAAGCTGGACAAAACCGCGTTTGAACCGCGCATAGGTTTTGCGTGGAAACCGTTTGGCTCACAGAAGACAGCGGTCCGCGGCGGGTACGCAATTTTCCACGATTCGTCCTGGAACCAGGGCGCGCAAGGCTTGTGGGAGAACCCGCCGTTCTTCGCGGAGTCGGGCTACGCGGCGTTTTTCCCCGACGTATGTCCCTTTGCCACGGCACAGTGTGCTTCGCAGTTTACCCCGACCGGGAAAAGCATTTCGGACGGTTTTCCGATCCTGACGCAGCCGACCAATCCAGCGACGTTTGGCGGGAACATTCAGCAGCAGAACCGGAACTTCCATCAAGGCCGGGTGCAGCAGTACAACTTCAACGTGGAGCGGCAACTGCCCGGCGACGTGGTGTTCACCGCGGGCTACGCCGGCTCGCGGAGCTCGCACATCCTGATCGACGGAGTGAACCTGAACGTAGTTTCACCCGGTGGCTGCGCGACCAACACGAGTCTGCTGGGCTGCGGCCTAAGCACTACGACCGTACCTTACCCGCAGTTCGGTACGGTCGGCAACAACCAGGACATCGGCGTGGCGCACTACGATTCGCTGCAGGTGAAGGCGGAAACCAAGAACCCGCGGTACGGGTTGTATGCCTTGATTGGATACACCTATGCCCGCGCCTTCGACAACGGCTTCTCTGACGGCGTAGGCACGACCACCGGTGCGACGTACTATCCCCTGCCGGGAACCAAGCACGCGGATTGGGCTCTGTCGCAAATCCAACTGAACCACAACTTCACGGCCAGCATGATCTATGACTTGCCGTTCGGCAAGGGCAAGCGGTTCGGCAATGGCTGGAACCCGGCCGTGAATGGGGCTTTCGGAGGGTGGGAGGTGAATCTGATCGAGAAATTCACGACCGGCTTCCCGATCTTCATTTTCGCCAGCCTCAATCAGTCGGGGGTCCCCTTCTCCAACAACGGCAACAACTTCACGCGTCCCAACCAGATTTGCAACGGCAAGAGCAGCAATCCCTCGGTCAGCGCTTTCTTCAAGACCAGTTGCTTCGTGGATGCGCCGGCCGGGACCCTGGGGAACGCGAACCGTGCGCCACTTTATGGGCCCCGTTTCGCGAACACCGACCTGTCGCTGATCAAGCACCTGCCGCTCCCTTGGCGCGACGGAATGCGGCTTGATTTCCGGGCCGAATTCTTCAACCTCTTCAACCACCCGCAGTTCGCCTTGCCCAACGCGGACGTGGATTCGCCCGCGACCTTCGGGGTGACTCAGCAGACGGTGAATAACCCGCGCCTGGTGCAGTTTGCTCTGAAGCTGAATTTTTAGAGCGGGTCGGCAATTGCGGCAAAGGACCACTGGGCCGATGACTGGGACGATTCCCAGACTTCGGCCCTATTTGCGGGGGGATGCGCTGGCGGCGCTCTAAGTCCCTGCCAGATAGATGTAGCGGAGCACAAACAGGGCGGTCAGGACCCACAGCAGGATTCCGACTTCGCAATACTTGCCCGCCGCGACTTTTACCACTGAGAAGGCGAGGACGCCCAGGCTAAGGCCGGTGGCGATGCTGAAGCTCAAGGGCATGGCGACCATGGTGAGAAAGGCGGGGAACGCCTCGGTGAAGTCCGTCCAATCAATGAGGCTGACGGACTGAGTCATCAGCGCGCCGACTACGATCATGGCGGGAGCCGTGGCGGCGGCGGGAATGCCCACGGCCAGGGGAGAAAAAAACATCGCCACCAGAAAGAGGCCGGCGACCACCACGTTGCTCAGTCCGGTACGGGCCCCGGCGGCGACCCCGGCCGCGCTCTCGATGTAGCTGGTGACGGTGGAGGTCCCGGTGAGCGCCCCAAACATGGTGCCGATGCCGTCGGCCAGCAAGGCGCGGCCCACCCTCGGAATGCGGCCATCTTTCACAAAGCCGGCTTGCTCGCAGACTCCCACCAGGGTTCCGACGTTATCAAACAGGTCCACGAACAGGAAAGCGAAGATCAGTTCCAGCACGCTCAGGTGCAGGGCGCCGCGCAGGTCCAACTGCAGGAACGTGCCCGAAGCTTGGGGCCAGGCAACCAGGGCTGCCGGCCAGTGTCCGATGCCTCTGGCGTAGCCCACCAGGGTAGTGCCCAGAATGCCCAGCAGGATGGCGCTGGGCACCTTGCGGGTCATCAAGACCAGAGTCAGGATCAATCCGAAACAAGCCACCTGAACCTGCGGGCTGGCGAAGTTGCCGAGGGTCACCAAGGTGGCGGGACTAGCCACTACCAGTCCCGCGTTGCGCAAGCCCACGAACGCGATGAACATGCCAATGCCGGCGGCGGTGGAGTGCTTCAGGCAATGCGGAATGCCGTTGACGATGTGCTCGCGGATGCGGGTCACGGTCAGCAACACGAACAACACGCCTGACAGAAAGACCACACCCAGCGCGGTTTGCCATGGAATGTGCATGCCCTGGCATACGGCATAGGTGAAGTAGGCATTGAGCGACATGCCCGGAGCCATGGCGATGGGGTAGTTTGCATAAAGCCCCATCACCAGAGACGCGACCGCAGCCGAGAGGCAGGTGGCGAACAGGACGCCGGCGGGCGGCATGCCGGCCTGGGCCAGAATCTGCGGGTTCACCACAACGATGTAGGCCATGGTCATGAAGGTGGTAAGGCCGCCGAGGAATTCCTGCCGGACACTGGTATGGTTTTCAGTCAGCTTGAAGTAGCGGTCGAGCAAGTTGGGAGGCTCCGTGGTGGTTGGGATGGCCGGCGTCGAGCGGTCTAAGGTTGCTGCGGCGCCGGGTTACCGTCACGCAACATTACTACAAATTGCAGGATCTCAGCCCGTTTCTGATCCGCTTGGGATTGATGTTCTTGGGTGAGCTGTTGGAAGAGCCGCAAGTGTTCAGCCGCTTTGGCGCTGTCTCCGCCGCGCTTGTAGGCGCGGGCGAGGCGGTAGTGGGCCTCTTCAAGTTCAGGGTTTGCGTGCAGAGCTTGCTTTATGAAAACAATAGACTGAGCGAAATCGCCACGCTCGTAGTAGAGGCTGCCGAGTTGGAGCCAGGCGACCCCGAGCTGGGAATCCAGATGCACGGCCTGTTGGAGCAGAGACTCGATGTTGGCGGAAGCTGCGCTCTCGCCGTTCTTCAGAGCGAGTTTTTCCAGGCTGAGCGCGTAGTAGTAGTTGGCCAGCGCGTTGGCGGGCTGGAGGGTGGCGAATCGGCGAAGCTTGGCGGAGAATTCCGCTTGCAGGGAGGTCTCCCCGCCCAACATTTTTCCCAGAAACAAGTACGGGGTAGGGTCGCTGGGATTCAGGTCAGAAGCGGCGAAGACGCTGCGCGCTGCGTCGTCGAAGGTCCCCACCGCAAACTGGGCTGCTCCCAGCCCGAGCAGCATGCGAGCCGACTCCGGGGCCCGGCGGTGGCCGCGCAAGAACACTTCAAGAGCGGGACCGGGGGCGTGGTGCGCCAGAAGTTCGGTGGCCCAATCGAAGAGGTTGGGCTCACTGGGGTCCATCTGGGCAGCGGTTTCATATTCCCGGACCGCGGCCAGGGCATCACCCTTCTTTTCCGCGGCTCGGGCCAACTGGTGGTGCAGTTCGGGCTTGTTCGGCTGGGAGAGGTTGGCATTGACGCGGGTCTGGTCCGCGGGAAGAATTCGAGAATCGTCGTCTTCGTGGGTGAGCGAGACGGTGGCATCGGCAAGAGCCTGCGTCTTGTGCATGACTTCTCCCGACCCGTGCCCGCCGGAACCGGTAGCCTGGGTGACGCCCGAAACTGTGAAATGGGGCTTCTCGTAGAGATCCAGCGGGAGTGAGGTCGATTGCTGACCCGCTGCGGACAGGGCGGCCAGGGTGAGATCCAATTTTCTCGCTTCCTTCTCGCCGAGTTGAAACGGGGCGGAGTAGCCTGCGGCGAATCCTGGTTTCTCGGCGAGCAAAGTGTAGCTGCCTGGGGGAACGGATGCGAACAGATATCTGCCCTGTGTGTCGGTGTGAGTAGAGAGTGCGGGGAGGTTGCCGGAGGGCCGCAGCGAAATAAGTGCGCCGGCAACCGGAGACCGGTTTGAATCGAGGGCGAATCCCTGCACGGAGGCGTTGGACGGCTGCTGTGCGTTTCCCGGCAACCCGAAGCAAAGCACAGCCCAGGCGACAAGAACTCGGGTGGCGCGACAGGCGTTCCCGCTCGCGAAAAGCAGCGCCACTGAGGCTGTGTATTTCATGTGCGTTGCAAAGCCGGGGTCAGGGCAGTCATCAAAATTGCGGCTTGCGCCGGCAAGCGATTCTAGCAAACCGCTGGCAAAGACGCCGTGGGAGTGCTAACATTCCTCTCTTTGCCACAGGGCGCAACTGGGGTTGTGCGGGGGGTAATGATGGATTCCGGAAAAGGGCGCGTCACTCGCCGGGAGTTTGTGAAGGGCACCGCCGCCATGATGGCAGCTAGCGGCGGCGGCGCGGCATTGTTCGCCAGCCCGGGGTGGGCCGGGTCTGCAACGGCCGGTCAGGAGCAGGCGAGGCGAGTCATCATTGACACCGACCCCGGGGTGGATGACGCTTTGGCTCTGTTGTTGGCGATGCGCTCGCCGGAACTCAAAATTGAAGGCATTACGCCGGTGGCCGGCAATGTCCCGCTGGAACTGACGCTGCCCAACGCCTTGCGTCTGGTAGAGATCGCGGGGCGCTCGGACATCCCAGTGGCGGCGGGCGCTCGCGGCCCTCTGGTTCGCCGGTTGGTGACAGCCACTTATGCGCACGGTGAAAACGGACTGGGAGGGGCGGTGTTTCCTGATCCGACCACCAAGCCGATCGACGAACCGGCGGCGGAGTTCATCCGCCGTATCGTCCGCAAGTATCCCGGCGAAGTCAGCTTGATCACGCTCGGGCCGCTGACCAACATTGCTACCGCACTGAATCTGGATCCGGAACTGGCGGGGATGATTCGCGGGCTGACTATGATGGGCGGGTCGCTGAGCGGCGGGAACATCACCCCCGCGGCTGAATTCAACATCTATGTGGACCCCGAAGCGGCGCGGATTGTGTTTCAGTCGGGGATTCCGCTGACTATGGTGGGGCTGGACGTAACGCGGAAGACCTCGCTGACCGACGAGCACGTCAGGGTGCTGCAAGCGGCGCAGAATCCGGTCAGCCAGGCGGCTGCCAAGATAGGGCGCAACGCGATTGACCACACCCGCGAGCGCGGATATCTAGTGGGACCGAACATGCATGATTCGCTGGCGGTGGCCGGATTCCTGGATCTTTCGCTACTCAAACTGGAGCCGTTCTATGTAGATGTGGAAACCAACGGGGAGCTGACCGCTGGAGCGACGCTGGGCTACAGTCCGGTGGCGGGGGATTTGCGCAGGAAGCCAGGCATGGAGAAAAACGCGGCGGCGCTGAATATGCCGATTCGAGGCGCCGCGCCTACTCTGGCCAGCCGCAAGACTTCACCGGTGCTACGCGAAACCTGGACACCCAATGTGCAGGTGGCGGTGGATGTGGATGCCAGACGATTCTTTGACCTGCTGATTGGACGCCTGGCAGGCAAGACCTAGCGGGGGCGGGTGGGTTGCAAACAAGAATGGGTGGGCACAAATCTGATGCGCGGGGTGGACATGAAAGTAATCCGGTGGAGGTTGGTGTTGGTGTTGGTGTTGGTGAGCGTCGCGAGTTGGGGCCAGGGAAAGCGCAAGATCATCATTGATCAGGATGCGGCGGGACCTGCGGGCACGGACCAAAACTCGATGCTGTTGCTCATCCAGTCGCCGCAGACCGCAGTGCTGGGAATTACGGTGGTGACGGGCGACCAATGGCTGACCGAGGAAACCGCGCACACCTTGCGTATGCTGGAATTGATTGGCCGGACGGACATCCCGGTGATGCGGGGCGCAGAGTACCCACTGGTGCGCCGCAAAGCCGAGACCGAACTGTGGGAAGAGCGCTACGGCAAGGTGGCGTGGCTGGGCGCCTGGACGCCGCGCTTCTACCACGCCCCCGGAGAGTTGGGCGCGATGCCAGAAGGCAAGCCCACTCACCAGGCTTCCGCGGAAGATGCGGCGCACTTTCTGGTGCGCACGGTACACCAATTTCCCGGCGAGGTGACCATCTATGCCGCGGGGCCGCTGACCAACCTGGCGCTGGCCATTTCCCTGGATCCGGAGTTTCCCCGACTGGCGAAAGAACTGGTGTTCATGGGCGCGAGCCTGAGTCCGCAAACCGACGATCCGGAGTTCGCGAACGCGCCGCGGCACGAATTCAACCTGTGGTTCGATCCGGAAGCCTCGCACATTGTGTTGCGGGCGCCCTGGAAGAAGATTGTGTGCACCCCAGTGGACATCTCAGTCAAGACTCGCATGTCGAAAGAGTTGCTGGCTAAGATCGGGGCGGGGGATACGCCTTCTGCCAAATATGTCTCGACCTATACCGAAGTGCGCGGACAGTTCAACTATCTGTGGGACGAACTGGCGTCGGCGGCCTGGCTTGATCCCAGCCTGATCACAAAGAAGACAATCCGCTACATGGATGTGAGCCTGGACCGCGGCGCCGGCTATGGTGACACTCTGACCTGGGCAGAGGCGGAGCGCCCGAAAGTGGAAGTGCAGCCTGTCGAAGTGCAGGATGATCTGGATCTGGAGAGATTCTACAAACTCTTTGTGGACTTGCTGAAAGCGCCCACCCCCCAACCCCAGTAAAGATTGGGCAGCGCTCAGCGCAAGTCGTTCAGCAAAGTGTGGGCCGCGGGGTTGCGGGGATCATGCTTTAGAAGATCTTGGAGAAGCGCTCGCGCCTCATCCCGCTTGCCTTCCAGCGCATAGACTCGCGCCAGATTGAGGTAAGCCTGATCAAAGCTGGGCGCCTCGCGAATGCTCTGCTGGAAGTTGCGCACGGCATCGTCACGCCGGCCGGCGCGCAAGAAGAGGATCCCGAGATTATTGAGTGCCTCCGGGTAGTCGGGCCGGGACTGCAGCGCGCTCTGCAAGTAAATGGCTGCCTGGGCGGTGTCGCCAGTCTGGGCAAATACCATGCCGAGGCCATAGTTCGCTTCGGGATCGCGAGGGTTGAGCTGCAGGGCGCGTTCAAAGGCGGTTCGTGCCAGGGGCCAGTTCTTCTGCTGGCGGTAGGCGTTGCCCAGGTTGATGAGCGCGATGAGGTAGTCTGGGCTCAGGCCAAGCGACCGTTGCAGGAAATCAATCGCCTGCTCGGTGCGGCCGCTGCGGGCCGCGATCAGCCCCAGATTGTTCCAGGTTTTGGGCAGGGTGTCGGGATACGCCGGGCGCATCTGGGTGACGCGCTCAAAGGCTTGCTGGGCCTCGACCGCGCGGTTCTGTTCCAGATCAACACTGCCCAATCCATAGAGGGCTTCGGCGCTGTCGGGGTTCTCGCGCAGGGCCTGGTCGAACCATCGCCTGGCTTGATCCAGGTAGCCACGTTGGAAATAGGTCGACCCGTAGGCGAGCGCGTTGCGTCCCATGTCCAGAGTGTCGCTGATGCCTGGGAAGGGTAGTGCTTTGGCCAGGCGTTGCACCGGTGTACCGGGGATCGAGCGTAGGTCCTGTTGCAGATGACTCGGGTCCAGACGTCCCTGGTAGACCTTCACTATTTCGGCGTTCTCATTCAATAGGAAGGATGTGGGCAGCGGCAAGTCGCGATGGCGGTCAAACAGGTAGCGGAAAAGAACGCTATAGATGGCGGCCATCTCGTCAGAAGCCAGCAGAACCGGGAACGGATAGTCTTCAACTTCTGGCGGACGTGGGCCGGGTGTGTTCTCAGACGAAGGCACGATGACGGAGAGAAGCTTGAGACCTTCGCTGGCCCACTGCTGATGGTACTGGCGAAAGGCCGCTAAGGTCCGCCGCGAAGCTTCGGAACCCGGGGCGCAGAAGCTGAGCAGCGCGCGTTGTCCCCGGAAGGCAGCCAGCGTTAGGATCTGCCCCTTCGTGTCAGGAAGCGCGAACTCAGGAGCTGCGACCGGAGCGAGTAGCCATGTTTCCACGTCGGTGGGCAGAGCCTCGGCGCTGGAAGGCAAGGCTGGCGCGGCCTGTGATGGTGGGGTGGAAACGCTCGCAAAGGGCTCCGGGCGATATTCGGGCACGCCTTCGGTCACCAGGATGCGGTGATTCGCAGGCAGTTGCTCCAGGCGCTGCTCGAGTCCGTTGGGCCAACGGATCAAGGCGCGGAACGGGCCCTGCGCGCTGCCCAGACCGAACAGCACTTCTTTGCTGTGTTGCGACAAGAAGCCTGAACCAGCTTGTACAAATCGGGTTTGTTTGCCAGCCTCTGTTTCCAGAACCACGGCGGCTCCAACGGCGTCGCGATTGCTCTGGCGCCCGGTCAGACGGAATGAGATGGAGGGGGGCAGGCCGGGGACAACGTTCTTCAGGATACGCAGTTGAGGTCCGTTGCGATTCTTGAGAAAGATCTCCTGGCGGCCGTCGTGGTCAAAATCCGCCAGTGCGAAGGCGCGGCCATCCTCAATGAAATCCAGACCCATAGCCCCGGAAACGTCGGCGAAAGTGCCGTCGCGATTGTTGGCATACAATACGTTGCGCTCGTAACCGCTCCAGCAACCGTCAGCGCGGACCAGTTCATTGATGGCGTTCCAACCTTGTTCATACGCGGGGGATGGCTTGGCGGTACTGGGCGAATTGGCCACCACCTGGCGCCAAAAAAAACTGTTCAAGTCCTGGCGTGATGGGCCGGAGATCATGCCATTGGCAATGTAGATGTCGGGGAAGCCGTCGTGATCGAAATCCCATTCGTCGCTTGACCACGCCCATCGCCCATTGCCCACGCCGGCGGTGCTGGTGACGTCGGCAAAGTTCGAGCCTTGATTGCGGAACAAAGAGCTTCCCATGGCGTGCTTGCGGTAGAGGCCCCGTATTTCCGAGGCTGCGGTCGACTGGAAAGCTTCTTGCGCGGTGATGCGTTCGCCCGCGGCGGTCCACATGTCGGCGACATAGAGGTCGCGAGCTCCGGTCCCGCTGTAGTCGAGCCAGCAGGCGCTCATGCCGGCGCCAATGTCCTCCACGCCCGCCTCTCCGGCAACGTCGGTGAAGGTGCCGTCGCCACGGTTGCGGTAAAGGTTCTTGCGGCCGAAGTCGTTGACCACGTAGAGGTCGGGCCAGCCGTCGCCATTGGCATCGCCCCAGGCGCAGCAAAAACTGTAGCGCGAGTTGTTGGCATCGAGCCCCGCCTGCTGGGTGACGTCGCGAAACGTCCCATCCCGATTGTTCCCCAACAGAAAATTGGGCGGGCCGTTGTTGGCGTCGAAGTAGGGCGTGGGATAGTTGTACTGGTCGGCGCCCTGGTAGTAGGCGTAGAGACAGAAGTAGATGTCGAGCCAGCCATCGCGGTCGTAGTCGGCGACGGCTGCGCCGGTGAAGGTTCCCTGGGGCGGCTGGGCAAAGTGGAAGGCATTCTGCTTCTGCAGGAACTTGCCGCTGCCCTGATTCAAAAACAGGATGGGGCCGCTGGTGCGGACCACGATTAGGTCCTGACGCCCGTCATTGTCCACATCCACGAACAGGGCACACGCGGTGTTGTCGAGCAGGCCGACGCCGGAGGTTTCGGTAATGTCTTCCAAGGTCCCATCGCCGCGGTTGCGATACAGGCGATTGGGCAGGCCGGCAGGCTGGCAGACGTAGAGGTCGTCGAAACCATTCCCATCGAGGTCGCCGACCGCCACGCCGTTGTGACCGTAGATGTCAATGCCGCAGGCGCCGTCCAGGACAGTCCGCCAATAGTCGGTGCCGTGGGTAAGTTGGGCGGCGTAGGAGAGATTGGATCCGAGCGCTGATACAGTGACGTCGGCGAAGTGACGGGCGGTGGCGACGGCTTGGGTCTGGTTCAGCGCCTGCCATCGCCGCACCCGAAGCCCGGAGGAGCAGTTCGTCCAGAGCAGCTCCCATTGACCCACTCGCTGTTGCCGGTAGTAGCCGTCACCGGCGCCGACCAGTTCATAGCGGATGCGGGTGCGGAACTGGTCAAAGGCGGCTGAGCCGCTCCCCTCCGGTTGGACGCTGGTGACCTGAAACTCTACGGTTTCAAAATGTGAAAAGCCGCCGAAGAGCGAGCGCAAGCTGTCCAGAAATGCGGCGCGGCCGGGCAATGTCTGCGGCGAGAACTGGTGGCCCTGGACTTCCAGCCCAGGCGAAGAACGCAGGACCCTCGTTGCCGAAGGGCGCAAAGAACTTCCCGCAAAATCTTCGGCCAACACGCCCGCAATCCAGCCAAGGTTGCGCGGAGATTCGAGAAGGGCGCTGGACCACGGTTCCAGGCAAGCCGCAACTTGCCCGGCACATTGTTCAGAAATGAAGCTGTCGAGCCCAGCCTGAGTCTGCAGCAACACTGCATCCAGCGGGGAGGGAGTCCGGTAGCGGGGGTGGAAGTAAAAGTCTGCTGGGGAGGAAGGAGGTTGGTCGAGCGCTAGCGCCCAGCGGCCGAGTCCGGCGGGGAGCAAGGCCAGTGAGGCACCTTGGGCGCACTGCCATAAAAACTCGCGGCGGCTGCGGCGGGAGAACAAAAAATCGGTGGCCTCACACATCGCTTTGGACCGGCCCAGGCAAACCCCTCCGGATGCAGTGGAATCGAAAATCTAGCATTTGGCCAAGGCAGGGTCAAGGCGGCGGGCGGGCTGGTTATAATGGTGCCGCACCTGGAGTCCCGCAGGTCAGGAATGAGAATCCCAAACCTTCAAGGCAGGCCGATGCGATGTATGGTCGCGATGGCGTGGCTGGCGGCTGCCGCGGTCGCTCCGGCGCAGGTGAAAAAGGCGCCCCCGGCCCACCCCGACGCTGGGTCGGTGGAAGTTCACTTGGGCCAAGGTTACGACGCGCTCAAGCAGGACCGCTACGAAGTGGCAAGGGACGAGTTCCGGGCCGCGTTGCGATTGGACCCCAAGTTGGTGTTGAAGGCGCGGTTTCCGCTGGCGGTGGCGCTGTTCGAACTGCACCAGTGGGACGATGCGAGAAAAGAATTTGCAACCGTACAGCGGCAGGCGGGGACGCATCCCAACGTCAACTACTATCTGGGACGCCTGGATCTGGAGGGCGGCGCCTTTCCGGGTGCGATCCAAAACCTGAAGCAGGCCATCGCTCAGCCGCCCTTTCCGGACACTGCCTATTACCTGGGATTTGCCTGCTTGAAGCAAGGAGACCTGCCGGAGGCGGAGAAGTGGCTGAAACGAGCGGGGCAGGACCTGCCCGCCGATGCGCGGGTGCCCTACCAGTTGGGAGTGTTGTACCGGAAGCAGGGGCGGAGTGACGAGGCCCAGCAAGCTACCCAGCGGTCGGAGGAGATGCGCCACCGGGAAGACGAACAGAGCAAGCTTCGCGGAGAATGTGGCCGCAAGCTGGAGCAATCCCCCGGGGCTGAGGCCCACGCGGTGTGCGAGCAGCTCTTTGATGTGGACAACGCGGAGAGTTTGACCGAACTCGGCACGATTTACGCGCAGCACGGCGATTTGCCCGCCGCGCTAAAGCCCTTGCAGCGCGCCGCCGAACTGACGCCACAGTCTCCCCAGATGCAGTACAACCTGGCGCTCGCCTACTTCCAGTCCAACCGGCTGGAAGAGGCAAGGAAGCCGCTCGCCCGCGCGATCGAGCGGTGGCCTGACCTGTTTCCGCTGAACGCACTCTATGGAACTGTATTGGCCAAGCTGGGCGAGCCCGCGCAGGCCTATTCGTATCTGGAACATGCGCACCGGCTGAACCCACAGGACCACCCGACCGCCGACCTGTTCTACGCCACCACGCTGGCGCTGGCCTATCAGAGTGGCGCACGACAACGTTACGCCGAGTCCACGCGTTGGTTTGCGGCCGCAGCCAAGCTGCGTCCAGAAGACCCCGAGCCCCACCAGGGTCTGGCGGAAGTGTACCAAGCCAGAGGTCAGGCGACGCTGGCCGCAGCGGAACGTCAAAAGGCTGAACAGCTCAAGGGGCTGAGGAAAAAGTGAGGTGTCTCAGTGGGGAAAGGGATCATCTGCCCGTGAGAGAATTTCAATGGTATCGGAATGATACGATCCGAGGATACCCATTGGAGTGCGCCGAAAAATGACTTGTGCGCGGCATGGCGGAAAGGACGAGTTTGCCGCCTCGGTCAGTTTCCTCGGTATCCGACGCGTAAACCTCGGCACCCAACGCAGCCGTGCGGCAGTCAATGACTTTTTACCAGCATCTGAGCGATGCGCAGGAAGACAAGATCCACGCGCAGAAGTTTAAACCCGTTTCGTGGCTCGCGCTGATGCGCGAATTGGATAGCGGCGGAGTCCAATTGGATCTCGAGCTTCCAGGGAAAACGAAAGAGGTCATGATTGCCGTGCGCAGGAAGGGCAAGAAGGTCGACACCTGGGAAGACTGTCTCATTCCCAACGTTCGCACGTCGCTTGAAGACGGGAAAATTCATCTACTCAAGCGAGAAGTGACGCACGCGTTTCACAATCAAGCGAAAAACGCCGTGGCGCAAATAAGGAAAGTAGTGGCCACAAAAGCGGATTGAGGTGGGATGGAAGCGCCGTGGGAGGCCCGGCAACGACGAATTATTTATGGGTTGATTTGTTGACCATAATGCAACTGTATCCCATAACCTATTTTGTTTGTTATAGTTACGGAATTGATTTGGTGGAGCTAGTCGGGATCGAACCGACGACCTCATCGTTGCGAACGATGCGCTCTCCCAGCTGAGCTATAGCCCCTTGCGCGGGAACCTCTGACGACCTAACCAGTTTACCAGTCCTGCCCATCTCTGACCAAACCGCGCCATCCAAAATCGTTGAGGATGCACCATGCCCTACATGCAGCATGTCCTGGATCCCCCTCGCCCTCCGTGCATCGTCTCCTGGAGGACGCGCGGTTCCCGGAGCCCGTCCCTTCGTGCTCCCTGCCCGGATTCCCCACCGCACCCTGCCCGGGTGGAAAATCCTGTCATTTGTGTGCAATATTCCTTCCCGTGCGTGTATAGTGTGGGACACGGCTCTGGTATTAGCTGCTGGGGTATGTGCAAATCCCCAGGGCGGGTATTTGGAAGCCAAAATGCATAGTAGGAATTTCACCCCCCCGGGAAAGCTCAAGGCGCTGCCATGATTCGTCTGGGACTGAACGACCCGCTCTCGCCGGTTCGTCGTCGACGGAAGCTTCGTGCGCGTTATCGCCATCAGCGTCGCCAGCGCCGTCTCGCAGTTCTGCTGCTGGTGTTTGTGGCGGGTTCGGCGGCGGGCGCCTGGCTGATGCCCACATATTTCCCCCAGCTAGCCGAGCGCGCTCAGTTCCATCTTGATTCCTGGTACGACCTGGGCGGACAAAACGTTTCTTTTGTGTCGCGCCTCGAGGGATTTGCCCGGCGCAAGCTGGATTCCCTGTCCTCATCCTTGTCGGTTGAAAAGGACACTGGCTCGACCTGGTCGCGCGGCAACGCCCACGAAAATCTCGCCCTGCTCGCAGTCCAACCCTCCGCTGCGGTTCCCGTCGTCACTCGCAAGCGTCTGGTCTATCCCTACTCGGTGGTGCCGGGCGGTGTGGAAACGCCTGAGGAACTGAAGCTGGCCGCCGAACGCGATCCTGAAATTGCCGCCCACTACTCGGATTTTGATTTTGGCCACGCCCGCCTCATTCGTTTGAGCGCACCCCAGGATCTCTACTTGTCTTATCGCATGCGCGGAAAGCTCTACTGGACCAAGAAAAAAATCCATCTTCCGGCCGGCGAAAAAGTCATTACCGACGGAAAGACCATTGCGCGAACTCGCTGTGCCAACCGGGGCAAGGGAGCGGCGCAACTCGGTACTTCTCCCGTCGAGCCGCCCAAACAAATCTTCGAACAGCCGCTGCCCCAAGAGGCGGAGTACATTCCAGCGCCATTCGATTTCGACGGCCCCTTTCGCCATCCCCAATTGTCCATCGGGCGCCCCAATCAGCCTCCCATCAACCCATTCCCCTTCTTCCCGTTGTCGGTGGCCCCCCCCATTACTCCGACTCACTGCGAGACTGCGGCCCAGGAAAAATTGGAACAGTCGCTGGGTGTAAACGACAATGAGGGCAAGGAAGACCACTGCACCCCCAAGCCGCCTCCGACGGTTCCGGAACCCAGTACCCTGGTGATGATTTCCTCCGGCCTGGCCGGCCTGTATTGGAGATACCGGCGGAAGGCAGCCTAGTTGTCCGACCTCACCGCCCCCCTACCGCCATTTACTTCTTGCTCCCCTTTTTCCCTTCCTCGCCGCCGCCAGCCTCATCCTTCACATAGGCCGCGCTGAGAGTATTTTTCTTCTTCGCGATCTCCAGCAGCGTCGGATAGAACTGCACAAACGTGGTGTCCACCGCCGCATGCTGCTCGTGGCATGAGTAGCACGCGGCCTCGTGCGGCGTTGCCTTCGCCGGCGTGTTGTCGTCGAAGCCGAAGAAGGCCCACTTACCCGGCAGGTTCGCCTCATCCTTCACGTGAACTTCCCGGCCCATCAGCTCGTCCGTCTGGTAATGCCCGGCTTTGTTGATGGAGGCCTTGGTCCCGGCCTTGCGAAGCTCCAGCACCAGCATGGTCTTATCAGGCCACGTCCCGGTTTCCAGAAATGCCCGGTACGCTTCTGGATTCACAAATACGTTGTCGAACATCGAGTGGCCCATCATCATCGGGTCCGGGCTATAGCTCATGTCCACTCCCGAGGTCAGATAAATCCACTCCCGGTACTTTGCGGGGAACACCAACTGGCCGTCCGCCGTATATACCGGTGAGGTCGAAGTATTTTCACCGGTTGGTTTCGATGGCGGTTTCGAGCCGTCCTGAGCCAGCAGCGAAACCGAAAGGCAGAGCGGCAGCCAAACATGCTTCATAAAAATCCTCCTGAAGATTCCCACATCCCATGTGTCCACGGTAACGGATGTCCGGCCCGGGGGTCTAGGATAAATACAAACATTTCTAACGAGCTTTGACAAAAGCGGCGCTTTTTAGCTTGACATCCGGACCGCGCACCCTGATACTCACGACAACTCAGTAATCGAAGGGGTCGCCATGATCGAAACGCCGCGCCATCTCCACACCCGCCCATCCGCACAAGCCTCTCTCTCTCTCTCTCTCTCTCTCTCTCTGTTTTAGCCGCGATCATGCTGCTGCCAACGCTCCTGCATGCTAGTGGCACGTGCACTCCCGCCAGCGTCACATCGTATGGGTACGACAACTCCCGCGCGAACTACAACCCCAACGAGTGCGTTCTTAAGGCCAGCTCCATTGCAGCGCACCAATTCACCGTCACTCGGTCGGCGGCTTTGACGGGCATCGTCTACGGTCAGCCGCTGTACCAGTACTCTTCCCCGGGCATGATTTTCGTTGCGACTGAGGAAAACCGAGCATACTCGCTCAACGCCAGCACTTTGGTGACGAATTGGGTTACTAATCTGAACCTGAGCAACGAAACCGCCATTCCCGATGCCAAATTGCCGGGGATTGGTGGCTGTGACAATATCAATCCGGAAGTGGGCGTCACCGGCACGCCGGTGTTGGACCTGGTGAGCAACATTCCGAATGTCATCTACATGGTGTCCAAGCACATCACCACGGCTGGCGTGGTGACGCAGCGACTCAACGCGCTAAACACAGCCACCGGGATGCCGATCGCGCCGGCCTTGGACATCGGGAGTGCCTTCTTAAGTAATTTCGCCACGGTTATTTTTGACCCGCTTTATCAAAATCAGCGGGCGGGACTGGCTCTTACTAAGTCGGCCAACGGCAGCCCCCTCGTGTATGTCGCTTGGGGGTCGCATTGCGATACCCTGCCCTATAACGGCATCGTTGGAGTGTTCACTCTGACTCAGTCCGGCGGCACCTACACCCTCGGCTTGGTGGGGGCATTTGACGACGAGGGGTACCAGGTGGGCAAAAACCCTTCCTACCCCAACGGCGGCATCTGGATGTCGGGGGCTGCGCCTGCCATCGACGACCTGAGCAGCGAGACCAGCCCTAGCGGCGATCTGTACCTGGCCAGCGGGAACGGTCCAGTCAATTCTGGAGTTGCCTTCGGCGAAAGCGTGATGCGTTTGCATTATTCGGGTACCAATACCCTGCTGACCGTCGCGGGTCTCTATACGCCGAACGCGTGGTTAACCTTGAATAATGGCAGCACCTACACCGGTGTCAATCTAAATCTGCCTGCGCCTTACGCGCCGGGTACCACGATAGCCAGCCCCGGGGACTTTGACTTGGGCTCTGGGGGTGTGATGCTGGCCCGTCCAATGGGATCGGGGTTTCTGCAAGGATCGGACAACTTCGTGGTTCTGGCAGGCGGAAAGGAGGGGGTGATTTACGTAAACTCCCCCAGCGCTATGCTGCTGAACACTGTGCCGGATACGGTGGATCCCTGCTCTACTACAGGCTTGATTCAGTGCTTCGGAGCGATCACGCTACCCTCGTCGCTCAATGGAAATAAAGACTACGGTAACCGGGGAAGTGCGGCTTTCTGGCCTGGCAGCTTGACTTCAGCCGAAAACGTGTTGTATGTGGCGCGCTCGCAGGATACGCTCATACGGGGCTATCAGATGGCCTCGCTCCAAGGGGGAAAGTTCACGACCACCCAAATTTTTGGGAGTGCACCGGGACCGGTGCTCGACAATGGCGGCCTGATTCGCTACCCGGGCAGCTCTCCGGTTGTGAGTTGGAACTTGGCCACGGGAACGGCCTCGGACGCATTGCTTTGGATCCTCGACACCAGTAGTTATCAGAGAACCGGCCAAGCTCCCGGAGTAGCTAAGCTATTTGCTTATCAAGCAACTCCGTCAGGCTCTGGTGGGATGTTTATGCAAGAGTTTTCAGACCAGACTCGCGGGCCTGCACCCACGAAATTCATGGTCCCTCTTGTTGTCAACGCTCATATCTACGTTGCCGGTCAACAGCCTGGAAGTTCAGCATGTGCCGCAGGAAATTGCTTCGGGCAGGTGGTGTCATGGTACTAGACGAGAGACGTATGCCATTATTTTCACGTAGGCTCAGGGCCGTCCTCGCTTTGGTGGCAATATCAGGGCTCGCGGTTTCCGCGGTTACGTTTTCAGCATATAAGTTTGCGAACTTAC
>JANYBT010000107.1 GCA_025360645.1 Acidobacteriaceae bacterium | reverse complement strand
CAGGGCATAAATATTTTCTTTGGCCGGGCCCAGGGGCTCGGGACACAGTCCAGACTATGCCAATGCAAGCCCCTAACTGCTGGTCGCGGCCTTGCCATCCGGTTTTGTCAGACACTTCTCCGTCCCCTCTTGACTCTGCATCGATTTCCCGGCCACGGCCTCAGCTATCCCGCCGGAAGCGACAGTCCGGCGATCCGCCGGAGCAGATAAAGCGGGCAATGCACCGCCTCTGACCGATCCGAAAAATCCAGCGCTGGTGTTTCCGAACCTCAATGCGCCGCCGTTTGGCGGACAGAAATTCCAGAGGAACCTGATCATGCCGGAGCCGACCATATTCCTCAACCGGCAACTTCCGACGTGCTCGATTGTGCGACCGACAGCAACCAAGGGCGCTGCAATGGGAGTGCTCAACTTTCTTATCGCCATCAGACTGTTCATTGGGCAATCTTCGGCGTTCTTTGATGTTATGCGGGATCTGGCCGAGGATGCAGACGAAGCCACCCGTGGGGGTAAATAAGGGGTCTGTCCCCAACTCGCAAAATTGCAGCCGCTGCTGGCGGAGGCGGCGGCTGAAACCTCGCGTCCATGATCTCCAACTGGCCGCCACCGTGAGGCGGACGCCTCGATGCAGACGGGCCCACCCTGCGAAAATCGCGCAGGGTGGGGCTGCCGTCGGGTCGAATTGTTTTGGGGACCGGGTGGCCAGCCCCCTCTTGCCAAGAGAGAATCGGTATTATTTGCCGCCCATCTTTGACATGTCACAATGCTCCGACACCATCTTCATGCTGGTCACATTCATTTCCATCATGCCCATGCCGTCGTGCTTCATCATCTTGTCGTCTTTCGACATCTTCTCGTCCGTCGTCTTGCCTTCCATCTTGTCTTCCATCTTGTCTTCGGATTTCGCGGACTCGCCCGCCATGTTGTCCATTTTCTCCATCATTCCTTTTACGCGGACTTTGTGGCCGACATGGGGTTTCAGATCCTCGGAACTCATCAGTTGAACCCCGTCAGGATGGGTAGCGTTCATCATCATGTACTTGCCGTCTTTTTCGGAGATGCAGCCCGTCATCGAGGACGTCTTGCCGCTCCCGTGATGCATCGTGTGGTGTTTTTCCATTGAATCGCCGGACGTGTTGCTCTGCGCAGTAGCGAAAAGACAACCTCCCAGCACGAACATCAGCATGGTCATACCTTTTTTCATAAAGTTCTCCTTGGTGGCATGGAATATCTCAACTGCCTTGAGAGGCAAGGAATAGCCCGGGGGTTGCCTCAGGTTCTCCAACGGGCACAATAGGTACCCATTCGGCAGGCCGAGGTAGAGGAGGCGGTTTCATCCCCAGTGCCCGAACGGCTTGGAAGCAGCATCGCCAGAGCACAGTATGCATGCGAGGCTGACGGATTGTGCCAGCTCGGCGAAAATCGCGCGGGTGGGGACGCCATCGAGTAGAATCTGGTTGGGGACCGGTGGGCCATCCCATTGTTCCGGTCTGGTAGTGTGCCCGCAGCAGTAAGGGTTTGATTTCAATCCGCGCGCGAGAAGAGCGTCTAGGATTCCACGATGGCTGAGATCGCAATCGTTGGCGGTGGGCCTTCCGGCGCAATGTGCGGCGAGCAGCTGGCGCGCGCCGGCAACACGGTCCACATCTTCGATGAAAAACTGGGGTGGGAAAAGCCCTGCGGGGGCGGTCTTACCTACAAGGCGACGCAACGATTCCCCTTCCTGCTGGATAACCCGCATCCCAAGAAGCTGATTCGCCAGGTAGAGATCATTGGCGCGGAAAATCAGCGGGTTCGATTGGATTTACAACAGCCGATTGTCGTCTATTCGCGAACTGTTCTAAACGGGATGCTGCGCGACCGCGCCAGTGAGGCGGGCTGCCAGATTCACCACTCGCGAGTGCAGAAAGTAGATACCGCGCCGGATAAGCCGCGCTACTGCGTGGAGGGCGAATGGAGCACCGCGGATTTTGTGGTGCTGGCGGCAGGCGCGCGCAATTCTTATTTGCCGGGGATTCGAGCCCTGTCGAAACATGAACTGGAAATCACACAAGGCTATTTTGTGCCGCAAACGGCGGAAGAGATCATAATCAAGTTTTTGCCGGAGTTTGAGGGATACATCTGGTCGTTTCCGCGCGCGGATCATTTGTCGCTGGGGATTTGCGGCAGCATGGCAGCGCACACCAGCACGGAATTGAAGACCCATTTGCACGAGTTTGCGGCGAAGGAAAAGTTCTCGACCGAAAATGCGCAGTTCTATAGCCACGTATTGCCGTCGCCACAGGAAAGCACGTTGTCGAACCGCGCAGTGATGGGCCGCAATTGGGCGTTGTGCGGAGATGCGGCAGCGTGGGTGTACCCGTTAACCGGGGAAGGATTGTATTACGCGATGCGGTCGGGCGAATTGCTGGGGCGCGCGCTGGCCGAAGGGTGTCCGGAGAAATATGCGGCGCGGGTGCGGGCTTCATTTTCGGGGGAACTGGAATTTGCATCGCGGATGGTGCGGCGCTTTTATCGCGGATCGTTTTTGGGGTCGGCGGTGACCACGCGCATGGTGCAGTTCCTGCGGCGCAATGCGGTGTTTCGCCAGTTGATGGGTGATTTATTCTGCGGCACTCAGGATTACGGCACCCTGACGCAACGCGCTCTGGATCATCTGGGGGGAACGCTGAGCCAGTTTGTGTCGAGCGTGTTGAATGTTGACGGTGCGGAGGCGAAAGTGCCCACGGTTCGCGCAGCCGACTGAGACTTTCCTGCACTCGCCGGGAGTGGGCTGGGACACCGTGCCTCGCCCCCCCTCACAGGTAGATTCAGATACATCGTTGGCAGGCTGGGAATTGAAAACCGGCATTCGGGATGATTCAGGGGAGGGGCAACATGAAGCGATCGAGGCAGAGTAGGAACAGACTTCTCTGGACTCTGCGGTGGGTGCTGGGCTGCGCATGGTTTTTCGCCGCCGCGGCTCCGCCGTGCTCGGCGCAGTTTAAGGCCTGGGTGATGGCCAAGCTGCCCGACACGCCGGAAGGCCTCGCAGTCGCTTCGCGGGGCAACGTCTATGCGACCCTGATGCATATTGGGGAAGTGGTGATGCTTAAGGATGACGGCAGCTACGATCACAGTGCGTGGGTGCCGTCGAAGGAAGAAAGCGGACAGGGAGACGCGATCGGACTCGACTTAGACCAGGCTGGCAACATCTACGTCGCCTACACGGGCCACTCGAAGCGTGATTTTCAGAAGGACTTGAGAGATCCGTTCCATCCCGCTTGCCGAGATGCGACGGTAACCCGCTCCGGAGTTTATAAGATCGACGCGAAGACCCGCAAGGTGACGCCCCTCGCTACCAAAGCGGAAGGTTGGCCGTTTTGCTATCCGGACGATGTGGCGGTCGATGCGAGCGGCAACGTGTACATGACGGACCTGACCTATTCCGGAATTTGGAAAATCTCTGCGGATGGAAAAAAGGTGGACCTGTGGTCGGCACACCCGCTGCTCAATTGGCCGTCCAAGCCTTATTCGGGATTCCCCCTGGGGGTCAATGATCTGGTGCTGGATAAGCAGCAGAAGAATATTTATGCCGTCACCGATGGGGATCCCTTGGTGCTCAGGATCCCGATTAGGGACGACGGGACCGCAGGCGAACCGGTGGCGCTGCCTGGAAAGTTTTCGGCGTTCGATGGAATCGAGTTGGATGGGAAAGGCAACATCTACGTCTCTGAGATTTTGCTCAACCAGATCTGGGTGCTTTCGCCGGACGGTTCGCAGCGCATCCTTATCGCGAACAAGAGCAATGCGCCGCTGGATAACAACACCAGCCTGGTCTTGCGAGGGGATGTGCTTTGTACGGCGAACCTCGGCTTCACCCACGCGAAACCGGAAGATGCGGACCGTACCGTGGTATGCATGAGGGGTTTCGAGGTGCCGAAATAGTTGGGCAGCAAGAATGCGGTCCGTCGCCGAGCGCGGTTACAGGCGATTTTTGCGGGTGAGGGCGCCGGCGGAGCGTACGGCTCCAGCGAGACGGGAGAGCGTGCCTTCAGTGAAGAGCGAGTCGAGAAAGCCTTCCATCTGCCTGGCCATTCCGGGGCCGTAGCCGTACCACCACAATTTCTTGATCTTCGGAGTGAGGTCAGAGTCGACGTACTTGAGGTGGACCATTTCTGCCAAGCCGTAGCGTCCGTGAGTGCTGCCCAAGCCGCTGGCTTTGATGCCGCCGTGAGGAGCTTCGCTGATGCCGAAGCAACTTAGGACGTCGTTCACCATGACCGTGCCGGCGTTAATCTTGCGGGCGAGGGCTTCACCCCGAGCGCGGTTGGTGGTCCAGATGCTGGCGGCGAGGCCGTACTCGCAGTCGTTGGCCATTGCGATAGCGCTGTCGTCATCGTCGAACGGCATGATGGGCAGCACCGGCCCAAAAGTTTCTTCGCGCATCACTCGCATGTGATGGGTCACGTCGGCGAGGACGGTGGGGGGATAGAAATTGGGGCCGATGTCGAGTGCGGCGGCGCCGCCGGTGAGCACGGTTGCGCCCAACTGGCGGGCTTCTTCCACTTGCGATTCGACGATCTGCAACTGTCGTGGGTGGATCATGGGACCGACGTCGGTGGCGGGATCGAGTCCATTGCCCAGGTGAAGCTTGCGGGTCTTTTCGACGCAGGCATCGAGGAAGCGCTGGTAAAGACTGCGATGGACGTAGCAGCGTTCGACGGAGAGGCAGGCTTGTCCGGCGTTG
>JANYBT010000071.1 GCA_025360645.1 Acidobacteriaceae bacterium | reverse complement strand
CAGCCGGGTCACAAACATCTTCATTTGTTCCGAGGTCGTGTTCTGCGCCTCGTCCAGGATGACAAACGAATCGTTTAACGTGCGCCCGCGCATGAAGGCGATCGGCGCGATTTCGATGACGTTCTTCTCCAGATACCGCTCTACCTTCTCCGCCTCCAGCATGTCGAACAGCGCATCGTAGAGCGGCCGCAAGTAGGGGTCAATCTTTTCTTTCAGAGTGCCCGGCAAGAACCCCAACCGTTCCCCTGCTTCCACCGCCGGACGGGCCAAAATGATGCGGTTCACCTGTTTGCTGAGCAGCGCGGAAATCGCCATCGCCACCGCCAGGTAGGTCTTTCCGGTGCCAGCCGGGCCCACTCCAAACACCATGTCGTGGGTCTCAATCGCATCCAGGTACCGCCGTTGGTTCGCGCTCTTAGGCTGGACAGTACGGCGCCCTAATGATCGCTGCCGACCCGCTTCCGCCAACCCGCGCAGCGTCACCTTAGAATCGCCCACGAGCACGCGCAACATGCTGGTGAGGTCGCCATTGTCAAAAGCGAACCCCGACTTCAGCAGAAACTCATAGTCGGCGAACACTTGTTCCGCTCGAGCCACGTCGCGCGCCGCACCTTCCAGGTCAATCCGCTCCGACCGCAGGTCGATGTTGATGTTGAGCCCGTCCTCCAACACATGCAGGTTCTCGTCCCGCGTGCCGAACAGCGTTCTCAGATTTTGGCTGATTTCAATGCTCTTTTTCATTTACTCCTGCATCGTCCATCGGTTGAGCGGCGCGTCGAACCCGCGCCACAATGCAAACCACGCCGCAGGACCCAGCCTGCGAAATATTAGGCGCAAAACGATTTTCCTGGAGACGGGGACCACCGGAAATGCTCGCTCTGACCGGGCAAGCGGGAACCATTCCCTCCAGCCTATCCCGCTCCCCCCTCAGAGTCAATCTCACGTTTCTCATTGACCATCTGGAGCCATCTTTCGTACAATAAATCATCCGGTTCCCACCGGATATCTTTCTGAGCACAAGGACAGTGAAGCAACATGGCAAACCATTTTTCGGCGCTCAAGCGCGCCCGTCAGACTGTAAAGCGAACCGCACGCAATCGCGCCAGCACCTCCCGCGTACGCTCCGCCCTGCGCCAGATGCGCGAAGCCCTCACCGGCAACGATAAAGCGGCGGCGCAGAAGATCCATCGCGACACGGTTTCCGCCCTCGACAAGGCGATCCAAAAGGGCGTGTTGCACAAGAACACCGCGGCGCGCTACAAGTCCCGCCTGGCAGGCCACGTCAACGCCATGAAATAACTCTCCGGATTTCGTTAGCGAGGCGGGCCCGTTCGGGTCCGCCTTGTTTTTTGCCTCCTCGCCCGCAGGCCTACTCCTCCTTGCCGATTCGGGAGTTGACGTCGCCCAGCCGGGCCTCCGCACCCCGAAATCATCACCTCGCTACGAGAAGGCAACCTTTTCCGACGAAGGACCCTCTTAGCTGCGTACGAAACCGTATGAGGACTGCACGGTGCAAATCCCGGGCGATATAGCAGACCCCGAAAATGTGAGCTTGTCGGTCATCCGATGGCAAAGCGACCCGCACGCTGAATCGCCGCTGTAAACTCAATTCTACGGGCAAGAAAGCTACGCGTTAGGGAGACAGAACATGGCCATGAACAAGAAAAGCGTGACGGCTGACTCGAAAAAACTCAATCAGCCAAAGAGCCCAACTACCAACCGTGGCCTAACCCTGGGCAATGGCGGCGAACTGCACCAGCTGGTTGAGGGAGAGCACCCCGCGCTCACCACGAACCAGGGCGTGCCGCTTTCCGATAATCAGAACTCGCTCAAGGCCAATCCCCGAGGCCCCACGCTTCTCGAAGATTTCATCTTGCGCGAAAAGATTACGCACTTCGATCACGAGCGGATTCCAGAGCGCATCGTGCACGCGCGAGCCACCGGGGTTCACGGCTTCTTTCAGTTAGCCACCTCGCTGGAGCCATACACGACGGCGCGAATACTCACCGAGGTAGGCGTGAAGACTCCGGTGTTTACTCGTATATCGACAGTCGCAGGGGGCGCGGGCTCGGTCGATACACCCCGTGACGTGCGCGGATTTGCCGTCAAGTTTTACACCAAGGAGGGAAACTGGGATTTGGTCGGCAATAACATTCCAGTATTTTTCATCCAAGATGCGATCAAATTCCCCGACCTCATCCATGCGGTAAAAATGGAGCCCGATCGTGGCTTTCCGCAATCCGCAACCGCTCACGATACCTTTTGGGATTTCATTTCACTTACGCCCGAATCCATGCATATGGTGATGTGGATCATGTCAGATCGCACATTGCCTCGCTCGCTGCGCATGATCGAGGGCTTTGGCATCCACAGTTTCCGGCTGGTCAACGCCGCCGGAGAATCAACCTTCGTCAAATTCCACTGGCGTCCCAAGCTTGGCCTGCAGTCCACCATCTGGGATGAGACAGTCAAGATTGCCGGTGCTGACCAGGACTTTCACCGCCGCGACATGTTCGAAGCCATCACAGCCGGGGACTTTCCCGAGTGGGAATTAGCCGTTCAACTTTTCAGCGAGAAAGACGCTGACAAATTTCCGTTCGACCATCTGGATGCGACCAAGCTGATTCCTGAGGAGTTGGTGCCTTTGAAAGTGGTTGGACGCATGGTGCTGGATCGCTGGCCCAACAATTTCTTTGCTGAAACCGAACAGGTTGCTTACTGTCCTTCGCATCTCGTGCCGGGAATTGATTTCTCAAATGATCCTCTTTTGCAAGGCCGGTTGCACTCCTATCACGACACGCAACTTTTGCGTTTGGGGTCGCCCAATTTCCATCAGATTCCCGTTAACGCGCCAAAGTGCCCGTTCTCTAACCAGCAACGTGACGGACACATGCAGATGGAGCAGCCGCAAGGCAGGGTGGCGTATGAGCCCAATACCTTGTCCAACAATTCGCCGCGCGAAACGCCTGCTGGCTTTCGTAGCGCCGCGATTACCGAAACCGGAGAGAAAGGGCGCATCCGCGCTGAGAGCTTCGCCGACCACTACAGTCAGGCGCGGCAGTTCTTTCTAAGCCAAACCTCCCATGAGCAGGCGCACATGGCCTCCGCGCTGGTGTTTGAGCTGTCTAAGGTTGAACATCCACACGTGCGCGAGGCGATGGTCGGTCACCTTCGGAACATCAATGAAGACTTCGCTAAAAGAGTCGCAGCGGGGCTAGGAATGCAGAAATTGCCGGTGGCGCCGACGCCAGCGGTTCCCATTCGTGAGCTTAAGACTTCGCCCGCGTTGCGCACTATTGGCAAGATGAAGGACACACTGGAAGGGCGCGCAGTCGGGATCCTGATCGCAGATGGTTCCGACGGCGTCGTTATCAAGAAGATTAAGAAGGCGGCGACCGATGCGGGAGCCAAAGTCAAAATCGTAGCGCCTAAGGTGGGCGGCGCGAAGCTTGCCGACGGATCCACGCTGGCGGCAGACGGACAACTCGCGGGTACGCCCTCTGTACTATTTGACGCCGTTGCCGTCATCCTGTCCGCCGATGGCGCAAAGGCCTTGTCAACGGAATCCGCCGCCATCGATTTTGTGCGTGATGCGTTCGGTCACCTCAAGGCAATCGTCGCAGACAAAGGTGGCAAGGCACTTTTGAAAGCAGCAAACGTTGGAGAAGACCCGGGCGTCGTGGATGCCAACAACGACCGTGCATTCATCACGGCTGCGAAGACACGGCAATGGGATCGGGAAAAGTTGGTGCGAACTCTGGCTTAACCGTACGTTTGAACTGACCTGGCAATACGGTTTGGGGACCCAGCTCACGGGTTTAACTGTCGTAGCCGGAAGCTGTGGAATGTGGGAAACGCCGGAGATGAATGCTAAGGCGTTTTCCACGGCCCAAACGACGTTGCGGCGTTTCTTGTTGTTACTCCGTTCTTCAAGCGGCGATCATTAGCTTCGCATCGAACAAGTTCTGAAACCAGCTCACGTTTGAGCACTCCACCACTCTAACTTCTTAAACTTTGCGTTCTCATCCCGCAACCGCTTCGCCTCCTGCGCACCGCCCTGCGCCAGATCCGCGAAGCCTCAGTCTTGACCCGAAGGGGCGCAAGGGGAGATCTTGGGGGCACGCGCCGCTCTGGGCTTACGTAGCTGAACACATCCCACTGCCGCTCGTCTTTTCCACGCATGCTTTCCTCTTATCAGGTTGTGCGTGTAAATAAGAGAGCTTCGCTGTACTCTGTCCGCTCCAGTTTGAGTTTCCGCGGCCTGCTATGATTCACGGTCAAATGTGCCTTGACGACATGGCTCAAAAACGGGCAGACTCACGGATACTCGAATACAGCTCAGCAACCTTTGGAGAAATCAAATCGCAATGAGATCAATTCCTGGCAAAAAGACTACGACAGTCGCACTGAATAATTCAGGGAACACGGTTGAGCAGGTGCTTTCCGCGATTGCGACTGGAATTAGCACGGAGCAGGCGCGGCCTCCGGTCTTTACTGCATCGGTTGTGTCGATTGCCGCGGATCGTTCTTTGGCGAAGGTGAAGCTGTGCACGGGAAGCGTCCTGGACGTACCGATGTCGCTTTTGAAGAAAGTGACACATCGCGGCACGGCGACGAGCAGCGACGAGAGTCTGGGCTTGGCTTCCGCTGAAATCCACGTATCAACGGACGTTGGTGTGTTTGTTCAGCAAATGGCGCGCGAAGTCGAACGACTGTCGCGCGCGCTGCAAGGTGCGAAAGAAAGATTGCGGATTGCACAAGATGCACAAACGAACGTCGCGCCGATTCCTGCTGGCGACGCTTCTGCATCGGCCGCCAGCGCTCTTCCCTTCGACGTTGTGTTGCCGCCAACAGCGGTCAAGATCACGTTCGACGGAATCGCCGGGGATCCGTATAAGCCATACCTCGTTTTTTATCAGGCACCGCCGTTTCAGTACATTTAAGACTGGGAAGTCATCGGCATCGTCAATTGCTATTTCACGTCGCCTCCTGTAGTTGGCGGAGTCGATCCGCAGGGACGAGCGCTGGGCCTACAATTTTTTCCCTCGGCCAGACACGGCACGCCGCTTGGGACTCCTTACTCTGGCTCGATCATCGTGAACGTAACATTGGTGCAGCTCACTACCTGACGTGCCTGAAAATGCGGAGAAGAGACCAGGCGTCGGCACGCTCACCAGTAACGTTAGCTTCTCAATCATAAAGTAGCTTGAGTACCCCGCCTTTCGCGCTCGGGCTAAGGCGGGTACGCCGGGTGACCCGCATCTTGACGGGTAAGTCTCCGAAGTCTGACACCTTCAGCACTTCGCTTTCTTCGAAGGTTTCGACTTGCCTGAACTGTTGAGTGCGACCGCTTGGCGAATGAGCGCCTGGAAGGCGGCCTCGTCAACTTCTTCTCCTTCGTGGATGTCGATCGCGCGGCGTACGTTTCCGTCGAGACTCGAGTTGAACAGACCGGCCGGATCCTTCAGAGACGCGCCCTTGGCGAACGTAAGCTTCACGACTTGCTTGTAGGATTCGCCAGTGCAGATGATGCCGTCGTGCGACCAAACCGGAGTGCCCATCCACTTCCACTCCTCGACCACGTCCGGGTCCGCTTGCTTGATGAGATTGCGCATTCTGCTGAGAGTTTCCCCGCGCCAATCTCCGAGGTCGGCGATCCTTTTCGAGATCAGCTCCGATGCCGACTGGCCTGGGCTCGCGTCCGGCTTTTTCACGTTCTCATCCTGTTCTCATCCTGTTTTCACTGGGCTTCATTCGGTTTTTCGGTTTGCATTCGATTTTCATTCTGGAAGTTTCAGATGCAGTTCCTGTAACGTTGCAGAAATATTCCCTGTGACGCTGCGGAGGTACTTCCTGTGACGTTGCAGTATATTTTATGGGCGCGACAGTGGTGACCAGCCGGGCGCCGCACGTCTTGCCGGATACGCTCTGAAGTCTAGCACCGGGGAGTGGGCCGCACTGGTTTGGATCTGGTGTGTCTCCTGAGTGAAATATTTGACTAACAGTTAAGTCATTGGAAACAATGGAGATTTTTGGTTGCTCGTGCGGCCCCTCCCCATTTGACGGCGGCGAACGGTGGCGGGTGGGCAGATTGAGGGTCGGAGCCATCGCCCAGGACGCCTCGCACTGGCCCTACGGAGGCCGTGGCGCGACGAACGGGGGTACGGTGGCACTTCGGGGTCGTCCAACCAGCCGAAGGGGTCTTAGAACGCGTTTAAACGCAAAACTCCTAGCCGTACGGTATTCATACTATGCAGAATAGTCCAAAAAGCTATTGGCACTAGACCGGACAAGAAACACCCGCTGGGCGGCACACCGGAAAAGTACACGGGAAAAGCGCCACAGGTTGTTTTGGTCGGGAGCTGCACGAATCGGCTGCGGCTGACAGCGCTTGGGTGCTAGTTCACGACGGCGGGTTTAACGGCGACTTTCACTGGGGGGTCAGGGTCATGGCGCCGCGTTGTGCGGTTGGCGGGGATCCCCGCATCGCGAATCTTGTACAACAACGCCCGGTAGCTGATGCTCAATGCCCGCGCCGTCTGCTTGCGGTTCCAATGGTGGGCTTGCAGCATTTTCAAAATCACTTTACGCTCAAGCTCACGAACCGCCTGACGGGTGAGTTTCTTCAGCGACACGGGACCGTCGATGGAAAACTCCGGGTCGAAAAAATCAGGACTGGCGGGAACCAGTTCGCTGGCGATGACCTCTTCCTCTCCCAGAATTACGTAGCGCTTCACCAGATTCTCCAACTCGCGAATGTTCCCCGGCCAATGGTACTTCTGCAGCGACTTCATCAATTCCGCGGAAATGGGACGGGCCTTTCCGTTAAATTTCCGGTTGTAATATTCCAGGAAGTAGCGGGTGAGGTCTTCGATGTCGCCGCGCCGCGACCGCAACGGCGGCAGTTGCAGACTCACAACGTTGATGCGGTAGAACAAGTCCTGGCGAAATGTGCCGGCCTCGACCTCGGTTTCCAGGTGGCGGTTGGTTGCGCACACCACTCGCACTTCGACTTTGGTATCTTCTTGTGCGCCGATCCGGCAAAACTGTCCATCTTGCAGCAATTGCAGCAGCTTCGACTGCAATCCCAAAGCCAGCTCGGAAATTTCGTCCAGAAACAATGTGCCCCGGTGCGCCAACTCGACCCGCCCGGGCTTGGTTCCGACGGCTCCGGTAAACGCTCCCCGCTCGTAGCCAAACAGTTCGCTCTCCAGCAGAGTTCCAGGAATGGCCGGGCAATTCACCTTGACCAGCGGCCCCGACTTCCACGGAGACAGGGTGTGCACCATGCGGGCGATGATGTCCTTCCCCGTGCCACTTTCACCTTGAATTAATAACGGCACATTCGCGGCGGCGATCCTGGTCAGGCGCTCCCGAACCGACTGCATGGCGTCAGAGTGTCCAAACACCACCGAGTCCGGAGGCATTTCGCCGATCGCTTGCGCCAGGAGGTTCACTGCGGACGTCGTCATGGGCACACTCGCCGGTCTACGGCTACGCAACTTCCTGCACATCGGCCACCAATGGTCAGATGGGCCCGTCCGCAGGTCTCGCAATTTAAGCTAACTCAATTAGCCGCAATCGGTTATCAGGATGCTGACGCAGGTTGGTCAGCTTGAGGAAGGGTACCACGCGCAGTCCATTTTTTCATGCACTGCGAAAACTATTTCACACTCGCACTGTCTTTTTCTGCACGACCGGCTCTCCAGTGGCCACTTCCAGGGGCTTGGAAAATTTTAACCCCAGCAGGTGATAGCCGTTTGCCGCACCGACGTGCTGCACCTTGGAGCGAAAGCTGCGAGATGCTTTTGGCATTCCCGTCATGGTCGCCAAAGGGGTACTGGGAATCTCTAGCAGCACTTGGGCACTGAGCGGAACCAGCCGCCGAACCGCCACCAGGGCTCCGCCCGCTCCGATATTCAGGGCGGTGGCAAACTCCAGAAACTCCTTGCCAGTCTCGTCCCGGCTGCGCACGAAAACCGGCACAGCCAAGCGCAAGCGCACCCATTTCCGCCGCTCGGTGATACTTTCGTTCCTGCCCAAGCACGCCCTCGGTCTAGGCGCTCAAAATCCCGCCCACGATCTCTTTGTAGGCTTAGCAGCACTCCGGTAACCAAAGCAGTTAATCCCGGCCTGAGGTCAACCATTCCGGGTTAAACCTCATTGCGAGTGCTAGTTACTGGTGTAATCCCCAATGCAGAAATTTCTCACCCCACCCGCTCGAGAAGGGGCTATTGTGTTGAAAAGTGCAAGGTTTTGCCAACCTTAGTCCGCAATGTTGCATTTTGATTGACAGTCCGGGAGAGGTGCCCTACGATGTTGAGCATCGACGGCTTGCAACGAGCAGCGAGTGTTGTTCTCCCCTACAACCAGCCGAGTCGTATTGTGCGGGGATTATGACCGCTTCAGAAAAGCTTTTGGCCGCGACCTCCAAGGCCGGACACACGGGGGACTTGCCGTGCCCAAGTTCCGAGGGCGGACATCCCTGTGCCGAGCCTGCCTGTGCTGACGAATTGCTCCGGGATTACACCCTGCTTCGAGAGCGCTATCGGCGAACCACCGACGCGCTCACCTCGGCTGCCCACGACTTGAAGACTCCCCTGGCCATTTTGAACGGCTACGTTGAAATGCTGCAGAGCGAAAAGCTGGGAGCGCTAAATGATCGTCAACGGGCGGTTTTGGCGGACATGCAATTGAGCGGTCAGCAATTGCAGCGCTTCATTCAAGACTTTCTGACATTTAGCGGGTTAGAGACTGGCGCGCTGAAGCTGCAATGCATCGTCGCCGACATGAACCAGTGCCTGGCGGAAGTCTGCCACTTGTGGTCGCCGCGTTTTCAGGAAAAGAGCATCGCTCTCTACTTCCTGACCAATGACAAGCTCACAACCTTCCCCTTTGACTTGGCCAAGGTGCAACGGGTGGTGTCGAACCTGCTGGAGAACGCCTCCAAATTCACTCCCGCCGGCGGCACGGTATGGCTGCACGCTGAGCCTTACGTGTGGGAGCGCCGGAGTGCGACCAAGGCCGCGCTCGCCCTCGAACGCCGCCGCCACGATAGTGCGGCACCGAATTCCGTGAAAGTCAGCGTCACCGATACCGGCCCCGGCGTGCCTCCGGAATACCACCAGGAAATTTTCGATGATTTTTTCCGGCTACCGGCCGATGGGAGTGTAGAAGGCATGGGACTGGGACTATCCATCGCGCGCCGGCTGGTGCTGGCCATGGGGGGCCGCATCTGGATCGAGAACGACCTGGGCGCGGGGAGCAAGTTCTCGTTCCTGCTTCCGCACCGCCCGCCGCAACAGGAGATCCCTGGGGACAGTACGCGAGGCCAGAACTAAATGGCTGCCAACATCTTGCTGGTCGACGATGAACCCGGAATGTTGCGCTACATCCGCACTCTGCTGGAACTGGACAACTACCAGGTCCAGACCGCCAGTACCGGAGAGGAAGCGATTGAACAGTTGACAAACGGGCTCGACCCGGAACTGGTTCTGCTCGATTTGGTGATGCCCGGAATGGATGGCCTGCAAACTCTGGAACAGATCCGTCGCCTCAGGCCTTCGGCTCGTGTCGTCATCCTCTCATGCGTCAACGACACCAAGAAAGTTGTGCAGGCCATGCGGATGGGCGCCCACGACTACCTGACCAAACCCTTCCAGAAAATCGAACTGGATGCGGTCATCGCGCAGTGTCTGGATCACTCGCAAAAGATCTATAGCGGCGAGGTGGAGGAGCTTTCGGAAAACTCTTTCTTCATCGCTGCCAGTCCCGCGATGAAGAAGATCCGCTCCCAAGCGGCATTGGTGGCCCATGTGGACATTCCGGTTCTGCTATTGGGCGAAAGTGGCACGGGCAAGGAAGTGTTGGGCCGCCTGATTCATAAGCTGTCAGCTAGGGCCCACCGCACCTTTCTCAAAGTGAATTGTGCTGCCGTTCCCGCCGACCTGCTGGAGAGCGAATTGTTCGGTTACGAACCCGGCGCGTTCACCGGCGCCACCCACTCCAAGCCGGGCAAGTTTGAGATCTGCAACAAGGGCACCATCCTGCTCGACGAAATCGGAGAAATGCCTCCCTCGCTGCAGGCCAAACTGTTGCACGTGCTGCAGGACCAGTCTTTTTCGCGACTGGGGAGCCGGTCCATCGTTAAAGTGGACGTCCGCATTCTAGCCGCCACCAACATCAACATTCCCGAGGCGTTGGCCAGCAAGCGGTTACGAGAAGATCTCTACTACCGGCTCAACGCGTTCACGCTCGAACTGCCGCCGCTGCGCCATCGCAAGGAAGAAATCCCTATCCTGCTGAAGCACTTCATGACGCGCATGGCGGAGAGCTACGCGCGTCCCCCATTGCCCTTGAGCCCGACTCTGATGGCGGCCTGCATGGCTCACTCCTGGCCCGGCAATCTGCGCGAACTCGGTAATTTTGTGAAGCGGTATCTGATCCTGGGCGACGAACAACTGGCGATAGCGGAAATCCGTCCCAAGAACGGCGGCTCGAACTTGGCAGGCACGAACCTGGCAGGGTCGAACTCGGCATCGACGAACCCGGGCGGAGGCCTGAAGTCGCTGGGCCGTAGCGCCAAAGACGAAGCCGAAGCCGTGGCCATCAAGCGTGCCCTCGACGAAACCAACTGGAACCGCAAGCAAGCCGCTGTATTGCTGCAAATCAGCTATAAAGCGCTGCTCTACAAAGTTCGCCAATACGGCTTGGCCCAGAATCAGGGCCACCATAAGCTCTCCGCCGGAGCATAGGC
>JANYBT010000032.1 GCA_025360645.1 Acidobacteriaceae bacterium | reverse complement strand
GCAATTTCGACCGACGAGCGCAGCGCGTGCTCGGCGTCAGCAGGAGTCAGACCGGCGCGCGCGAATCCGCCAAAGGAAATCTGGTAACTCGCCGTGATCAGGCACTGCGCCCCAGACTCGAGATACGAGCGATGGACTTTCGCAATCTCCTCGGGGTGATCCAGCAGCACTCGCGCCGACCACAGATGATCGCGCACATTGCAACCGTTGCGCTCTAGTTCCGTGCCCATCCCGCCGTCGAGGAGCAGGGTTCCGCGAATGGCTTCGTCGAGGGTCATATGCGATGCTGGGCTCCGAACCCAGTGGGCGCGGAGTAATTTGCTATGCGCTTGCCGCGATCCCCTCCAACTGGTGCATGTGGTTCAAGTCGTGGCCCGCCATGGTTTCGAGCAGCGCTTGGAAGGTCATGGCGCCGCGTTCAGGATGAGTGAGCGGCTTACTGAGCGCGGAATCTGGCACGGTGCGAATCAGCAGCAGGTTCCAAGCCCGGAGCGCGGAGTACGCCGACACCGCATCCGCAGCGGTGAACGAAGCATAGTTGCCGGCCCACTTTTCCTGGTCGAAGGGCTGGATCACATGATGCGCCTCGGCTAGCGCCTGCCGAAGACGGAAGGCGAAAGCGATTTCCGTGTCGGCCAGGTGGCACAAGATTTCGCGGGCCGTCCATTTGCCGGGAGCAGAGCGGCGCTCCAGGCCGGCCGCGCCCAGGGTCTTGGCCAGTTCGGCCAGTCGCGCCGGAGACGCAGTAATCACTTCCTTCGCGTCACGCCCCGCCAGAAAACCTGCATAAGGATTGGTCATGGAAGACTCCTCCACTAAGTTTACATTCTCGAGCTCAGTCGAACCAAATGGTCGAGGTGGGACCGGCCGAAGAATATTTCTTCCCGGCAAGGAACAGGTCGCGTTTGGGGAAACCCAAGATAACATTACAAAAATAGCTATAAGCCATTGTTTATGCGTAGTCTTCCACGTGGAACACTACGCTGAATTCTGCAGGCGGGCGTGGCTCGGCAAATGCGCCGCATGCTCGTCCCAAATTGGGTTCCCCCCCACTTTTATCCGGTCCATAAATCCTTTTTATTGGCGTGCGGAGATTTAGCGCGATACTCTTATCTTATTGCAAGGTTCAAAACGTTGTCACCAACCATCCACAAGACTGGTTGAACCGTATCAGTTGCTCATCATCGCGACGCATACAACTTCTTAAGGAGACGCATGGCGAACGAACTGCGGAATTTCCTGGCAATCCCTTACGACGAACTCGAAGAGATGAACCTTGAGGCCAAAACACAGCGCAAGAACCGCGTCGCCCCCCACAAGATTCAGGAAGAGCGGCTGAAGTATCTCACCGACGAAAAACGCATCAAGGCGGTCACCGTGCTGTTCAGCGACCTCGAAGGCCGCCTGCACATGCTGGATTATGACAAGAAGTTCCTGCTCGGAAGTTATGACAACCTGACCTTCGACGGCTCGTCGATTCGCGGCTTTACCGCGCAGCGCGAAAGCGATTTGCGGCTGGGGATTGATTGGAGCGCGTTCTACTGGGGACCGGCGGACGTGTTTGGCCCCGGCAAAGTGCTGGTGTTTGGCGAAGTCATCGACAAAGGCGGCGAGCCCTATAACGGCGACATTCGCGGCGTCCTCAAGCGCTATGCCCAGGGTCTGCACAAGAAGGGAGGCTACACCCTGAATGCGGCCAACGAAATCGAGGGCTTTCTATTTCAAGGCTCCGATGCCGAGCGCCGCTACCACGAGACCGGCCAGTTCGACTACGTCAATACTGGCGGCTACTATCACTCCCTGCCGGGGGATCCGCTAAGGACGTTCATTGATACCACTGCCGAAGTGCAGCGCGCCATGGGCTTCCAAAACGAGAAGGACCATCCTGAAGTGGCGCCCTCGCAATTTGAAATCAACTACAGCTATTCAGAGGCCGTCATTGCCGCCGACCAGATCCAGATCTATAAACTGGTTTGCCGCCAGGTGGCTACTCACATGGGGCTGACCGCATCGTTCCTGCCCAAGCCGGTGGTGGGAGTGAACGGCAGCGGGATGCATACCAACGTGTCGGTGAGCAAGAACGGCAGCAACCTTTTCTGGGATGCCAAGGGCGAAGAGAAACTGAGCAAGATGGGTTGGTCATTCGTCGATCGCATCCTCACCCACGGCAACGATCTGTGCTTGATGTTAAACGCCAGCGTGAACGCCTACCGGCGCCTGGATCCGCACTTCGAAGCTCCCAACCAGATCAAGGCCTCGGCCATCGATCGTGGCGCCATGGTGCGCATTCCGATTGGGAACGAGAAGAGCATGCGAGTGGAGGTGCGTTCGGTGAGTCCCGACGCCAACCCCTACATGGTGATGTACTCGGTGTTTAAGGCCGGACTGGACGGCGAGACTTCGAAGATCAAGAACTTGCGCCAGGCCGAGCGCTACTTGCCCGACAACATCTACACCGCGCTGGAACACTTCCGCGATGCGAAATGGACGACGGCCATCCTCGGGGAAGATGTGAAGGGCCGCTACGCTGACCTCAAACAGGCTTCGGCAGACCGCTGTCCGCGTCTGCTGGGGACGTTCGTCAAAGCGCCCGAAGTGCAGTACCACCACGACGTGTACAACCAGTATCTGTGGAACCGCTTTTAGGCTGTCGCCTTGATCGAATCCCAGCCCGAGGCCGAGAGGCCCCGGGCTTTTGTCGGCTTGGGATGGCTGGTAGAGAGGCGAGCGCCTTGCTGTTCGCATCGCGGTGGGGTAACTTGGACACGTGCAACATACGTGTCATCGCTGCGGCATTGCTGTCGAAGATGGAATGCCGTTTTGCGGTTCCTGTGGAGCGCCGCAAATTCGCATCCCCAACCAGGAGCCTGCCGAAAGCGAAGACCCGCCGACACGGCCATTCGAGGGCGGGTCGTCGTTGGGGCCGGGGGTGGGGCCGGAGGCGCTAGCCTCGCTGACGCCGGGAAAGATCCGCTGGTCGGAAGCGTTGCCGGCGGCAGTCAGCGGGGGAGTTGTCGCCGCCCTGGTGATGATGGTGTTGCTGGGACTGTTCGGATTGGGGCTGGTGGCGGCCGGAGCGCTTGGCCTGTATCTGTACCAGCGCCGCACGCCGGGCATGGCCGCGACCGCGGGAGTGGGCGCTCGGGTGGGGGCAGCTGTAGGGTCCATTGGGTTCGCGCTCTTCGCGCTGGCGACGGCGGTCCAAGTGGCGGTGTTTCACTCCGGCAGCCAACTGCGCGAAGAGATGATGAAGGCGGTGGAGCAGACCGCGGTGCACAACCCCGATCCGCAGGCGCAGGCCGCGGTGGCTTGGCTGAAGACCCCGGACGGCCTTATCTTGATGATGGCATTGGGCTTACTGGTACTTCTGGTGGTTTTTGTAGGGTGTTGTAGCGCGGGAGGGGCCCTGGCCGCCACCCTGATGCGCAACCGGAGCCAGGGGTCGTCCCGCCAATAGAACTTCTTGCTCGCAAGACACCCGCGCGCGTATGATGCAGCGTTTATGAATATGACGATCCAGCAGAAGGCACAGCTCATGTCAGAGTCGGAGATCGAACGAACGATCGTCCGGTTGGCCCACGAAATCATCGAGAAAAATAACGGCAGTGACCATTTGGCACTGGTGGGAATCCGCCGGCGCGGAGTGCCCTTGGCGCAACGGCTGGCGCAGATCATCGAGCGCAAAGAGAAAAAGAAACTGCCGGTGGGCACCCTGGACATCACGCTCTATCGCGACGATCTCTCCACCCTGGGACCGAAGCCGGTGGTGCACAAGACAGAAATCGATTTTCCGATAGAAGGCATGACCGTCATCCTGGTGGATGATGTGCTGTATACCGGACGCACCATCCGGGCGGCCATGGAAGCGCTGTTCAAGGAAGGGCGGCCGCGCAGGGTGCAATTGTGCGTACTGATCGACCGTGGTCATCGCGAGCTGCCGATTGAAGCGGGGTTCGTGGGGCGTCTGGTGCAAACCTCCGACCGGGAGATCATCGAAGTGAAGCTGCAAGAAATGGATGAGGCGGAAAAAGTCTTACTGATGGAAAAGACCGGCGAGTGACCCGGTAGAGAAGTTCGGTGAAGCGAATCCATGGAAGAGGCTGCACGCGGTTCCCTTCTCGACATTGAGAGCCTGGAAGCGGCGGAATTGCTGACACTGCTGCGAAGCGCGCGACGGATGAATCCGCTGCGGCCGCGGCCCCTGCTGCGTGGCAAGCGGGTGGTGCTGTTGTTTTACGAGTCGTCCACGCGGACCCGAAGCTCGTTTGAGATTGCGGCGAAGTCGCTGGGCGCGCAAACCGTGCTGGTGCAGGCCAGCGGATCGAGCATTGAGAAGGGCGAGTCGCTGCTCGATACCGGCGATACCCTGCGCGCGGTGGGCGCCGACGTCATTGTGATCCGGCATCCCAGTAGCGGAGCGGCCCGGGTCATGGCGGCACATCTGGATATTCCGGTCATCAACGCGGGCGACGGCATGCACGAGCACCCTACCCAGGCGCTGCTGGACGCCTACACCATCCTGCAACACAAGAAAAGCCTGAAAGGTTTGCAGGTGGCGATCATTGGCGACATTGTACACAGTCGAGTGGCGCGGTCGGATTGCCATCTGCTGAGCAAGCTGGGAGCGAAGGTGGTGCTGTGCGGTCCGCCGGAGCTAGCGCCAGACCTGGCGGCGACGATCGCGCCGGGAGTGCGGGTCACCAGACACCTCGAAGATGCGCTGCGCGGCACCGACGTGGTGATGCTGTTGCGGGTGCAGAAAGAGCGGCTGGCGGGATTGAAGATCGACCTCAATCAATATATTGTTCGCTACCAGATGACGCTGGCGCGGCTGAAGCTGGCGCGGCGGGACGCGATCGTGATGCATCCCGGGCCGATAAATCGCGGGCTGGAGCTGGCGGGCGATGTGGCGGATTGTCCCCAGGCGCGCATCCTCGAGCAGGTTCGCAATGGCGTGCCGGTGCGGATGGCGGTGTTGGCGCGAGCGCTGGGGAAGTAGCGAAACCAAGTATGGCTCACCTGAAATCAAAGTCGGGGTCTCTGCTGATCAAGGGGGGACATCTGGTCGATCCGGCGGCGGGCGTGAATGCGCTCATGGACGTTTTGCTGCGGGATGGGCAGGTGGCGGAAGTGGCAGCCCCGGGAAAGATCAAAGGGGGCGCGGACGAGAAGTTCGACGCTCGCGGCCTGATGGTGGCGCCGGGGTTCATCGATCTGCACGTGCATCTGCGCGAACCCGGACAGAGTCACAAGGAAACCATTGTGAGCGGAACGGCCGCCGCCGCCGCGGGAGGATTCACCTCGGTCTGCACCATGCCCAACACTGTGCCCGTGGTGGATACCGTGGAGTGGGTGGTATGGCTGCAATCACCGGAGCGGGGAGCGATCGTCAATGTTTTTCCGGTTGCGGCGGCAACACGGGGCAGCCAGGGTGTGCAACTGAGCGATTTCCGCGGCTTGCAGAGTGCCGGCGCCGTTGCGGTGACTGACGATGGCAAGCCCATTCTGGATGACAACATCATGCGGGAAGCGCTGCGGCTGGGCGGTGAATTGAATCTTCCCGTGGTCCAGCATGCCGAAGACACGCGAGTGACCGAAGGGCGTCCCATGCAGGAAGGTGCGAACTCGTTCCGGATGGGATTGCGCGGACAAACAGCGGCGGCGGAAGCTTCGATTGTGGAGCGGGACGTACACCTGGCGCAACAGTTCCCCAACGCGCGTTTGCATGTGGCCCATCTGTCGGCGTCCGATTCGCTGAAAGCAGTGCGGCGGGGAAAGAAGAACCGGGTGCGGGTGACCTGCGAAGTGACGCCGCACCATTTCGCGCTGACCGACGAGGACATCCGGGACTATGACGCGAATTACAAGATGAACCCGCCGTTGCGTTCGGCGTCGGATCGCGAGGCGCTGCTGGTGGCGCTCGCCGACGGTACGGTCGATGCGATCGCGACCGACCACGCACCGCACGCGCTGCACGAGAAAGAAATGGAATTTGAGCGGGCAGCGTCTGGGATTACGGGCCTGGAAACCGCGCTGGGGTTGGCGATTACGCGGCTGCACAAGCAGCATGGGATTCCAATCGCGCGCATTCTGGAGTTGTTCACGGCCGGTCCGGCGCGAGTGTTTAACCTGCAGGGACGGGGTACGCTGGCGCGCGGAAGCGTTGCGGATGTGACGATCTTCGATCCGAAAAAGAAGTGGACGTTCGAAGCGGCGAAGTCGCTCTCGCTTTCGAAGAACACGCCGTTTGATGGATGGGTGCTGACCGGGAAGGTGATGGCGACCATCTTAGGTGGGAGAGTGGTGTGGCGGGGGTGAGGCGTTTGAGGGCGGGGACTCGGGACAGAGTCAAGAGCTTGAACCACAGGGGACACAGGGTAACACGGGGTAAAGCCAGGGCATTGAACGCAGAGGAAAGAGCGCCAGGTCGAGTGCGTCGTACCCACACCTCGCAAAGTGCGCGAGTGCGTCGTACCCAATTATGTGTGCGGCCCCCAGAGAGGTATAGGGCAACCGGCCGCCTAGCGCGCGCTCACGGCGCGAGCCTGCAAGATTTCTTCCACCGTCGCGATCGCGGTTTCCACTTCTTCGTCGGTATTGTAAAAGTGCGGCGAGAAACGGACGCCCGCTTTTGGACGCCAGTCCACCAGCACATCGCGCTTGAGTAGTTCGCGGCATACTTCCTGCGAATCGGGCATATCAATGGACACGGTCCCCCCGCGACGTTCGGCATCGCGCGAGGTGTTGATGCGCCACTGGTGTCGATCAGCTAACTCAATCAGCCGGGCGGTCTGACGTTTGGATTTTTCGCGGATGTTGGCGATGCCCGCTTCCGCCACGATGCGCAGCCCGGGGCGGCAGGCCTCCAGCGCCGGGATGTGCGGCGTTCCATTCATAAATTTGAAGGGCGGATCGGTGTAGCGGATGGGCCCAGTCTCAAAATTGAAAGGCTGCTGGTGCGCAGTCCATCCCGTAAAGCGGGGTTGCAGGCGTTCGCCGAGGTCGGGCCGAACATAAAGATAGCCGACACCGGGTCCGCCGCACAGCCACTTGAGAACTCCGCCGCATGCGAAGTCTACGTTGAGAGCAGTGACGTCCACGGGCACCGTTCCCAGCGATTGAAAGGTATCAAGCAACACATAGGCGCCGACTTGGTGGGCCTTTTCAATGATGGCCTTCGCATCCTGGATGTAGGCGCTGCGGAAAATCACATGGGAAACCGGGACCACTAAAGTTTCCTCGTCAATGGCGTCGAGCAGGCGTTGCAAGGGGACAGTGATGCCGTCGTCCGTCTTTACCATGTGGACTCGCGCCCCGCTCGGTTGTTGAGCTTCCCAGAAATACATGACCGAGGGAAAGTTCATGTCGCTGTACACGACCTTGTTGCGCTTGCCGCTGAAGTCCAGGCAGGAGGCGACAATCTGCTGGCAGGTAGTGACGTTCTGGTGGGTAGAAACCGAGTTGGGCGCAGCATTCATCAAGCGCCCAATCTCATCGCCCACTTCGGAAGCGAGCATCCACCAGCGCTCTTCCCAGGCGCGAACCCCGCGCGTGGCCCAGGTCTCGGCATATCCCTTCATGGCGTCGAACACGCCCACCGGCATGGCACCCAGCGAGTTGGAAATCATGTAAGTGGTGGTGGCGAGAATCGGGAATTGGGGGCGGAAGACCAGCAGAGAGTCCGGCAGCGAGTCGGGCATAGGGATGTACCGTAGCGCGAACTGGAATCGGGCGCTATTCCGATATTGTACGACGGCAACGAATGACGTGATAGGCGACGGAGAGAACCGCCAAGCCGCCCAATCCGCTGACCAGCGCCACCGGCGAGTCAACCCAAGTCCGGAGGATGGCCGCGGTCACCATGAGGAAGCCAAAGACCGAGCCCCAGAGGCCCAATGGCGAACGCAGGGGGAGGCTGCGCACTTGGTCGGGGGAAAGGCGCAGGCGAAACACTACATGCGCCAGCAGCGAAACCAGCCAGGAGAGCAGCAATCCAAATAGCGCGCCTTGCAGGATCCATAGGAACGCGGCCTGCGGGGCCCATTTCTGCAGCACCACGGCGAGCACGATTCCAAACGATGAAACCAGCAGAGCGCGGCGGGGAGAGCCAGCCGCGTTGAGTTCGCCCAACCCGGCTGGGGCCCATCCGGTGCGGGCCAGGGAAAATAGCATGCGCGAGGCGATGTAGAGCGCGGCGTTGGCGCCGGAGAGGGCGGCGGTCAGCACTACAAAGTTCATCAGGTGCGACGCGGCGGGAATGTGCAGCACGCGGAACACGGTGACGAACGGGCTTTCGCTGGACCCGGCCTGGTCCCAGGGAATAATGCCCGCCAGCACGGCCATGGCGCCCAGGTACACCAGGGTAAGGGTGAGAAAGGTGAGCAGGACGGCGCGCGGAACTTCGCGAATGGAACGCGCTTCGCCGGTGGTGACTGCCACCATCTCGACTCCTCCAAAAGAGTAGAGCGCCACCGTCATGCCCAGCAGCGGGGCCAGCAGGCCGCGGGGAAAGAAGCCGCCGTGGGCGGTGTACTGTGCGGGAACGCGTCCGGCCAGCAGCAAGGCGGCGCCGGCCACAATGAAAACGGAGAGCGTGGCCAGCTTGATCATGGCAAACCAAAACTCGAAGCGGCCGTAAGATCCGACGCTGCTCAGGTTGACCAAATAGAGCAGGAGAGCGAAGAGGACTCCCCATACTAAGGCGGGCACGGCGGGAAACCAAAATGCCATGTAAGTGGCGGAAGCGACCAACTCCGCGCCGATGGAGACCGCGATGGCCGCCCAGTATCCGGCGCGGGAAACAAATCCGGCCCATTGGTTCAGATAGAGGTCGCCGTACACGCCGAACGATCCTGCGGCGGGGTGGACGCAGGCCAACTCGCCCATGGCCATCGAAACCGTAAAGTTGATGCAAGCCGCTAGAAAAAAACTGAGGAGCACCGCCGGTCCGGCTTGGGATAAGGCCGATGCGGCGCCCAGGAGCAGGCCGGTGCCGATGGACCCTCCGACCGCCACCATGGCCATTTGTCCGGCGCTAAGTTGGGGCCGGAGTCCCTGCTCGGGGTTGCGGGAAGGCATTCGCGTTTTATAGCAGAAAATCGGGCGAGAGTCTTAAACTGCGTCGCAAAGTGCGCTTGCGGCTTGCCTGGGCCCAGTTCAGAGAGGGTACGCCAGAGGTGTTAGGTTCGATTGCGAAGGAACGCGTTGCGGACAACCTCAACGGTGTCCGCGGTTAGATTTAAGGAAGCGATGTCGGCGGGAAGAAACCAATCTACTTCCGCCGCGTCAGACGAGGCCAGCAAATCTCCGGCCAAGCGGCGGCAAAGGAAGTCGAGCAAGACGTAGTGATATTGCACGCGGCCTTCGGAATCGCGAAGAATGCGGTCATAGAAGCCCAGCAGTTCGCCAGGTTCTATGACCAGGCCAGTTTCTTCGCGGGCTTCGCGAACCGCGGCTTGGTGGAGAGTCTCGCCGAGTTCGAGCACTCCGCCCGGGATGGACCACCGACCCTGCAAGGGAGGGTGTGCACGGCGCACCAACAAGACGCGCCCGCCTTCGACAATGACAGCTCCCACGCCAATCAAAGGCGCCGATGGATATTCGCGCGGCATGAAAGTTAAGTGTACTGGTTCGCGCGTGGGCAAAACGGAGCTGTGATATTGTCGCTCGTATGCGGAACCCCTTGCGCCTCTCGATTTCAATTCAGATTGCCTTTCTCCTGATGTTTTCCTCGACTGGCTGGGCGGCGGGATTCAAGTACATGCGCAGCGGCAATGCCCAGGACGTGCAAACCCATCCGACGGCTGGCACGGCGCTGATGGGTGGCGGCAGCGACCTCGACGCCGCCTTCAAGTGGCTTTGCGAGAAAGCCGACGGCGGCGATTTCCTAATTCTGCGCGCCCGCGGCGACGACGCCTATAACCCCTACGTCCAGAAACTCTGCCCGCTCAATTCCGTGGCCACACTGATTATCGGAAACCGGAAGACAGCGCAAGACCCACGGGTGGCGCAGATTATTCGCAGCGCGGAGGCCGTGTTCATCGCCGGCGGGGACCAGGCGCGTTATGTGCATTACTGGCAGGGGACGCCGGTGGAAACGGCGATCAATGAAGGTATTGCGGCAGGCAAGCCGATCGGTGGCACCAGCGCTGGCCTTGCCATCCTCGGTCAGTTTTCCTTCGGAGCGCTCATCAATACCACCACGTCGCCGCAGGCGCTGAAGAATCCCTATGATCGTCACGTCACGCTGGTGAAAGCATTCCTGGTGGTGCCGCATATGGAAAACGTCATCACGGATTCGCATTGGGTGGCACGGGACCGGTTGGGCCGGACTCTGGTTTTTCTGGCGCGCATCATGCAGGATGGCTGGTCTACGCGGCCGCTCGGTATTCCGATTGATGAAAAGGCCGCGGTGTTGGTGGAAGCATCGGGCCAGAGCACAGTGGTGGGGCAGGGCGCAGCGTACTTTCTGCGGCCGACGCACCCGCCGGAGCAGTGCGTTCGCAAGCAGAAGCTCACCTTTACCGGAATCGAGGCCTATCGAGCTCCGGTGGGATCGCACTTCGACCTAGCCGTGTGGCAAGGCGACGGCGGAGTGAAATATGAGCTCAATGTGAAAGATGGAATTGTGTCGAGCACGCAGGCTGGGGGGAAGTTGTACTAAGCCCCGGATTGGGTGCAGGTGGTTTGACTTTCGCAAACGGTTCTGTCACAATCCCGTCGTTGTTCGAGGCTGGTCTATAAGAGTGGCCCTCCGTCTTTCGCTCCACATCAACATGCACGCGTTCGCTACCGGGTTGATAGATGTGGGCAAGCGCGCTGCCGGGTTGTGATCCCTTTCCTGCCCTGACTGCCTCCCTCCCGGGAGTGAGTCATGCAGTTTGCACGACGGGCAAATTCATCGTTGTTTATTCTTCGCAAGACCGGAGGCCGTCATGATGCAACGTTGGATTTGGGGCATGGTCGTAATCATTCTGAGCGCTGGTGGTTACATTGCCGCGCAGACATCGCAGGGAACCATATCGGGGACGGTCACCGACCAGACCGGCGCCGTGGTAGCGAGAACCAAGATTACGATTACCGACACCGCGACCAACGTCAGCCGTATGGTGCAGACCACCAGCGCAGGCGAGTACCAAGCCCCGTATCTGAATGCGGGCACATACAAGGTGACCGCCGAAGCTCCCGGGTTCAGCGTCTCGGCCAGGACACTGGTGCAGGTGGAGGTCTCGCGCGATGTGCGGGTTGATTTCACCCTGCGTGCCGGCGCGGCCACAGAAACGGTCACGGTGACTGCAGAAGGTGCGCTGACCGATACCACCGATTCCACGCTCAACGGAGTGCTGTCGAACCAGGCCGTCACGGAATTGCCGGTGCAGGGGCGTGATTTTCAAAACCTGCTCGAACTTCATCCCGGGGTTCAGCGCACGCCTGGCGGCGGGTTCCACTCCGTCACATCCAACGGCAACCGGCCCGATGACAACAACTACTTTATTGACGGGGCCGATGACAACGACGCCTACTACGGCGAGACCGTGGTCAATGGCGCAGGCATTTCCGGCACACCCGCCAGCTTCCTGCCGCTCGACGCGATTCAGGAATTTAATACGCAGGAGGGTCCGGCCGCCGATTACGGAGTCAAACCGGGAGTGGTGACGAACATCGGCATTAAGTCGGGCACCAACACCCTCCACGGGTCGGCCTACTACTTCCATCGCAATGCCGCTTTTGATGCGCGCAACTATTTCGACCCCGCACCCAGCCCGTCATCCGCTCTCCTGCTGCACGAATTCGGCGCTTCAATCGGCGGGCCCATCAAGAAAGACAAATGGTTCTATTTCATTAACTATGAAGGGATTCGTGACAAGGTGGGAAATCCGGGAGTTACGGACAGCCCCGTGACAGTGTCCCTGGCCAGCCAGCTCGGCGGAATTGCGAACCCCGACGGGAGCCCGAATTCCGCACTCTATAGCGTGCCGGATGCGATTGCGTATTGCCAGCAGGGTTTGGGCGGTCCCTGCACCGTCAACCCGCTCAGCCTGCAACTAACGTCCTTATTCCTGCCTAACCCAGGGCTGACCCTGAAAGGTCTGGCTGATCCTGCCGCCATCAACTTCGATTTCAACAATAAGAATCGCGGCGACAATCTTGTGGCCAAGACCGATTTCTCGCTAACCAGCCATCATGCGCTGAGTGTCCGCTATATCTACGGGAATTCCAATCAAATCGAGGAAGACACGATTCCCTTGCGACCGCAGTGGCTGTCCACAACCAGCCCAATCTCCCAGGTTTTCGGGATCAACCTGGTTTCCACCCTCTCGCCTTCTTGGATCAACGAAGCACGCTACAGTTTCAACTCGTTCAACGAAATTATCTACCCCGTAGACCACAACGTCTCACCCACCACGTATGGTCTGAACACGGGAGTGACCGACCCCCGCCTTTTCGGTTTTCCGCGCGTCAGTCCCGGCGGCGAATTTAACTACCTGGGTGGGAACTCGAGCTGGCCGCTGGCGACTACGCCCAGTAGGACCAACAGTTTTTCCGACACGTTGTCCTATACGCATGGCCGGCATACCCTTCGGTTCGGGGGAAACTATAAGTTCGGCAACGTAGACTATTTCCGCGCCGGGTACGGCCGAGGTCGTGTGGATTTCCGCCATCTGCCTGATTTCATCAGCGGCAACGTCCGTCGCTGGCGTTATTTGTACGGCGATCCCGGACGCCAGATCAGCCAAAAATCGTTCGGTCTGTTCGTACAGGACGACTTCCGCATCCTGCCCCGACTGACGCTGAACCTTGGCTTGCGCTACGACGTCACCGACCCAATCAAGGATTCGCATAACCGGTTGGCCAATTATGTCCCGACTCTGCCGAACGGCCAGCCCGGCGGCATCGTGCAGGTAGGCCAAGGCATTAGTTCCCCTTATCCCACGAACTATAACAACCTCTCGCCTCGACTCGGCTTTGCCTATGACGTGTTTGGCAATCATAAGACCGTCCTGCGCTCCGGCTTCGGCGTTATTTTCGAGCAGCCCTCCATACGCACATTCGCGTTCAATGGCGGCGGTTTAAACCTCAACCCCAGTGGAATCCCCTATCAAGATCAGAACGGAAACATCGTCCAGCCGAAGGGGAACATCACCTCGTTCCTGCAAATTTCCACAGATGGCAGCTTGATTAACTGGTCTCCCCAAGGCCCCATATTTCCAACCGGAGCCTCGGTGAACCAATGCAGCATCAACAGCCAGTGCGACCTATTCGCAGTCGACCAGCATTTGAAAACTCCGTATGTGCTGAACTGGAACCTGAGTGTGCAGCAAGAACTCCCCGGGGCTGCAGTGCTTCAAATTGCGTACGTTGCCAACCACGGGGTCAAGCTGTATAGCGTGACTGACATCAATCAAAACAATCCGGCCAACGACCCGAATGGGACGGAAACGCAGGGCCGGCCTCTCAATACCAATTGCCCGGTGAACCAAACTGGAGGCTTGGGCACCGGTGGCCCCTGCTTCCCCTATATCGGCTTCCTCAGCTTTCTGGGGAATCGTTCGAATTCCAATTACAACTCGATGCAGGTTACGCTGACCAAACGCTTCTCCAAAGGCTTGTACCTGCTGGCGGGCTATACCTGGGCGCACGCCATCGATACCGCCACCAGCAATCTGGCGGGGTCTCCACCCGACAGCGGCAACTACAACCGCGAGCGCGGGAATGGGGACTACGATATCCGTAACCGCTTCACTCTGTCGGTGACCTACGAACTTCCATCGATCAAGAGTAAGTGGCAGATGCTGGAGGGATGGCAGGTCACCAGCATCGTGAACATCCAGGGCGGTGAGCCTTTCACTCTGGGTGATTTCGGCGATGACATCAGTCTGACCGGGGAATTCAATGACCGGTGGAACCTGACTGGACCGGCCAGCAACATTCACTGGTCGGTACTCAATCCTGTGCCCTACGTCTCCAATTTTTCGACGGACAGCAATGGCAATGTCACCGGAGACCAGCAGTGCATCAACGCCGCTGGCGGCCCGGGCAGCGCCGCCGCCCAACAATTGTTGACCTACGGGTGTTATGTGTCTGGCAATACGGTGTTGACGCCGCCCCTCGCGGGCACTCAGGGCAATGCCGGACGCAACATCTTCCGCGGGCCGTCGTTCAAGAACGTGGATTTCTCGGCATCGAAATCCTGGCGCTTGAATGATCGCATACGCCTGCAACTTCGCGGCGAGGTCTTCAACATTTTCAACCACGCGAACTTCGATGTGTTTACGATGAACACGGACCTCTCGGCTCCAAGCACCGTGGGTACCGTGGTTTTTACCCCCGATGTTGCGGCTTCCAACCCGGTCATTGGCAGCGGCGGTTCCCGCCACATTCAGTTGGCGGCGAAGCTGATCTGGTAGAAGCGCGCAGCGAGTTTTGGCTCCGGTGGCACCGGAGCCTTTTCTTTTGGTGGCGGCAATTTCGGTTTATAATCAGCGGGCTCGCGCGGAGCGAGACTCGGGTCGGGCTTCCATGGAGTGAAGAACCAATGGCTGGTATGAATCTCAAGCGTGGGATCGTCGAGTTGGTGGTGGTGGGGCTGCTGAGCGCGGGCATGGTGGCCCAAACCAGCTCCGAACCGGTTGCTGCCAAGCCGAAAGGAAAGAAGACGGCTGCGGTCGCGAAGCCGGAAGCCGCACCAGAGAGCAAGCCGGAAATCCCGCCCATTTCGACCGAGGTGAAATCGGATGCCGGCAAGGATGCGTCCACCGACAAAGAAGAGCATTTCGACATGACCGAAGTGCCGCCGGTCGTGACTCATCATCAAGTGACCTTAGGCGGAAAGATTCTCAGCTATACCGCTACCACGGGACGCCTGCCCGTCAAGCGCGGCGATGGCAAGATCGAAGCGGAGATGTTCTTCGTAGCCTATACGCTGGATGGGCAGGAGCCCGGATCGCGTCCGCTTACCTTCGCCTTCAACGGCGGCCCGGGGTCGGCCTCAGTCTGGCTGCACATGGGAGCTCTGGGGCCCAAACGCGTGGTCATGCAACCCAACGGCTTCATGCCAGCTCCGCCTTTTCGCATGGAGGACAATTCCAACAGCTTGCTTGACCTCAGCGATCTGGTCATGGTCGACGCGATGGGCACTGGATTCAGCCGCGCCGCCAACGCCGAGTTGACTAAAAAATTCCTGGGCGTACGCGGAGACATCGAAGGCTTTGGCGAGTTCATCCGCCTCTACCTGACTCGCCATGACCGCTGGACCTCGCCCCTGTTTTTGCTGGGCGAGAGCTATGGAACCACGCGCGCGGCAGGGGTTTCGGGGTACCTCGCCGACCAGGGCATCGCCTTCAACGGCATCACTTTACTCTCCATGGCAGTGGACTTCCAGACCCTGGAATGGAACAAGTCGAACGACCTTCCCTACGTCCTGCTGCTGCCCAGCTACACCATGATCGCGGCCTACCACAAGAAGTTACCCGCCGATTTGCTGCAGGACGTTGCCAAAACGCGCGAAGAAGCCATGCAGTGGGCTGCGACCGACTATACCCTGGCCCTGGCCAAGGGGGATGCGTTGACCCCGGAGGAGCGGCAGCGGACGATTGACCAACTGGTCCGCTACACCGGCCTGAGCAAACAGGTGATCGACCAGGCGAACCTTCGCATCGATGTCGGTCAATTTACCCACAGCTTGCTGATTGACCAGAAAGTGCGAGTGGGTCGTTTAGACGGACGCTTCACCGGGCCCGACCCCGAAGGACTCCTGGATACTTTTTATTACGATCCCACCAGTTCAGCCATTGTGCCTCCCTATACCGCGGTGTTTAATCACTACGTGCGCGATGAACTGGGTTACAAGACGGACATGCGCTACAAAGTATTTGCCTGGGACGAACCGGGATTTGCCAAGTGGGAGTGGGGCTCTGCCGAGCGCGGATTTCCCAGCACAGCCACGGCTTTGCGTGGTGCCATGGTGAAGAATCCATACATGAAGATCCTGGTGATGGAGGGTTATTACGACCTGGCCACGCCATTTTTTGCGGCCAACTGGACCATGGATCACTTGGACCTCGACGCCAAGTATCGCGCCAACGTTTCCTACGCGAGATACGCTTCGGGCCACATGGTCTACATCGACCGCGACGAGCACGCCAAAATGAAGAAGGACTTGGTGGAATTTATGCAGAAAGCAGGGGCCAAGTAGCCCCGCTTGCCTACGTGCACGCAGGTCTAGGTTCCGCTCAAGGTCAAAATGAAAAATTAGTTGGGTCAGTGAATCACTAAGGTCTTGATCCGCTTCGGTACCTCTCCGACAGGTATCAGGGCTATTTCCTTCAGGGTTTCGGTGTTGATGGCGGATGCCGACCCAGCTCCCGAATTCGACACATGCACCACCTTGCCGTCGGGCGAAGACTGCCGGCACCCGCGGCCGTGGTAAACTGAAATTCTAACCTGCGGAGAGGTGGCCGAGTGGCTGAAGGCGGCGGTTTGCTAAACCGTTGTACGGTCAAAAGCTGTACCGGGGGTTCGAATCCCCCCCTCTCCGCCATAGAGTCTTAAGGTCAGAGAAAACCCTCGGTAGTCCTTTGAGAATCGCCCGAAATCGGCGCAATTCCGCATCTTTTCCACTAAAGCCGAACCTGAGAAAGTGTCCTGCTGACGCCCCGG
>JANYBT010000157.1 GCA_025360645.1 Acidobacteriaceae bacterium | reverse complement strand
CCAAAAATGCGCCGGCGAAGCCCGCCGAGGCAGCCAATCCCGAAGCAGCTACACCCGAGGCAGCCAAGAGCTAACGTCCGTTCTGGCAGATCTGGGAAGGCACAACAATCTTCCAGCCCTTGCTCCGGCGGGGGCTTTGTTTTTTGGACTGAGTAGAATAGAAACGTGCGCAAGTATTGGGAAAATCCGGAACCGAGCGTGGGCGGCCGAACTATAGAGGCAACTCGTCCGGCGACCCCTGTGCCTGCGGCGTTGCGCATTGGCGAGGTGACGATCTCCCCGGCAACCGTGCTGGCACCCATGGCGGGCGTGACGGATACTGTATTTCGCCGCTTCATTCGGAACCTGGATGGATGCGGGTTGATCATGACCGAATTCACCTCGGCCGATGGAGTGCTGCGCGGCAAGGACCAGAAGGCCAAGCGTTATTTGCACTTCTACAAAGACGAGCATCCCATTTCAGCGCAGCTCTTTGGAAGCAATCCGCGAGTGATGGCGGAGGCGGCGCGCATGGTCGAGGGCCTTGGTTTTGACCTGGTGGATCTGAACCTGGGATGCCCAGCGAAGAAAGTGGTGAAGTGCAATGGCGGCTCGGGATTGCTGCGCGACTTGCCGGCGATTCGCGGCATTTTTGAGGCAGTGCGGGCGGCGGTGAAGATCCCGTTTACGGTGAAGTTCCGCGCCGGTTGGAGTGACGACGAGATCGTATGCGTTGAATTGGCGCGCATGGCGGAAGACTGTGGGCTGGCTGCGGTTGCGTTGCACGCCCGTACGCGCGAGCAAGGCTACAGCGGCGCGGCGCGCTGGGAATGGATCGCGGCGCTGAAGCAGGCGGTCAAAATACCGGTGATTGGGAACGGAGACATTCGCTCGCCCCAAGATGCGTGCGCCATGATCGCGCAAACCGGCTGCGATGCGGTGATGATCGGACGCATGGCACCGGCCAATCCGTGGATTTTCCGCCAGATCGAGCAGTACTCCGCGACGGGCCGTTACGACGAACCCAGCGAAGCCGACCGCTACGAGATGATCAGGACGTATTTCCGCATGCTGCTGGAAGAGGGCCTGCGCGATGCGGAAGGCAAGATGAAACAGTTTGCGTCGTGGTTCACCCATGGCGTCCCGGGGGGCGCCGGACTGCGCAAGGCCATCTACGAAGCGAAGACCGGGCCGGAGATCCTGGCGCGGGTAGAAGAGTTCTTTGAGGCGAGGCTGGAAACCGGCGCCCGGGTAGACGCAAACGAGCAGGTAATTAGCATCGTCCCGGCGTAGGCGGTAGGCAACTCCATGGCCTACTAATTTGAAGCCTCTTTTGGCTTGACGGCGGATCCAAAAAGACAGCACGGAAGAGTTCGTCACCGGAGACGAAATAGATCCATTATCAGAAGTTTTACTTACTCCCCTAGCGAAAAAGTGAACCAGCACCTATACCTTGAGGCCCTCACTGCCCCTCGGGCGTCTTCACCAGCATCTTCCCCAACGGGTCCTTCTCCACATATGCCCAGGGGATGGTGGGATCGTGAGTGAATATGGTCAGCCATTTTTCCGGCACCGCTTGAGCGTAGTAGCTCTTGCGGCTCTCAATCGTCTGCAAGGGAAACAGGTCGAAGGCCATCACCCAGGTGAGGTCCACATGCGCGCTGGTGGGGATGAGGTCGGAGATATAACAGGCGGTTTTTTCGCCGCTGCGCACCATGACCGCCTGCATGTTGGCGGTGTGGCCGGGAAAGATTTTGACCGACACTCCCGGTACAACCTCCTGCTCGCCATAAATCAATTGCATCTGCCCGTTGCGAATCAGCGGATCGTAGTTGTCGCTCATGTAACTGATGGCGTCGCGCTCGTGCTGGCGGCGTCCATGCTGCCACTCGGCCTCCTGCACGTAGTATTTCGCCTTGGGAAAGGTCGCAACCATCTGATCGCCCTTACGGACGGTGTTCCAGCCACAGTGGTCGAAATGCAAGTGGGTGTTGATGACGACGTCGATGTCTTCGGGAGCGACGCCGGCGGCACTCAGGTTGTCCAGTAGCTTGGCTGGCTGACCAAAGACTTTGATGAGGCGCTCAGGCATCTTATTCCCGATGCCGGTCTCGATCAGCACGTTCTGTCTGCCCGTACGAACCAGCAGTGAGTTAAGTCCAACGACTACGCGGTTCTGCTCATCAGCTTGCACTTTCCTCGACCACATCGGTTTAGGCACGACCCCGAAGAAAGCTCCGCCGTCCAGGAAGTAAGTGCCGTCCGAGACGATGGTCAATTCGAAATCGCCTAAAGTTGTGCGGTGCATGAGAGACTCCGTGGCCTGCGGTTGAGCTTACTTCAGCTCTTTCTCCCAGTGGTCCAGCATCATGTTAAACAAGTGGGTGCGCGCCTCCTGCCCGGAAATGCCATGCGTCTTGTTGGGATAGATCATGAGGCGAAACGGCTTGCCGGCTTTCACCAGAGCGTCGATCATCTGAATGCTGTTCTGCATGTGAACGTTATCGTCGCTGGTACCGTGCACCAGAAACAGCGAACCGCGCAGGTCAGCGGCGGCGTGAGGCATAGAGAGGTCGTAGCCCTTGGCGTTGTCTTTAGGGAGACCCATATAGCGCTCGGTGTAGGCCGAATCGTAGTCGTGCCAGTCCGTGACGGGGGCGACGGCGATCCCGGCCTTGAACCGGTCCGAGTGGGTCATGGCATAAAGGGTCATGGAAGCGCCGTTGGACCATCCCCAGATGCCAATCCGTTTCGGATCGAGCTGCGGATAGCTCTTGAGTAAGGTATCAAGGGCGCGCAATTGGTCTTTCAGTTCGATGCCGCCAAACTGACCGCGGATGGCAGCCGAGAATTTGCGCCCACGGTTAGGGGTACCTCGATTGTCGACCGAGAAGACGGCGAAGCCTCGCCGCATCAGGATCTGATTAAACAACTGGCCGGACCCGCCCCAAGTATTTTGCACTAACTGCGCGGCAGGGCCACCATAGACATTGACGATAAGCGGGATCTTGGCCGTGGCGTCCTTGGCCATATCGGGAGGCATTAGCAACTGGCCGAACAGAATAGTATCATCGTCAGCCCGAAAGGTAAGAAAGAGCGGCTGATTGGGGTTATAGTCGGTAAGATCTTTGGGACGATGAAACACATGGCAGGGAAGGTCGATACTGTCGGAGGCAGGCGCACCCAGCAGGAACTTGATGCCGCAAACGGACATGCGTGACGGCGCCTTCACCGACGAGAAACTGTCTATGTAGTATTTGGCGTTGGGGCTGAAAATCCCGTGGTGCGAGCCGATGTCGAGCGTGAGGCGATTGACCTCCCAATCCTGGAGCTTGGAGCCATCCAGCTTGGCAGCGCCGATCTGTTCCTGGCGATAGTCACTGAGGTTGGACGCGAAGTAAACGACGCCCATCTCCTCATCCACGACCTCCACGCCGAGGACTTCGAAATCGCCATGAGTGATCTGGCGTTCCAGTTTGGCTTCGCCCTTAAGGGGATTGACCTTGTCGAAGCTGTAAAGGTAGAGGTGGGTATTGCCGTCGCGCCAACTCGACCACAAGAAACGATCCCCGGACTTGAGAATGCGGAAGTCGTCATTGACATTGACCCACGCATCCGGACTGGATTCAGTGAGAACTTTCCGCGACTTGCCGGAGTGCGCATCCACGAAGTACAGGTCCATCTGGTCTTGCTTACGGTTCAGGACCTGCGCCCACAGAATGCCCGGGCGCACCCAACCAAAACGCGGGATGTAGGTGTCAGCATCAATGAGGAGCGAGATCCACTTCAGCTTGCCGTTCTCAGCATTTAGCACGCCGAGGCGTACCTCGGGATTCTGATCGCCGGCCTTGGGATATTTCTCTGGATCGACGGTGGGATGAGTGGGGAGCCAATTGACAATCGGGTAGGTGGGCACGCGGGACTCGTTGGACTGAAGGAATGCGATCTCGCGGCTGTCGGGTGACCAGAAATAGTTGCTCCGCACACTCAGTTCTTCCGCGTAGAGCCAATCGACTTCGCCATTCAACAGATTGTCGCCGCCGTCTTTGGTGAGCGATTTGTCGTCATCTTTTCCGGAGACATTGCGCACGTGGAGGTCGTGCAATTGGAGGTAAGCGAGCTTGCTTCCGTCGGGAGAAAACTTCGGGTCTTGTGCCGGCTTCTCCGTGAAGGTCATTTGCAGAGCTGTGGCACTCGCCAGATCGTAGAACCAGAGCTGGCCGCCCGAGTTAAACAGGATGTGCTTAGAGTCGGGGGCCCAGTCGTAAGCCGCGACGTGGTACCGATTGACGCGCTCCTTTTCGCGCTCGTCCTTGATCTTGTCAGAAGACGGAGCCAGCGCGGTGAGCTTGGCGTCGCTGACCAAGATCTTCTTTTCGCCGGTGCCAGGATCCAGCGACCAGAGGTCGGCATGGTCACCGGTGACGTCGCGCAGCACGAAAGTGGCCTGGGAACTATCGGGACTCCACTTGGTGGTTTCTGGCTCACGTCCGGTCACCCCCCCAGGGGCATAAATCTCCTCAACCGTGAGAGGCTTTTTCGGGGGCGTTTTGGGGTCGAGGGAGGGTTCGCGCTGGGCTTGCATCTGGCCCAACGCAAAGAGCAGAAAAATGACAGCGACAAAACGTTTCACGCAATTTCTCCAGAACGAGAGTGGGCAGTTATCAAAACCTAGAGTCTACACCGGAACAGGGGTGCGGAGTAAGCGGGGGCGCACTTCACGGCTTGCTCTCGGACGCAAACAGGCTGGATACCTGGTAATACGCGGTGTACGCCCACGACCGCAGATCATCGCTGACGAACACCTCGCGGATTGACAAGAGGCCGGTGCGGTCGGCGGGAGCAATCTCCTGGAAAAGTGTACGGCGTCCGGTGGCCAGGTCGACGCGCTCGATGCGGCAGGGAATCTGGGCGCGACGGTACACCAGCACAGACTTGCCGTCGGGGCTCCACTGGGCAATTGCGTCCGACTGAGTAAGCCCATTCACTGCTTGCGGCTCTCCCTCCGCAACCGGGTAGAGGGAATAACCGGCATCCGGCCCCAGCGCAAGCACGAGGCTTCCATCAGGGGAAATCCAACCCGCGCTGGTGCCTTCGGGAGTCACCGGCCGGGGATCCCCTCCGGCGATGGGCTGCACGTAGAAGCGGGTGCTCTTGCCGGGCTGGTTGCCGCCGATGAGCACGCGGGTGCCATCGCGGAACCACTGTGCGGTGACGTAGTTTTCAATGCCGCCGCGTTGGAGCTGGCGAGTTTCGCCCGCCCCCGCGGGATAAACGACCAACTGGGGGGGGATGGGATTGAACCACCGCGAGCACCCACTTGCCGTCGGCGGAGAGGTCGGCAGGCCATCCGTCGCCGAGCCGCAAGACGGGTGAGCCGCGGGTATTGCGCAAGCACACTGCATAATTTGAGCCCACGGTGGTCTCGGCAAAGAGCAGGGTCTGGCCGTCTTGGGAGAGCGCCCGCACATGCGAAGTATTCAGCCAGGAAAGATAGCGATCTGCGGCGGCGCCAGGGGTATGAACCATCGCGACGTAGCGAAAGTCCACACGATTCGTAAGCCATCGTCCATCGCGCGCGACCGCTTGGATGGAGAGCCCTCCGGGGGCTTGATAGGCGATACGGCGCTGGCCGGTCGGAGTGATGGCGTAGACGGTGTAACTCCCTCCGGCTGGGCTGGCGGAAAATAGGATCTCGCCACCGTTGGGCGACCAGGCGAGGCCACGTTCGCTCCAATAGCCGTCGGAGAGCACGGTGTTGCTGCCGGCGAGATCCATGAGGTTGACCGAGCCCCGATCATCCCACTTGCGAGGATGCTCGAAGAAGGCGATGCGATCTCCGCCGGGAGAGATGCGCACATCGCTCATGTAGCCACTCACCTCGCGGAGAACTTTTCCGATGGGGTATTCCAGGCGGTCCTTGCCGGCGACCTCGCGAATGATGGCAAGCTGCGAGCCGTCGGGAGACCAGTCGGCTTGGCGAACTCCCTCCTGGATCTCACGCGGAGCGCCACCGTCGAGGGGCATGCGCGCCAGGGTGCCGGTGAAGATCCGGTACCAAAGGTATTGCGCGCCCTTAAGGACGGCCAGTTCCCCCTTGGACGATACGGCGAGCAACTCCATGCCCGGCGGGCCAAGCGGTTGGGGCTCGGGATAATCGGGGCGGACCGTGAAAATCTGTGGCGTGTTGCCCGAGGTGGCGGCGCTGGAAACGACGGTGTCCTTTTCGGCGAACGCCGCCTGGAAGACGGCCTCGCGCCGGAAGTTTACCTGATGGAAGACAAGGGACTCGGAAGCGGGCCGGGAGAGGCCTGCATGCACGAGCGCGGCGATGGCAACGGCGGCAAGCACGGCCGCCACGATCCAGCCGGCGCGAAGACGGAGCGCCCTCCGCAGGGCAGATGCGATGGGCACACCAGTTTGCGTACCACCTTCCGCGATCCAGCGCAGCTCCTTCCAAAGGTCACCGGCCGATTGCCAGCGTTCGTCCGGATCCTTGGCCAGACAAAGCTGGATCGTGCGTTCCAGCGCCGGAGGGGTGAGGGGCTGCAGAGTGCTGATTGGCTTCGGGTCCTTCACCAGGATGGCGGAGGCCACGCTGAACGGGCTTTCTCCCTGAAAGGCACGGCTCCCGGTGACCATTTCATAGAGCACGGAGCCCAGGGAGAAGATGTCACCGCGAGCATCGGCTTCTTTGCCGTCCACTTGCTCGGGCGACATGTAGGGAATTGTACCCACCACTCCACTGTTGCGCGTGATTGGGGTGGCGAGCGGCGACGCCTCGGTGCGGGTAGCGTCGATAGCGAGAGCTGGTACCGCCTTGGCCAGCCCGAAGTCCAGCAGCTTGGCTCCAGATTTGGTCAGCATGATGTTGCCGGGCGTGAGGTCCCGGTGGGTCACACCGCTGCGGTGGGCACGGTCGAGGGCGCTGGCGATCTGAGAGCCAACTTGCAGCACTTCGGGCACGGGCAGCGCACCCCGAAGCAAGCGTGCGGCCAGGGTCTCGCCTTCCAAGTGCTCCATGACGATGAAATCAATGCCATCTTGCCGGCCGATGTCGTGCAGGGTGCAGATGTGGGGATAGTTCAGGCTGGAGATGGCTTTGGCTTCGCGTTCGAAGCGCTGGCGGCGAAGCGCGTCGCCGGAGAGGTGAGAAGGAAGGATCTTGATGGCCACGGTGCGGTCCAGGCGGCTGTCCCGAGCACGATACACTTCACCCATGCCGCCCGCGCCAATAGCCGCCATGATCTCGTAGGGACCAAGTTTGGTGCCATTCGCCAGGGCCATGGATAGGGTTGATTATAGGCTCTTGAGAAGAGGGGCGGCAAAAGGCGGAGCGAGCAAAGAGGGTAACTGGAAACGGGTTCGTCCCCAAAAACAAAGGGCGCGATGATTTGCGCCCAGGGCTTTGCGATTGGAGACGCCGGTCTGGCGCCTACTGTAACAAGCTGCCGTTCCCTCCGTTGCCGTTGCCGTTTTCTTCTTCCAGTGGAATGACTACTGCTGCGGCCACCCGGTCGCCCGGCTCGAGGTTCAGCAGGCGAACACCCTGCGAGGAACGCGCACACTCGCGGATGGTCTTGGAGTCCATGCGGATGATCTTGCCGTAGTGGCTGATTAGCATCACCTCGCTCTTCTCTGACACTTGCGCGATCCCCACGACTTTGCCGTTGCGCTCGGTGGTCTTCAGGTTCTTGACTCCCTGCATTCCGCGCCCGGTGAGGCGATAGCTGTCGGCAGGAGTGCGCTTGCCGTAACCGCCTTCGGTAACCGAGAGAATCAGCGACCCCTTCTCCGGCAGCACGTCTTGGCCCGCCTCGGGGGCCCCTGCAATTTTCTTTTTGGGCTCGTTGCCTTCGCCAGGTTTCGGAGTGGTCGCCATGCCCACTATGTAATCACCGGCTTTAAGTCTCATGCCGCGCACACCCACCGCACCGCGGCCCATAGATCGCACGTCATCTTCCACGAACCGAATCGCCTGACCCTCGTGCGACGCCATGAAGATGACCTGCTGTCCGTCCGTAAGGCTGACCGCCACGAGTTCGTTGCCCTCGGCGATGTTAATCCCGTTGATCCCAGACGTGCGCACACGTGAGAAATCCTTGAGCTCGCACTTCTTGACCGTGCCGTTGCGGGTCGCGAAGAAGATGTACTTCCCTTCCTCTTCCAGGTCGCGAATCGCCAACATGGTGCGGACGGACTCGCCTGGCTGCAGGCCGGCCAGATTTCCCACGTGTTTGCCCTTGCCAGCGGCCGCGATGTCGGGGATCTCGTAAACTTTGAGCCAATAAACCCGCCCGATATTGGTGAAGATCAGGATATAGGCGTGGGTCGAGGCGACGAACAAGTGCTCGACAAAATCTTCGTCGCGCGTCTTCATGCCGGTCCGGCCCACGCCACCACGACGCTGCATGCGGTAGGTGGAAATGGGGGTACGTTTCATGTAGCCGGAATGGCTGACCGTAACCGCGACTTGTTCGTCGGCGATCAGGTCTTCCAGCGTAATCTCCGCGGCTTCATCTTCAATGACGGTGCGGCGCGCGTCCCCAAATTGCTTCTTCACCTCTTCCAGCTCTTTGGTGATGACGCTGCGCAGCTTCTTTTCAGAACCCAAAATGGATTCGTATTCAGCGATGCTCTCGCGGGCCTGGCCCAACTCTTTGGTGATCTCGTCGATGGAAAGCTTGGTGAGGCGATGGAGTTGCAGCTCCAGAATTGCATCCGCCTGGATCCCGGTGAAGGGTTTTTCCGGATCGAGCTTTGCGATGCGGCCGGTGAGGTTGATTTCAATTTTCTTGCCGCCGAAGTAGGCGATCAGGTTTTCGCGGGCATCGCTGCGGTTTGCGCTGGCGCGAATGATGGTGATCACATTGTCCAGATGATCTAACGCGGTCAGGTAGCCTTCGAGAATGTGTTCGCGATCTTTCGCCCTCTGCAACAGGTAGGCGGTGCGGCGCCGTACCACATCCACGCGATGATTGATGAAGTGTTGGATGGCCTCGAGCAGCCCCATTTCCTTCGGCTGGCCATTCACCACGGCGAGGAAGATCATGCTGAAACTTTCCTGCATGGCGGTGTGCTTGAACAGTTGGTTGAGCACGATCTGGGGCTCGGCCGAACGCTTCAATTCCACTACAATTCGCATCCCATCGCGGTCGCTCTCGTCGCGAATGTCGGAGATGTCATCAATCTGTTTGTCGTTCACCAGTTGCGCGATGCGCTCGATCAGCCGCGCCTTGTTCACCTGGTAAGGAATTTCGGTGACGATGATAGCCTGGCGATCTTTGTTGAACGTCTCAATCGCCGCCTTGGCGCGCATCATAAAGCGGCCACGGCCATGTAGGTAAGCTGCGAGGATCCCGCTCTTGCCGTGGATAATTCCGGCGGTCGGAAAATCAGGCCCTTTTACAATGCGCAGAATCTCCGGCAGCGAGGTGCCGGGATTGTTCACCATCAGGATGGTGGCGTCCACGATTTCCGTCAGATTGTGCGGCGGAATGTTGGTCGCCATCCCGACGGCGATTCCGTTGGAGCCGTTGACCAGCAAGTTCGGAATGCGCGTGGGCAGGACGTCGGGCTCGATTTCGTTGCCATCATAGTTCGGACGGAAGTCAACGGTTTCCTTGTCGAGGTCCTCCAACAAAGATCCCGCGACGCGAGTCAAGCGAGCTTCGGTGTAACGATCAGCAGCCGGCGGATCTCCATCGACGGAGCCGAAGTTGCCTTGTCCGTCCACCAACGGGTAGCGCATAGCGAAGGGTTGCGCCAGCCGAACCAAGGCATCGTAAACCGCGAGGTTCCCGTGCGGGTGATACTTGCCCATGACTTCGCCGACGATCCTGGCGCATTTGCGCGTGGACTTGTTGTAGGCGAGGCCCATCTGCTGCATGGTGTAAAGAATGCGGCGGTGGACGGGCTTTAACCCATCGCGAATGTCAGGCAGCGCGCGGCCAATGATCACCGACATCGAATAGTCAAGATACGACCGGCGCATCTCCTCTTCAATGTTGACCGGCTGAATGTTAGCGCCAAGGGGATTGGCGCGATCGCCACCATCGGGAGGCGGCGGCGTCAAAGGCAGTTGCGGGTTCTGATCGTCAGGCATGGTTGGCTTCTAAACTCTCGCGGTTGGCTGGCAGACCGCAGCTTCTAGCAGGGCCTCGCGCATATGCCGCGATTGCCGCTAAATGACTGCATTTACAGGATGTTATGTCCACCCAGCCGAAGCTTTATTATAGCAGTTTTTGAACACATTGTGGCCTGTGGTTGGGCTCGACTGGAGGGCGGCTGTGCAGGATTTCGGGAGACCCCTCTGGAGTCCTGATAACGCGGCAGAACGGCCTTCGCCGGGCACCTCGACCTAGTTCGCAGCGGTGGCCAAGGGCAGCCGGAAGTCCAAGCCGCGCTCGTCGTTCCGTTTTTGCGTGGCGGGTACATCGAGATCCTCCAAGGCGATCTTGCGGCGGGGGATCGAGAGATCGAACAACGTATCGCCCACAATGGCATAGTTCTTCAGTTCCAGTTGGTGACCGTCTTTGAAAACCACTATCGTCGCGAGCTGCTCTGGCTCGGGTGGGGCGGGCGGAGTCGGCTCGGCTGGCTTGCTCACCTCAGCGGGATGCGGCCTGGGGGCCGGCGGTTCGTCCGGGCCTGGATCCAGGGTAGGCCGGGGACGGCGTCGTGGCGCGATCTCGACATAGTCGTCCGGCGAGTCATTCGCGTCAATCTCAACTACCTGGGTGTAGGGCACATACACCGGGACCGCATAGGGCAGAAAGCCCTCGCGATGGCGCCGGGGAAATGAGTTCAAGCAGCAGTTGGAAGCGCCGAAATTGCGTCCGTAAACAAAGGGGGATCTCCCGTAGCCGTTGGGGCCCAGCGAGGTCACGCTGGATGCGAATCCCGGGGTCTGGCTGAAGTGACCGCCAAATCCGTACGATGTTACCGACGAGGGCACGCCATTGATCTGGCCCGCCGCTGAAACCGCGGCGCACGCCACAGCCGCCAGGATGATCATCCGTGGGAAGGAACGCACGCAATTCGAAGGCAATGCCATGGCAAGAACCTCTGCTTGCTCTGATGCCACTATTATCCATCAAGTTTCAACCCGCTGCGCGGATAAAGTCGCGGTTTACACTCCAAAAAACTCAGACTCGCGCCAGTTGCCACAGGTTCCACACGGAAGAGGCGGCCAGAAGGCCCCACAAACAGGCCATCACCAGCAGGCTTTGCGACGTCTCCAGCAGATCGGCGCATACCCCAGCGACGAAGACAAAGAAAAATGTGGTCGCAACTATCGTATACACGGCGCCGGAAGCGTGCGGGGTGGCAACGCTCATCGCCAAAAACAGAAGGGCGAGGAGGAGCGGAGCGGTATTGCCAAAGTAGCGCGCGCGCTTCCACGAAAGGAACGCCACGACGGCAGCGGGAAGCGCCAGGATCAGCGCCGGGCACGCCTGGAAAATCTGGCCTGCAACTTGAGAATAAACACGCGTCATCCCAAAGGCTTGCGGAGAAAAAGGAAAAAATCGCGCATGCTGCAGCCCGATGAGAAACCAGCGCGGGTGAAAGAAGTAAGCGACGAATAAAAGCAACACGGCGAAGACGAGCGCGGCGCACCAAATCACGAGAGCGGCGGCTTTGCGCGCGGGCGCGACCCACAACATCAGCAGCAGGGCGACAGGAACTGCCGTAAGCAGAGAGAACTCTGTGCCGACAGCCAGGGCCAGTGAGAGCCCCAGCAACAGGATTCGGCGACAGTTCCACAACACCACTTCGCGCGGGGCGTACAGGGTGTGGGCTACTGCAATCGCGGTAAACACCGCGCCGAATGTACCCCAGGCCGCGCCGATTACGGGTTCCGCAAAGTGCAGCGAACTGGCCCGAATCATGCCGGGCGCAAAACAATAGAGCGTCAGCGCGATATACCCACCTGCATTTCCATAAAGACGGCGGCAGACGTACCAGAGCGAGGCGCCCAGCAGCAGACCAAACATCAAGTAGGGCGCTCGCGCCGCCCAAGCCCAGTAGGGCATGGAGTCCGCACTGAGATTTGCCGGCCACGGAAGCAGTGGAGCGGCGGCGACCAGGTAGGTCAAAGGGGAATGTGCGCCGACGTCGCCGTGGTTGCGGGCCAACAGCCAGGACTGGGGCTCGGCGCTGACATCGGAGTGCGCCAGGCCGGTCATGCCGGCGAGGGGACCGCCGTGCCATTGGGTCAAGCCTTGGCGGATGCGGAATAGCTGATCTTCTTCGATCGGCGCCTTCCGCACCAGCCAGAGACACTGCGCCGCAAACAGCAGCAAGAGGGCAGCGGCCAGAAATTGCGGTTGTCCAAACCGCTCACGTGTGAAAAAGTGTCCCATGAAGGTGAAGCTGTGTTTTAACATGACGGAATCGAACGCGTACATTCTGCGTAGTCAAGGAAGACATGTCGAATCCCGAAAATCCCCACCAAATCACTCCGGAGCTTCGTGCTTCGGAACAGATCGCTCCGGTCGAGGAAACGCCTGCGCTTGCCGTCGCGAGTTCAATTTCGGAACCGCGGCCCAACCAGCTCTTCTTCGGAGACGACGGCTTGCGGTCCGGCTGGAGGCTGGCAATTTACCTGGGACTGGTTGGTCTCGGCTTCGTTTTGCTGGGGCTGGTGCAACACCTCATGCACAAGTGGGGAGTTCATCCGCTCCAGGGGATGCTGCTGGCCCAGGCAATGCTCGTCGCAGCTGCCATTTTTCCGGCTGCGGTGATGGGGATGATCGAGAAGCGTCGGTTTGGCAAATACGGCCTGCCGCAGCAGTCGGCGCTTGGCCGGAATTTTTGGGTGGGCGCGGTCTGGGGATTTGTCTCGCTGTCGCTTCTGTTGCTGGCAATGCGCGTGGACAACGTATTTTATTTCGGCGGGCTGGCGCTGCACGGCACGCGTATTCTTAAGTACGCAATTTTCTATGCTGCGTTTTTCCTGCTGGTGGCTTTTTTCGAGGAATTCGCGTTCCGCGGCTACGCCCAATTCACGCTGGGAAAGGCGATTGGGTTCTGGCCCTCGGCGTTCCTGTTCTCTCTTCTTTTCGGAGCCGTCCACCTGCACAACCCTGGAGAGGCTTGGGCGGGAGCACTCGCCGCCGGGTGTATCGCGATGTTCTTTTGCCTGACCCTGCGCCGGACAGGGAGCCTGTGGTGGGCGGTGGGCTTCCACGCAGCTTGGGACTGGGCGGAGAGCTTTTTCTACTCAGTGCTGGACAGCGGGACAATGGTTTCCGGCCACTTGCTCAATCCGACTTTCCACGGCCCACGCTGGCTGACCGGCGGATCCGTCGGTCCCGAGGGTAGCGCGCTGGTGTTTGTGGTGATTGCGGTGATGTGGCTGGCGTTCAGCCGAGCGTATCCGGAGACCAAGGGGGCGGAGCAGCGTTGGGGGAAGCCCGCGTAGGCTCGCCCCGCCCGCCCCCCGCTCTCCCCTCGGAGTTCAGCATTGATTGCCATCGATGCGGTATGACTTTAAGTTGTGCCCTCCCGTTATGCAGCGCGTGTGGAGCTTGGGTTGATCTCCCAGCCAAAACACTTTCGCGCCAGCCATCGCAGGAGTTTCCAGCCCAGCAGAATTCCCGCGAATACTGTGGCCATCCAAAGCAGAGCGGTGGGCAGGAACAGCAAAAAGGTCACCATGCTGGCGCTATAGTTTGCGAGCCCATCCAGGCCGTCGCGCACCGCAAGCTTGAGTTGATACAAGGGGCGCCACTGCAGTCCGAGCACCTGCGCATCGGCTTCGGCGCGCAGCGAAACTGTGAGCACGACGGTTTCCACTTGCTTTGACAACGTGGCAAATTCGGCTTGCTGTTGCTCGATGTCCCCGCGGACATCGTCCAGCCTTTCAGTGACCGCGAGCGTGTCCTTAATCGTCCGCGCATTTTTGATGATCGACAAGTATTGAATTTCGGTGGCGCGCAGGTTGCGCAGTCGCGCCTCCAGGTCTACATATCGGTGAGTCACGTCGGCGGCGGCCAGTTTTTCGCTTTCCACCCGCACGCCGAGGCTGCGGATTTGCTCACAGGCCTGCTCCATGCGTGCGACCGGGACCCGGATGGTGACGGATGCGGACGGAGAGTCGGCGGAGCGGTTGACTTCCGACGTAACCACATAGCCTCCCAGTTGGACGGCAAATTGGCCCACCTTCCCGACGGCGGCGGTCGGGTCTTTCACAATCAAATCGAGAGTACCGCTGCGCACCATTTTGCGGTCGGCAGCTGCGTCCGTTGCAGCGGGAGAGGCCGCGTTTCGGGGCGTGTTGCTGTTTTCCTCAGCAACGCCCGGCGCTGGGCCCTGCATGGCTGAATCCGCCATGCTCGCCGGAATTTGCGCCCTTGCATATGCCGGGCTCGGGCCAGAAGTCCGCACAGCCATCGGACGGGAGTATGCTGTTGCGGAGCGTTGCGCGATGGCGGTTTGTCGGTAAACCTGAGCTTGCTCGCCGCGGCGCACGAGGGAATTTTGTTGGTAGACCAGAAAGGTCACGCCAAGGGTGACCAGAGTCAACGCGATCAGCAGGCGATTGTTCCTCACTGGCTTCTGCAAGCTTTGCGGCCATGCCAGATCCATGTCCTGCCTCCGTTACGCGACGATCTTGCCGCGGAACGGGGGAGCCGCTTCCGCTGCTAGATTGGGAATGCTTGGCAGGCGAAAGCTTGCAGGAAGTTTTTGCGGATCTTCGTACTCAGTACCGCATTAGATATCCAGATTAGATATCCAGGTTCTTCACGTCCAGCGCATTGTCTTCGATGAACTTGCGGCGCGCTTCCACGTCTTCGCCCATCAGGGTGGTAAAGATCCTCTCGCACTCAGCCAGGTCTTCCAACTTCACGGAGAGCAGGGTGCGGCGCTCGGGGTCCATAGTGGTTTCCCAGAGCTGTTCGGCAGTCATTTCACCGAGACCCTTGTAGCGCTTCAGCTCGAAGCCCTTGCTGCCTTCCTGCTCGACATATTCGAAGAGCTCGCGAGCGCTGTTCTTTTCGACAATTTCGGGCTCTCGGATGCGCCGGGCGGAAACTTTCCCGGCTTTCTTCTCGGCTGTTTCGGTTTCTTCGTTCTCGCCTTCAGTGGCGTCCTCGGCCTCGCCGCCCCCGGATTTGGACGCGGCTTTCCTCGTGCTTTCCACCACAAACGGTGGTTCGAGATACAACTCGATTTGTTTGAACTTGGAAGTGAGTTGACGGCACTCGGGCGTGGAAGCCAGCTCCCAATTGATGACGTGCTCTGCACCTTGCGCGTTCACGAAGCGCACCTCCCAGAGGTTGTGCTCTTCGTCAAAATGGGTTTCGACGCTTTTTAGCTTCAGCTCCTTTTGCAGGCGCTTCAGTTCCTTTTCCAAGGTTTCGACTTTCGCAGGCGCTTGGTTCTTGTCGCCTTCGAAGTCCGCGCGCTTGGCCAGATCCAGCTTGGGCAGCAGAACCGAGATCTGCTCCTCGCGCAGGCGCTTGTTGAGCTTATCGAGGAAGCCAAGATACTCGTGAAGCACAGTGATGAACTTGGTCAGAGCTGCGCCTTCCAGCTTGGCCGCGCCTTGGCCGTAGCGCACGGTCAGTCCCTCGGAAGCGCGCTTCACCATGACTTTGACCATTTCCTTCTCGTCCTTGATGTACTGGAGCGTCTTTCCTTTTTTGATCGAGAACAGCGGCGGCTGGGCAATATAGACATTGTTGCGCTTGATCAACTCCTGCATATGGCGAAAGAAGAACGTCAGCAGCAGAGTGCGGATATGGGAGCCGTCCACGTCGGCGTCGGTCATCAAAATGATTTTGCCGTAGCGGACCTTGGTGGGATCGAAGTCCTCTTTGGAGATGCCGGTTCCGAGCGCCGTAATCAGGCAACGGATTTCTTCGTGCGCCAACATCTTGTCGTAGCGAGCCTTTTCGACGTTAAGAATCTTCCCCTTCAGAGGCAGGATGGCCTGGAAACGGCGATCTCGTCCCTGCTTGGCGGTGCCACCGGCTGACTCTCCTTCCACCAGAAAGAGTTCGCAGCGGTCGGGCTGGCGCTCCGAGCAGTCGGCGAGCTTGCCGGGAAGGCCGCCGGAATCGAGGGCCCCCTTCCGGCGAGTTAGATCGCGGGCCTTGCGGGCAGCTTCGCGAGCGCGGGCGGCGTCAATCGCTTTATTGATGATTTTTTTGGCGACGGCCGTATTCTGCTCAAAAAATGCGCCCAGCTTTTCGTTGACGAATGCCTGCACAATGCCGGCGATGTCGGAATTCAGCTTACCCTTGGTCTGGCCTTCGAACTGCGGCTGCGAGAGCTTCACGCTGATCACGGCCACCAGGCCTTCGCGCACATCGTCGCCGCTCAGATTTTCTTTGACGTCCTTGAACAAACCCATCTGCTGACCCGCGGTGTTTACGGTGCGAGTGAGCGAGGTGCGGAATCCGGAGAGATGCGTACCGCCATCCACGGTGTTGATGTTATTGGCGAAGCTGAACACGGTCTCGGAATAGCCGTCGTTGTATTGCAGCCCAATCTCCATCGCCACGTCGTCGCGTTGGTCTTCCATGTAAATGGGCTTTTCGTGCAGCACTTGCTTCCCGCGGTTGAGGTGCTTGATGAATTCCGCGATGCCGCCGTTGTATTTAAATTCCGACTGCTTGGGCTCACCGGTCTTGGCGTCAGTGTTGCGCTCATCGGTGAGAGTGATGAGCAGGCCCTTGTTCAGGAATGCAAGCTCGCGCAGCCGTTGCGCCAGAGTGTCGTAGTTGTACTCGAGGGCGGTAAAAATGCTGCGGTCGGGGATGAAATGAACCTTGGTGCCGCGCTTCTTGGTTGCGCCGGCTTTTATCAGCTTGCTGGTCGGCTCGCCTTTGGAGTACGTCTGCTCAAAGGTGAAGCCATCGCGCCAAATCTCTAGATCCAACTCTTCGCTCAAGGCATTCACGCACGAGACGCCGACTCCGTGCAATCCACCGGAGACTTTATACGTGGAGGAATCGAATTTGCCGCCTGCGTGCAGCGTGGTCATGACCACTTGCGCGGCGGGAATCTTCTCGCCGTCAATCTCCATGTTGTCTACGGGAATGCCACGGCCGTTGTCCACGACGGTGATGGAGTTGTCGAGGTGGATCGCGACTTCGATCTTGTCGGCATAGCCAGCCAGCGCTTCGTCCACTGAGTTGTCCACGACTTCGTAGACTAGGTGGTGCAAGCCCAACTCCCCGGTCGAGCCGATATACATGGCGGGACGTTTACGCACTGCCTCCATTCCACCCAATACTCTGATGGAATCTGCAGTGTAGTCAGACTCGCCGTTGGCTGCGGCCCGGCTGTTTTTTGCTATCAGTTCTTCGTCTTCAGGCGTGATCTGTTTGGTGGACATTCCGCTCCATGGAGATGCCGGATTTGGCCGTGGTTGGAGGCGCTTCCCGACTACTCAATTTACCGTCAAGGGTTGGAATTATTCTAAGTTTGGAGGCCCGACGGACTAGTTGTATTGTAGCACGCTGGGAGGGGTTCCTGGAAGGGCTTAGCTTGGTTTAAGTTGTTTATTTTCAATAGTTTACCAAGACTGTTTTGAACAGAGCACTCGGCCTTCGCTAACCTCCCGAAAAGGGCAGTTTCAGACTCTTACTTGGCGGGCGGTGGAGGTGGCGACAGAGGCACGGCAAAACGTGAATTGTCGATTTTCGGATTCATCTCCATCTCGTCCACTTGGATGCTGAACGCGCCGGTGGGACGCGCGATAGACCACTTAGTTGGCGTCTTGGCGAAACCGTCACTGCCTTTGTAATCTGCGTAATCAAGCTGATTCGGGATGCGCCCCAACGGCGATTCGCTATAGCGGATCATGCGCACCAGCAGATGGGATTGCAGATCGAAGAAGAGACGGAGAGTGGGTCTGCCTTCGCCACGCGCGATGACCTGATAGGTCTCGTGTCCAGCGATAGTTTCTGGATTCGCGTTTTTCAGGTCAGGCCACATTTCTTTCAGGTGAAGCGGGAAGCGCAGGTCGGAATCGATCTTCAGTACCTCCACATCGGCACCGTGAACTTCGCGAGTATGTCCGCCGATCATGCCAAGCCATCCGGTGGTTCCGTCGAATGCGGTGACGTTGTCTCCTTCCGCGGTGTGCATCACGCTGGCACGCATGTTTGGTGCTTTGACGTAAATGTCGATTGGCGTTTCATGGCCGCCGAAATTCGCCTTGCCGTGCTGAACCCGACTTTCTAATTTCTTGATGGCTTCGGCTCCACCCAGCGCTGCGATGTAACGGTCGATGATCTCCGCGGAAGCGGGTAGCTTGGAGAGGTCGGCTTTCGACTCCTCAACCTTCATCGCTTCCGTGGGTTTGGCGCCCACTTCCACGACTTTCGGAGTGCCCGAAGGATCGTTCGAGCCGCGATGGCAGGTGTAGCAGGTAACTTCGCGGTGACCGTCGAAGTTGTTCTGGTTAATGGCGAACATCATCTTCATCATTGCGCGCGCGGTTTGCTTGGGTTTCTTGTCGTCCTTCTCAAATGCCCCCTGAACATGGCAGAAATCACACTCGACGCCGAGCGATGCCTGCATGAATTGCATGGCAGGCATCAACTGGTCGGGAGGAATGTCTTTCAGTACCTGGATATTCTTGAACTGCTGCGAAGCGGTTTTGGGCGCGGGGCTGGGAGCAGGCGAGGATTGCGCGGTGGCGAGAACAACAGCGAGCACTGAAGCGGCGGCGAACACGGCGGATATGGAGGCGGGCTGGAAAGCAGACTTGGACAATGGCGGCATGACGTTCTCCCGAATGGATGAGAGCAGTCTACCAAGAATCAGAAAGCGGAGGGGCATGACTCGCAGCGACCAAGTGCTGCCGGTAAGAGAGCGGACCTCCCGGCCCGCTTTTCTCCTACACGGAGAAGAATTGCTCGACCTTGGCGAGTTCCGTGGTTCTCTGGTAGTTAGGCAAACTCTCGATAAAGACGCGCCCGTACCGCCTTTTGAGGATGCGGTTATCCAGCAGCGCGAGCAGTCCGCGGTCGTGCAGGGAGCGAATCAAGCGACCGAAGCCCTGCTTCAGGGTGATGACTGCGGCGGGCACCTGGTACTGGAAGAAGGCGTTGCCGCCGCTTTCGTCGATGAGCTTGACCCTCGCCGCGACAACCGGGTCGCTGGGCACGGCGAAGGGGAGGCGGTCGATGATCACACAACTCAGTTGCTCGCCCTGGACATCCACGCCTTGCCAGAACGAAGAAGTGCCGAACAAAACGCAATTCGGAGTGATGCGGAATTCTTCCAGCAGCGCGTTCTTCGGGGCGTCGCCCTGGCGCAGCATGGGGAAGTCGAGTTCGACCAACAGGCGGTCATAAATCTGATTCATTTGCGCGTAGCTGGTGAAGAGGACGAAAGCGCGGCCGCGAGTGATTTGCAGGAGTTGGCGGATGCGATCGGAGGCGAGGGCAACGAAATTGGTATCGCGAGGGTCAGGCAAGTCCGGCGGAACGTAAAAGATGACCTGGCTTTCGTAATCGAAATGCGAAGGCAGCACGTTATGGCGCGCATGTTCCAACCCCAACCGACCGGTGACGTAATCAAAACTCCCGCCGACAGCCAAGGTGGCGGAGGTAAGCACGGCGCAGTCTAGCTTCGACCACAAGCACTCGCGCAGAATCGGGCCGACATCGATGGGCGTGGCCTGCAGAAAGACGTTCGATCGGTCGCGAGCTCCGCGGCGGCGCTCGATCCAGAAAACGGTGTTGGGATCTTCGTTCTCCATCACGAATGCCAACTGCACCTGAATCTCGTGGGCGCGGCGGACCAGGCTAAAAACTTCTTCGGGCTTCTGCGGCAGGCCTTCCAATTCGCTCACTAGCCTGCCCAGCGCATGGATAAGGGCGAGGAACTCATCGCCGTTTTCTTCCATGAACTCGCGCCGGCCTTGGAAAGAAAAGCGTCCTTCTCCCGGGGGCAGCAGAGAAAAGAAAAACAGGGAACGCTCGCGCAAGCTCTTGATGGCGCCGGAAGCAGAGGCGGAGTACATGCGGTGGTGCTGGAGGGTCGCCTCGACATCGCGAGCCAGTTCTTCGACGCGGGGGTTGCCGATGGAGACTCCGAAGTAATTGCCGGCCACGTCTTCCAACTCGTGAGCTTCGTCGAAAATTACGGTGCCCACATCGGGCAAGACACCCGCGTCAGGCGCATTGTCAGCCGCCTGCTTGATGGCGAGGTCGGCGAAGAACAAGTGGTGATTGACGATGATGATGTCGCTTGCAGCGGCGCGGCGGCGCATCTCAGTGATGAAGCAGCGCTCATATTCTTTGCACTTCTGGCCCAGGCAAGTGTCAGAGCGGGCATCGAGCTTGTGCCAAAGCGCGCTGGCTTCGGGCATCTCGGCCAGTTCAGCGCGGTCTCCGGTTTGAGTTACTTTCTCCCAGGCGGAGATGGCGCGGTACTGTTCGATTTCCTCCAAGCCGCTCAGCACCGGCTGGTCGGTGAGGTCGTAAAGTTTAAGGCGGCAGAGGTAATTGTTGCGACCCTTCATGTAGCAGACGTTCAGCTTGCCATCTCCTGAAGGAAACAAAGTTTGCTCCAGAAATGGAACGTCCTTATGGAAGAGCTGCTCCTGTAAATTCTTGGTGCCGGTGGAGATGATGACGCGTTTGCCGGAACGGATGAGCGGCACGAGGTAGGCGAGGGTCTTGCCGGTACCGGTACCGGCTTCCACGATGAGATGGCGTTTTTCTTCGACCGCCTGCTCCACGGCCTGGGCCATTTGCAACTGTCCGCGGCGGAATTCATACGCGGGATGCGCCTGGGAAAGCACGCCGCCGGGGGCGAAGAACTGATGAAGCGTAGGCTGGCTGGCAGGGGTGCGGGCCGGGCCGGACGAGGGCGATTGGGAAGTGGAAGCCACCGAGTCTCTATAATAGCTGTAGCGCACCGCCGGCGCAGACGTGAGCCTGTTTGTCCGGTGGTTGACCCACACATTGACCATTCATCGGCATTACTCAATTACCGCTGAAGCCAACGCGGCCACGCACCCGGTCCTTGCCATCGTCGGGCGCCCCAATGTGGGCAAATCCACGCTATTTAATCGACTGGTGGGAGCGCGCCGCGCCATTGTTGGCGACGAGCCCGGCATCACTCGCGACCGTCTGTACGGCGATGCCGAGTGGCGCGGATGCTGGTTCCGCGTCGTGGACACCGGCGGCATTGTCCCCGAAGACAAAGACCTGATTCCGGCGGAAATTTATCGCCAGGCACGAGTTGCGATCGAGGAAGCCGACGCCATCATCCTGCTGGTGGACGGGCGCACGGAACTGGCATCTCCGGACATGGAACTGGCGCGGCTGATGTTGCGTTCCGGCAAGCCGCTGTTTCTGGCGGTCAACAAGATGGACAGCAGCAAGCAGGAAGGCGCGGCCGCCGAGTTCCACAGCCTGGGCATTCGGGAACTCTTCCCCATCTCAGCGGAACATGGTCGGGGCCTGGACGACCTGCTGGATGCGGTGATCAGCAAGCTCAAGTTGGAACCCGCCGTGGCGGAAGAGAAAGAACAGCGGCGCGGACACGAGGATGTGGAAGAAATCGAAGCCGCGGACGAAGAGGACGCTGTCGAACCGATCGACGGCGCAGAGTCAGGGTTGCGGGGGGAGCCGGTGGAGGCGGCCGATGTGGAACCGCGTGAAATCAGAGTCGCGATCATCGGGCATCCTAATGTCGGCAAGTCCACGCTGCTGAATCAGCTCACGGGCACATCGCGCGCGATTGTGTCGGCGATTCCGGGCACCACGCGCGATGCGGTGGATGAAGTGGTGGAATACAACGGCCGCGAGATCCGATTTATCGACACCGCGGGCATCCGCCGCAAAGGCAAGACCCACCTGATGGCAGAAAAGCTTTCGGTGGTGATGTCGCGCAAGCATCTGGAAGAAGCGGACATCGCGCTGATTCTGATTGACGCTACAGAGGGCGTCAGCGGGCTGGACGCGACCATCGCCGGCTACGCGCATGAAAGCGGGCGCTCGGTCATCATCGTCGTCAACAAGTGGGACTTGATCATCAGCGGCGATAAGAAGCCAGTCACGCAATCCAAGACCGCGCGAATCCAAGGGAGCAACCGCCCCGCAGACCAGTCGTATTACGAGGAGAGGTTGCGATATGGGCTGAAGTTTCTGAGCTACGCGCCGGTGTTGTTCGTGTCCGCAGTCACGGGGGTTGGGACGGACAAGATTCTGCCAATGATCGAGAAAGTGTCTGCGGAGCGGCGCAAGCGGGTGACGACCAGCCAGATGAACCGCTTCCTCAAGACGATTGACTTCGACCGCGCATCGGTGCCCGCCAACAAGACGGTGAGGATTTACTACATGACGCAGGCCGCGATCGCTCCGCCTACGTTCGTTCTGTTTACGGACCGGAAAGTGAAGCTGCACTTTTCGTATCAGCGATTTGTAGAAAACCAAATCCGTAAGGTATTTGGTTTTATCGGCACGCCGATCTGGATCAAGAACCGAGCGCGGGATTGACCAGGGCCCAGAAGCGACAAGGCGGAAACTGATTTCCCATATTAGGAATTCTGAGTGTTTCGCTGCCTTTTGAAAATGTTGGCTGTTCTGTTTCGGGAAGGCGATGGGCAGGCAACATCACGGAAAGTTTCTTCAGTCATTCTAAATTGGATTACAACAGCGAGAGAGGGGCAAGTTTGAAGACCACAATCCTGAGAGCGCGGAAAAGGCCAAGATTGGGTTCACTGCCTCAAGCCGGGTTGGCGCTGGCGGTGGTAGTACTTGCCGCTGTCTCGGCCGGAGCGCAAGACAATTACGAGATCCAGGTGTACGACTCAGAGACGACCCCTCCACACAATTTGATGGTGGAGTTGCACAGCAATTTCACGGTCGATGGCAGCAAGACCATACGAGACGGTGTGCTCCCAACCAATCATGCGGTGCACGAAACGCTGGAGATAACACAAGGGATCACGCCGTGGTTTGAGACCGCGCTCTACACCTTCACCAGCATTCAGCCAGATGGCGGTTGGCAATATGTGGGGAGTCACATTCGTCCCAAGGTCCGTGCGCCGGACTCGTGGCATTGGCCCGTGGGAGTGAGCCTGGCGAACGAAATCGGGTATCAACGGCGGCAGTTTTCCACCGACACCTGGACTTGGGAAATGCGTCCCATCGTGGACAAGAAACTGGGACGCTGGTATCTTGCGTTCAACCCGACAGTGGTAATTGCTTTGCACGGCCCCGGCACGAGGAGCGAACCACAGTTTTCGCCCAACGTAAAAGTCAGTTATGACTTCACGAAAAAGATCACAGCGGGTCTGGAATACTACGGCGGGTATGGCCCGTTCACCGACTTCGCAGTGGCAAGAGACCAGCAACACCAGTTTTTTCCTTCCATTGACTTGAACCTCGATCCCAAGTGGGAAGTGAACTTCGGGGTGGGGGTGGGAACCACGCGCTCCACCGATCACTTGATCGTCAAGGGAATCATAGGGCGACGGTTCAACTGGAAGTGGTAGGGTCCCGTTGTCGTGGGCCGCAGGGTTGGCGCCGACCCTCAGAAAGCGCCCGAGCTATGACTACTGGATAGGCTCCGATTCGTCTGAATCGGCTCTCTGCGGTTCGTCCGAAGGCCCACTCTCGGGTTTCGACTGCCCTCCTTCGCTGGGTGCGGGGGCGGTCGACGGTTGGGGTGGCTCTGCACTCGCTAGCGGTGCGGAGTCGGCGTACGGCGCGAGAGCGATGGCTGGCAACGGCGGCAAGTCCACTGGCGGCGGAGCGGGGTGCAGAATGGCATCCAGCCGCGGGTAGCGCGAAGCGAAGAAGTAGATCGAGTAGGCGGGAAAGAACACATAGGTGGGAACCGCCACCAACGAGATCAAATAAATTAGCACCGCCAGGGCCAGGGACCCAGCAACAATCCCCGCGGTAATCGTGGCAGCATTCCAAGTGAGTCCCGCTGCTTTGCCCAGCAAGACTGCTGCGGCGCCCGCTCCTCCCACCGGAATCAGGAACGCGAACACCGCCAGGAAAGTAGCAATGCCGATCACAAACAACGCCCCGATCGCCATTACAATCTTCAGCAGCAGATAGCCGACATAGCTGCCCTTGTCCCCGCGCATGATGGAGAAGAAGCGGCTCCAGCCATCGGCAAAATCCACATCCTCGAGCGCCATGATGGGGACCAGGAAATCTCTGGAGAATACTTCCACAACCAACATGGCAAGAACCGTGCACGCCACCATCACCACGATAACGAACACGACCAGCACCAGTGGGGCGACGTGCTCTTTGGGATCCTTCAGCCAGCCCGCGGCAGCGGCCAGTAAGAGCGGAATGCCTATGAACACTCCCATGGCCAGACTGCTGGCGGTCAGGAACACCATCCGCCACAGAAAAAAGCGCCGCCCAGACGAATGCCAACGGTCCCAGCCCTGGCGGATGGAGCAGTGCTTGCGCAACACCGAATCAAACAGAATGAAGCGAAAGACGCTGCTTACATAGATCAGCAACATGTAAAGAACAAAGATTACGAATACCGCTAGCAAAATCAGCCCCACATACTTTCCCAGTTTTGCCGGGTCAAAGTTAGGAAAACCGGCTGGGAGCGAGAGCAATTCCTCGCTGGGGTGGCGGTTTTTGTTCCAGTTGGCACCGCTGAAGTTGCAGCTTCCGGTCGAGCTCAATTCGCCAGCCAGCAGTCCGACGACGGCCAGACGCAGCCATTGTCCCCAGCGAAAAGGCTTAAACAATTGTTGCTTCATGTGGGTCCAAGCGGGGCTGATGGAGTCAACAGCGGAGATGGGCATGGGCGACTTCCTCAATTTCGGTGAAAGAGCAAGGTAATGTGCCGGGCGGCGCTGGTCAAGCAATAAGAGCTGGAGGCGCACCCGATTGCCACCACAAATCGAACGCCCGCAGGGCTTGCTCACACTGGAGTTGGTGGCGTTGCTTGCGGTCGCGCACGCGCGTTTCCAGTGCGGGCAAAAGGTCGAAAGTAATGTTGGCGGGCTGAAAGTTCTTGGCTTCAGCGCGGGTGACATAGTGGATCAGGCTGCCGAACGCACTGGCGCGAGGTGGGGCGACAGGAGTGGCTTCACGCGCCAGCTCCGAGGTAAAGAGGCCTGCCAGTAACCCGGTAGCAATGGATTCCACATAGCCTTCCACACCGCAAATCTGGCCTGCGAACAGGACTCGGGGATGGAGTTTCATTTGCAGGGTCTGGTTCAGTAGGGTGGGTGAGTTGATGTAGGTATTGCGATGAATTTGGCCATAGCGAAGGAAGCGGGCTCTTTCGAGACCGGGGATGAGCCGCAGCACGCGCGCCTGCTCCCCATATTTCAAATGGTTCTGAAAGCCAACCAGATTGTAAGAGTCGGCACGCAGATTTTCCTGGCGCAACTGGACCACCGCATAGGGCATCCTGCCGGTGCGTGGATCGTTCAAGCCGACCGGCTTCATGGGGCCGAAGCGCAGGGTGTCGCGGCCGCGGCGGGCAATTTCTTCAATGGGCAAGCAGCTTTCAAAGTAATTAAGCTTTTCCCAGTCGCGGTCCTCGACTGACTGAGCGGCCAGCAAGGCATCGTAGAAAGTGTCGTATTCTTCTTTCGACATGGGGCAGTTGATGTAGTCGGCAGTCCCCTTGTCATAACGCGCGGCCAGGTACACTCGATCGCGATCAATGGAGTCGGCTTCGACGATCGGACTGATGGAATCGTAGAAGTAGAGGTGAGTCCCGCCGGTGAGGCGCGCGATCTCGGCGGAGAGAGCGTCGGAGGTGAGGGGACCAGTGGCGATCACAGTGATGGCGGCTTCGTCGATCTGGGTAACTTCTTCGCGGTGCACGGTGATGAGTGGCTCGCGAGCGATCACTTCGGTGACTTTCGCGGCGAAAGCGAGACGATCCACGGCCAGCGCATGGCCGGCGGGCACCGAACACTCGCGCGCAATCTGCAGCAGCAACGATCCAGCGCGGTGCATTTCTTCTTTTAGAAGCCAGGGCGCGGTGTTTTCGCTCTCCGACTTGAGGGAGTTGGAGCAGACCAGTTCGGCAAAGTCGGCGGTCTGATGCGCCGGGGTCGGCCGCACTGGGCGCATCTCGTAGAGTGCGACGGCGATCCCCTGGCGCGCACATTGCCAGGCCGCTTCCGAGCCAGCCAGCCCGGCGCCGATGATCTTGACAGCGTCTTTCATGGAGGGTCGATGAGTCCCACTTAGGAGTAGTTGGAAGCGAGCAGAATTCGACAATCTGCTACTGCGCGAGTTTAATTATACGAGTACGCATCCTAAATCGGAGTTCACTATGGCGCGCATCGGACTCATTCAACCGGAACAGGCAGCTCCCGAAGTCAAGGAAATCTACGATGGCATCTTGCGCGGCAAGCCTGGAAACATCCAGAAAGCCCTGGGCCATCGTCCTGAGATGCTGGCGAAATTTCTGCCGTTCTATGCCAGCGTGGGACGTTCGCTCGACCGCAAACTGTATGAGGCCGTGTACCTGCGAGTTTCGCTGTTGAACGGCTGCCACTATTGCTCGCAACACCATATTGCTGGGGCCAAGCGCGCGAACCTGACGCTCGAGGATTTGACGGCGCTGAAAGCCGGCGATTATTCGCGCTTCGGCGAAAAGGAGCAGGTGGCTCTGCGTTATGCCGAGAAACTGACGTTGGCCTCTCGCGATGCCAATGACGCCGACTTTGCCGGGCTAAAGCAACACTTCTCGGATGCCGAGATTCTCGATCTGCACATGTTGATCGGGCTGGCGAATTTGACCAATCGCGTCACTGGGCCGCTGGGGTTAGAAGTGGAATTCCCGGAAGAAAGAATCTAGCGGCGAAGGCCGTAGGCAGCAGCGGACACCAGAGGAACTGATGCCTTCGCGGAAGATGGGATTTAAAAACTAATCCGGAAGATTCAGTTTTCAGCAGAAGATTCAGTTTTCATAGGATTGCCCGCTCATCCCCAACGCGCAGTGTCACCCGCTCGCGATCCAGGTATTCCAGGAGCGGAATGGCGTATTTACGGCTGACTCCGGTCAGGTCTTTAAATCGAGCGACGTCAATCTTCGGGGTATTTGGCTTGAGCGCAATCACGGCGCGTTTCAGGTTCTCCAGCGCGCTATGGTGAAAAACTAAGTCTTCGGAGATTTTCACTAGCACGCGGTCCCGCAGCAGTAGAGTGACGATCTTTTGAGAGCGGACTCTGTCGATCTTCAGTCCAGCGAGCACATCTTTGAGGGCTGGGACTTTCAGGCCGGCGGATGCAAATGCGGTTTCAATGACTTGCTTGGACTCTGACTCTTCATCTTTTAACCGGACGCCGCGACCGGGCAACCGAACCACTTCGCCCGCGATATCCAGTTTCTTCTCGGCCACCAGAGAAGCCATGACTGCGGAAAAGACAGCCTCGCCAAGGCCAACCTTCTCTCGCAGCGCTTCCTTGCCGAATCCCGCCACCAGCGGATTGGCGTTGTGGTAAGCGGTTACTTCAGCGAGCGCGGCCTGCTTTGCCGCGTCGAAATGGGAAGCTGCAATGAACTCTTCTCCGGCGCGGAAGATCTGGTGGCGGTCGAGAAGGACTTGCAACGGCCCAGCCATGCGGTGCTTAGGCCATCCCGTTTCCGCAATCGCATCGTTAATGTTGAGCGCCTGATTGCCTCGACGCTCAATGCGGGCCAGAAGGACTTCTTCGTCTGGGCCTGTCTCAATCGAACGGAGGAATTCCAGCGTAGCTGCAGGCTGCCTGCGACGCGGGATGGGCGCGGCATCAATGACAACTCCGCCCCCGATGGTCACGACGGGTGAAAACTGGCGCAGGATGAAATGGTCTCCCGGCAGAAGCAGGGTGGGGTCCGCAAGTCGCAACTGCGCGTAGCCCGCTCCACCCGGGGCGACGGTCTTTTCTCCGATCAGCACAACCTCGGCCAGCGTCTCTGTGGTGAATGCGTGAAAATGTACCCGGGCACGGTCTTTAAGGGGACGTGCGGACGGCAACACTCGCAGGGAAACGTCAGCCCGGCGGGTGGCGCGGAGAGTGTCTGGCGGGGCTAGGGTCATCCCGCGAGCCAAATCGCCAGTGGCCACTCCCGCCAGATTCAGAGCCGTGCGCTGCCCGGCAATGGCTTGTTCCGCAGCGCTTCCGTGCACCTGCACTCCGCGGACACGCACTCGACGGCCCTGGGGAAAGACTTCCATCTCGTCTTCTCTGTTGACCGTTCCCGATACCAGTGTTCCGGTGACCACGGTTCCGAATCCCTTCATGGTGAATACGCGGTCGATGGGCAGCCGGGGCAGCGCGGTCGAATCGCGAACAACGGCCTCAGCTGCAACTTTGGCGATCGCGTGGGTCAATTCGCCCAACCCTTCCCCGGTCAACGAACTCACGGCGAGAATCGGGGCTCGGACGGGATCGAGGAACGAACCACGCAGGAACTCTTCCACCTCCAGCCGCACCACCTCGAGCGTATCGCTATCCACCGCGTCTGACTTGGTGAGCACAGTGATTCCACGTTGCACTGAGAGCAAGCGGCAGATGTCAAAGTGCTCGCGGGTCTGGGGCATGATGCCTTCGTCCGCGGCGATCACCAGTAGCACCATATCGATGCCGCCGATTCCGGCCAGCATGTTGCGCACAAAACGCTCGTGGCCCGGAACGTCCACAAAGCCGAGGTGCACCGTCTCACCACCGGGCGCGTCCAGATCGAGATGGGCAAACCCAATATCGATGGTGATCCCGCGGCGCTTTTCTTCTTCCAGGCGGTCGGCGTCAATGCCGGTCAGGGCCCTCACCAGCGCGGTCTTCCCGTGATCGATGTGACCAGCGGTGCCCACGATGACAGATTTCATGCCTCTGAATCATAGCCGAGAGGGAGTCGGAAAATGTTTTCTATCCAGCGAGCAGCCAAGATGCGAAAATAGAGATTCCCCTATGAGCACTTCCTCAATTGCAGCCATCACACCCGAAGTTATCCGCGACCACGGGATCACAGCGGATGAATACGAAAAGCTGAAATCGTTGCTGGGCGGGCGAGAGCCGTCGCTCACCGAACTGGGCATCTTCAGCGTGATGTGGAGCGAACATTGCTCTTACAAATCTTCGCGAGTGCATCTGAAGCGTCTGCCCACTCGCAGTAAGCTGGTAATGCAGGGCCCCGGCGAGAACGCCGGCATCATTGACATCGGCGACGGCTGGGCCTGCGCCTTCAAGATCGAGTCGCACAACCATCCGTCGTTCATTGAGCCATTCCAGGGCGCGGCCACCGGTGTGGGTGGAATCCTGCGCGATATCTTCACTATGGGAGCGCGTCCGGTGGCGATCATGGACTCGCTGCGCTTCGGCCCTATCAAGCCCGCTCCGGGCACGACCCAGGCGGAACTGCACAAGAACCACTCGGTGATGGAAGGAGTGGTCAGCGGCGTAGCGTCGTACGGCAATTGCTTTGGCGTGCCCAACCTCGGGGGCGAAACCAAGTTCGAGCCGTGCTATTCCGGCAACCCACTGGTGAACGCGTTTGCGTTGGGACTGGTGCGGCACGACCAGATCTTTTACGGGCGTGCCTCAGGCGAAGGCAATCCGGTGATTTATGTCGGCTCCAAGACGGGGCGCGATGGCATCCACGGAGCCACCATGGCCAGCGAGGAGTTCAGCGAAACCTCCGAAGCCAAGCGGCCCAACGTGCAGGTGGGCGATCCCTTCATGGAGAAGCTGCTGCTGGAGGCCTGCCTGGAGGCGATGCAGACCGGGGCGATCATTGGCATTCAAGACATGGGTGCGGCTGGGTTGACCTGCTCGACCTGCGAGATGGGCGGCCGCGGCGGCACCGGCATTGAAATTGAATTGGACCTGGTGCCGCAGCGCGAAACCGGCATGAGCGCGTACGAAATCATGCTGAGCGAGTCGCAGGAGCGCATGTTGCTGGTGGCCCAGAAGGGGCGCGAAGGTGAAGTGTTCCGCGTATTCCAGAAGTGGCGACTGGACGCAGTGGAGGTGGGCCGGGTGACGCTCGACGGCAAGATGCGGGTGCGGCATCACGGCGAAGTAGTGGCGGAAATTCCGAACGACGCGCTGACCGAAGCCGCGCCCCTCTACAAACGCCATCTGGAACGCTGGGAGCCGCCGGTCCAACGCGAGATGCCGGAGAACATCAAGCTGGTTGCATCTGGCGACCTGACCGAGAACTTCAAGCAATTGCTGGCGTCGCCCAACATTTGCAGTAAGCGCTGGGTGTGGCAGCAGTACGACCACATGGTGCAGACCAACACGGTGGAAGCTCCGGGTGCGGGCGACGCGGGAGTCATTCGCATCAAGGGATCGAATCGCGGATTGGCCATGGCGCTCGACGGCAACGGGCGCTGGTGCTATCTCGACCCGCGCCTGGGCGCGATGCATGCGGTGGCGGAGGCCACACGCAATGTCGCCTGCACCGGGGCCACCCCGGTGGCCGCCACCAACTGTTTGAATTTCGGCAACCCGGAGAAGCCGCATATCATGTGGCAGTTCTCCCAGGTGATTGATGGCATGACCAAAGCCTGCGAAGAGCTGGATGTGCCTATCACCGGCGGCAACGTCAGCTTCTACAACGAGACTCTGGGCGAAGGCATTTATCCCACGCCGGTGCTGGGCATCGTCGGCATTCTTCAGGACGTTCACACCGCCGCCAAGATGCACTTCCGAGAGGCCGGGCACGCCATTGTGCTGCTGTGCGGCGAGTCCCCGGGCGACATGGCGGATGTGGAATCGGAATTTGGCTCGTCCGAGTACGCCAAAGAAGTGCTGGGCGCGGTGTGGGGCTATCCTCCCGAACTCGATTTGGAGCAGGAAGCGGCGTTGCAGAGGGCCGTGGTGCAGATGATCCAGGCCGGCCTGATTGAGTCGGCGCACGACTGCAGTGACGGCGGCATTGCAGTGACCCTGACTGAATCAACCTTCGCGAAGCGCGTGGGCTGCCGGATTGACCTGAAATCGGCGGGCCTTCCGCCGGAATTTGTGCTGTTTGGCGAGGATGCCAGCCGAGTCGTAATCTCTTGCGTCAAATCGAACTTGCCACGAATCAAAGATATAGGGGTGTTATACGGACTCCACGTAACCGAAATCGGGATCACTGGCGGAGACGGAGTGCAGATCCAGGTGGATGGGGGACTGGCGGTTTCCGCCAGCGGGGTAGAACTCCGATTGGCGTACGAAAGCGCGCTGGAACACGCCTTGCGGGCCGAGTAGCGCGGCCCGATTAGGCACTGGCGAAATACAGGAGCCCATGACAACTTCCGACAAATTTCATGACGAGTGCGGCGTGGTAGCGATTTATAACCACCCGGAGGCGGAAAAGCTCGCCTATCTCGGCTTGTACGCGTTGCAACATCGCGGGCAAGAGTCGGCAGGCATGGTGACCTCGAACGGGTCGAGCCTGCGCCAACACAAGGCGATGGGGTTGGTGGCCGATATCTTCACTCCTGCGGTGTTGGCGGGGCTGTTGGGAAGCTCGGCCATTGGACACACGCGCTATTCCACGGCAGGCGATTCCGCGCTGCTCAACGCGCAGCCGATACTGGTGCAATCGAACAAAGGCGCGTTGGCCATGGCGCACAACGGCAACCTGGTGAACGCGCAGGAGATCCGGCGCCGGTTGGAGGCGCACGGCTCAATTTTCCAGACCAACAGCGATACTGAGGTGCTGGTGCACCTGATTGCGCTTTCCAAAGAGCAGACCCTGCCCGAAGCCATGGCCGATGCGCTGCGCCGGGTGGAAGGCGCGTTTTCGCTGGTGATGATCAGCCCCGACCAGATTTTTGCGGCTCGCGACCCGCATGGCTTCCGTCCGCTGGCCATGGGCCACATTCGCGGCGACAAGCACGATACGGTGGTGTTCGCATCCGAAACCTGCGCCTTTGATTTGATTGGCGCCACCTACGACCGCGATGTCAGGCCAGGCGAGCTGGTGATGGTCGGGCCGGAGGGGGTTTCGTCGCACTTCTACGCCCCGGCGGGACCGCAGTCGAGTTGTATTTTCGAGCATGTTTACTTCTCGCGGCCTGACAGTATTGTGTTTGGACGCTCGGTGAACCAGAGCCGGGAAGCGATGGGGCGGCAACTGGCGCTGGAATCTCCTGTAGACGCGGACCTGGTGGTGCCAGTGCCAGACTCGGGCGTAACCGCGGCCATGGGGTATGCGGCGGAGAGCGGCATCCCATTCCGCTTTGGCCTGATCCGGAACCACTACGTGGGGCGCACATTCATTGAGCCTTCGCAGAAACTGCGCGACTTCGGGGTGAAGTTGAAGCTGAATCCAGTGCGCAGCCTGCTGGAAGGCAAGCGCGTGATCTTGATTGACGATTCCATTGTGCGCGGCACCACCAGCCAGAAAATTGTGCGCATGATTCGCAATGCCGGAGCGCAGGAAGTGCACATGCGAGTCTCCTGCCCGCCCACCATTTCCCCATGCTTCTATGGTGTTGATACGCCTTCCAAGAAGGAACTCATCGCCGCCAATAAGAGCGTCGAGGAGATCCGCCAGTATATTGGGGCCGATTCGCTTGCCTACCTCTCGCTGGCAGGATTGAAGAAGGCGTGCGATGAGAACGAGCGCATGAAGTATTGTTCCGCCTGCTACACCGGCAAGTACCCAACGCTGTTGGTTGACGTGCAGGCCATTTCCCCTCTCCGCTAAGACCCTCGCTACTACTGGATGGTAGTAAGCCAACCAATCTCCTAGATTGGAAGAGCAATCTTCTATTGATTTCTAGTGCTTTTTGGGGGCTCGAATGCCAATGTTTGCGTCTACGATTGTCCGCCGTTTTGTGGCATGCGGTGCCCTGTTCACGCTCTCACTGCCGACCACCCTGTTGTATGCCCAAGATCCCCGCGGGGCTCTGCGCGGGGAGGTGGAAGATGCGGCGGGTGGGCGAGTGGCGTCGGCGGCCGTCCATCTGATGTCGGCGCGGTCGGCGATCACCCGCGAGGCCACCAGCAACGAGCGCGGCGAATTCCGCATTGACGGTCTGCTGCCGGGGCCTTATCGCCTGGTGGTCAGCGCCAAGGGTTTTGGGGAAGCAAGTGCTGAGGTGGATGTGGTGGTGAGCACCGTCCGCGATGTGGCGGTGCGCTTGAAGCCGGAGGCTGTGCGCGAGACAGTAAGCGTCAGTGGCGAGGCCTCATCGATCACGACACAGACTCTCGATACCGCTAGCGCGGTCCATCAAGGCGCGGTCACGTCGCATGACTTGGATACCCTGCCGCTAGCTTCGCGGACCTTCGCCAACATCGCGTATCTGGTGCCCGGCACCGAGCCGGTGGAGCCCTCCGACCCGACCAAGGCCCGCATCACGGCGGTGGCTTTCGGCGGCAGTTCCGGGCTGAACGTGGATCTTTCGGTGGACGGCGCCGACAACACCGATGACTATATCGGCGGTTTCCTGCAAAACTTCTCGCCCGACGCGATCCAAGAGTTCGCGGTGCGCACCTCGCAGCAGGATGCCGATACTGGACGAACCGTCGGCGGGTCGGTGGTCATCACCACCAAGCACGGCGGCAACGATTGGCACGGAAGCGCTGCGTATTACGGACGGGATTCGGCCCTGACCGCGCGCTATCCCATTGACAACCCTGCGCCCGAGCCCAAGCAGCCGTTTTCGCGGCAGAACTACATTGCGACCCTGGGCGGCCCGGTGAAGAGCGACAAAGTGTGGTTCTTCACTTCGTTTGAAGGCGTGCGCGAGAACGCCAGCATCAGCTACAGCCCGAGCAGCCTGACCCAGTTCAACGCGCTGGCCGGGTTTGCACAGCAAGGGCTGATCCCGGGAGTGAGTTCGATTCCGGTTCCCAACAACGTGCCGGTGCCGTTCCGCAACTACTTGGGGCTGGCGCGGTTTGACTACGCGCAGTCGCCGCGCTCGCAGTGGTTTCTGCGGGGGGCGATTGACAACTACACCACCCGCAACGATCTGGTGCAGCAGGCGACCCTGGCCTCGACCGGCGCGACTTCCGGCTCGAAGTACGAAAACTTCGTGCTGGGCAATCAGTTTGTATTTGAACCCACCTGGGTGGGCTCGCTGACCATTGGCGCAAGCTTCTTGCATCACACCGAAGCGCCCAACTCGAACCTGGGATTTGCGCTGGCGTTCCCCTTCAGCGCGACGTTTCACACTATCTCGGGATTTGAGACATTTGGCGACAACCAGTTCGCCACGCCCATCACGGCATTCCCAGTATTGCGCGATCAGCAGAAATACCAGTTCCGTTACGACGTGAGCCACGCCTCGGGCAAGCACGCGCCCAAGTTTGGTGTGAGCTTTATTCACGAGCCGGTGCTGAGCGGCGCACTGCTGGGGAAGCAAGAGACGCTGATTGCTTTTCCGTTAAATCCGGCGGATTACATCGGCAACCCGGTTCAGTTCGCGACCGATATTTCGTGCGCGGGTAATGCCTCCTGCACCTTCACGCCGGCGGGTGACGGGAGCTTCCGTCAGAATGCTAAGCGCCTGGGCCTGTATGCGCAGGATTCGTGGCGCGTCAGCCATAACTTGACGGTGAACTACGGGTTGCGCTGGGATACGACCTTGGGGCTGTTCGACGCCTCGGGCCACAGCCAGCTGCAAAATCCGGCGTATTTGACGCTGAAGTCGCTGAGGATCAATCTGTCTCAAGGTGCGCCGCATGACTATCGCCGCGGGTTTGGTCCGCGGCTGGGCATTGCTTACGCGCCGGGAGCGTCCGAGAAAACCGTGATTCGCGCCGGGTTCGGCTTGTACTACAACGATCTGGCACAGAATGGCTGGGTGCCGGCGTTGCAAGCGGTGAACGCGGCGCCTGCACCGTGCGTCAATCCCGGCGATGCGGGCTGCATTCCGGGCGGCGGCCAGGGTGCGCTGATTGATTCGAATTACAAGACACCCTACGCCATCCACGCCAGCGCAGGGGTGCAGCATGCTTTCAACCAACACTGGACGGTGAGCGCCGACTGGACCCACGAGCAGGGCAACCACGCCTATCAAGCGCTCAACTTCATTGCCGGCACCACCCTGTTTGCGCCCGATCCGCAAAATCAGAGTCTGGTGCCCAACGTCACCCTCTACAAGACGGGCAACCGCTCGGTCTATGACGCGTTTTCCGTGAAAGTGCAGGGCAACGTGTCGCAGCGCTTTAACCTGATCGCCCACTACACGCTAGCCAGCGCCAAGACCTGGGGCTGTGTAGTGGGAGAACTGTTCGATTACGTGGACGGCGTGTGCAATCCTTTGAAACCTTTTGGCCCCGGCGACTACGGCCCGTCCGGCGAAGATGTGCGCCATCGATTTGTGCTGGCCGGTGTTTTGCAAGCTCCCTTGGGGATTGAATTGAGCACGCTGACCCAGGTGGAGAGTGCGCGACCCTATACCCTGGCCACCGGCGTGGACGTGAACGGGCTGGGTAATCCAGGGAACAATCGGGCCGTGGTCAACGGAGTGCAGACCACGCTCGACCAGTTCCGCGGCACCCCCTTTATTCAAGCGGATGTGCGGGTGAGCCGGCCGTTCCACATTGGAGAACGGGTCAACGTGGATCCGTTCGTTGAATTCTTCAACCTCTTCAACCGGAATAATCCGGCGAACAACTATATCGCGGACATCGGCGCGTTGAACGTGCCGCAGAACGAAGTAGCCGCTGGCAACGTGACGCACACCTGCGGGGATCCCACTTGCACCATGCTCATCCCCATCACCAGCCTCAACCAATTGCGGCAACCGGCTGGGGCGGTGGGAGACTTCTTTGGGCCGGGGACAACGGTAGGCATCCCGTTCGCGGCGCAGTTTGGAGTGAGGGTGACGTTTTAGACCGCAGCTTCAGACGGCGGTGCCCCGGAGCACGTACAATTCGTGAGCGGCGGATGTTAAGTCAGATTCCACGCGACCGGGGAGCCGAAACCAATGAAGTCCATGTCCATTTTTTTTGCTGTCCGTAATCTGCCTGCTTGCGCCGCTGGGCGCGCAAGTTCCGGAACCGAAACCACAGCCTTCTGCGCCAAAGGGCCCGATCATAGATTATTTCGCCGGAACCTGGCGCTTGGTCTCGACCGAGAACCGTTACGCCGACGGCACGACTGAGCCCTATACCGAAGTCGGACCCAAGGGGCTTGGCTATTTGATGTATGACCGCACTGGTCATATGTGCGCGCAGTTGATGAATCCGATTCGCCCGAATTGGAAGAACGACCGCCATCCCACCGCCGGGGAAGCGCTCTCCGGAACCAATGGCTTTCTGTCGTATTGCGGGACCTACGAGGTCCGCGAGCCGCAACAGATTATGGTGCATCACCCCGAAACCGCGTGGAGTCCGAACTGGGTGGGCACGGTCCAGAACCGGCCCTATCGCATCACCGGCCCGGACAGTTTCTACTTCAGCGATACTCGCACGGACGTGAAGCCATCAGGCCAGAAGGTGGAGGTGGTGTGGACCATCCGCTGGGAACGGGTGAAGTAGGAAAGAGCTGGCAGCGGCACACGTCAGTGTTTGCGCGCTCGCACGATGCGCGGGATGCCTTGCAGGTCGGGGGTGATTTCGACCTCCGTCCACTCGGCTAGCAATTCCCGTACCGCGGGGGCAATGGTTCCGCTGATTTCCATGACCAGCCATCCACCGGGGCGCAGCGCGGCGTGGGCTTGCGGGATGAGGCGGGCAATGATCTCGGTTCCCACCGACCCGGCGAAGACCGCATTGCGAGGCTCAAACTTGCGCACCTCGAGTTGGACTTCGTCTTCCTCAGATTCGCCGACGTAGGGTGGATTGGAAACCACGAAATCAAAGTGGGCGGGGGGGAGTCCGTCCAGCAGATCGGCCTGATGGAATTGAATGCGCGAGCTGACTTCAAGGCGTGCCGCATTCATCTCTGCTACGGCCAGTGCGGCGGGTGAAATATCCGTTGCGTCGAGGCTGGCGCCGGGGAGCTCGTGCGCAAGCGCGATGGCGATGGCTCCCGAGCCGGTTCCCACGTCCACCATTCGCCAGTTTCCTTTTCCGGCGGTCAGTTCCAGCACGGTCTCAATTAGGTGCTCGGTTTCTGGTCGCGGTATCAGCGCCGCCGAAGAAACCAAGAAGCCAAGGCCCCAAAATTCCTGATGGCCGGTGATGTACTGCGCCGGCACACCTCTCGCGCGTTCTGCAATCGCATGTTCGTAGCGGCCCTGCTCTTCCGAGGTGAGCCGCCGCTCCGGATAGGCGTAGAGATGAGATCGGTCGCAGTCCAGTGCGAACATCAGCAAGACCTCGGCATTCATGCGCGGGGAAGGCGTATGGGCGGCGGTGAGTTGTTCCACAGCAAAGGTAAGAGCATCGCGGAGAAGCATAGGGTGAAAGTCAGAAATCCGTCACCGCTTGAGGGTGACACCTCCGCTTACGCTACCGCAGTGGTTTCCCGCTTCAACTTCTCCGACTGGTAGTGGGTGGTCAGCGCTTCGATCATGGGTTGCAGCTTGCCGTCCATGACTTCGGTGAGTTGGTGCATGGTGAAGCCGATGCGGTGATCGGTGACCCGGTTCTGCGGAAAATTATAAGTGCGGATCTTTTCGCTGCGGTCGCCCGACCCCACCATGGATCTGCGCTCTTTGGCCAACGCGTCTTGTTGTTTCTGCATTTCAATTTCATACAGACGTGACCGCAGGACCCTCATGCCTTTTTCGCGATTCTTGATCTGCGATTTTTCGTCCTGGCAACTCACAACCGTGTTGGTGGGAATGTGAGTGATGCGCACTGCCGAATAGGTCGTATTCACCGACTGACCGCCGGGGCCCGACGAACAAAAGGTATCGATGCGCAGGTCCTTGGCTTCGATCTTGACGTCCACATCCTCCGCCTCCGGCAGCACAGCCACCGTGACCGCAGAAGTATGCACGCGGCCCTGCTGCTCGGTTGCCGGTACGCGCTGTACCCGATGCACTCCGCTCTCGTATTTCATCTGAGAGTACACCCGATCTCCCTCGATCAGCGCGATCACTTCCTTCAGCCCACCAATTCCCGACTCAGAGGTGGAGAGCACTTCCACCTTCCACCGGTGCGTTTCCGCGTAGCGGTTATACATGCGGAACATTTCCGCGACAAACAGCGTGGCTTCGTCGCCGCCCGTGCCCGCGCGGATTTCCAGCACCACGTTCTTCTCGTCGTTGGGGTCTTTCGGAATGAGGAGAACTTTCAGTTCTTCTTCGGTTGCGGTGACTCGCGCTTCCAGCTTTGCGAGTTCCTCTTCCGCGTAGGCGCGCATCTCGACATCGGCTTCGCCCGCCAGCAGCTCCTTGCTTTCTGCGATGCCGCGAGTCAGGTCTTTGTACTCGCGATATCTCTCCACCGCCGGTGCGATTTCGCTGTGCGCCTTCGCGGTCTTCTGGAATTTCGCCGAGTCGTGGACGATGTCCGGCGAAGCGAGAGCTTGATTCAATTCCTCGTAGCGACTTTCGAGTTGTTCTAAACGCTCAAACATAGGGTCAGCGGTCATTTTTCCTCCGCAGCCGCGGGGAAACTAATCTACCATTGTACGGACTTGGTCGGGGAGTGAAGCGGTTTTTCGCGGCAGGGCCGCCCTAAGCGATGACTAATTCGCCGCCATGCTGCTTTTCCAGTTCCATAGCCTGGTCGAGGGCTACAATGGCGCACTCCACTTGGCTGTCGGCGGGAGGCTGCGTGGTGATTCGCTGCATCCACAAACCGGGCGCGGTCATCAGCGCAAACAAAGACCCACGGTGCTTGGCGGCGAAACGAATAATCTCATACGACACTCCCGCGATCAGGGGCAGGAATGCGATTCGCACTGCGAAACGGGCCCAGAACGTCGTCACCGGCACCAGCATGTAAACGAAGATCGAGATGATCATCACCGTCATCAGGAAGCTGGTCCCGCAGCGCGGGTGAAAAGTTGAGTACTTCTGCACCGCCGAAGCATTGAGCGGGTCGCCGTTCTCAAACGCATACACCGTTTTGTGCTCGGCGCCGTGATACTCGTACACACGCCGGATATCCTTTAACAACGACACACCCCAGATGAACAATAAAAACAGCGCCAGCCGGATGATCCCGTCCACCAGGTTGAAAATGATTTGCTGCCCGAACAGGGGATTTAGCCGCTTCAATTCGGTCGCCGCCAGCAGCGGCAAATACTTGTACATGAAAATGAAGAACCCAACCGAGAAAATGATGTTCAGCGCGGCTACCCATCCGCTGACTTCCAGCTTCTTGCCATTTTCGCCGGCAGGAACTTCATCCAATGCGGCATTGGCCGAAAACTTCAAGGCGCGGAAACCCAGCGTCATCGCATTGCCCAACGTCACTACGCCCCTCACCACCGGCCAGCCCATCCATTTGTGTTTTTCGGACGACCGTTCGATGGGCTCGCAGTGAGTTGTGATCTCGCCCGACGGCCTGCGCACTGCGATGGCCCAGGCGTGGGGGGACCGCATCATCACACCTTCCAGCACTGCTTGCCCGCCGACCAGGGTAGTTTCCTCCCCACTCTCCAAAGCCGGTAGAAGCTGGATCGCCACGAAAAACCGCCAAAGATTGCGCAAATAACTCATAAGAACTTAGATGCTGACTGCGGGAGGAAGTCTCAGATTCAAGATTATCACACGTCGCCCCGTCGCCGCGGTTGCCTCACCTAGTGGACGTGCCCGGGTCGCGCGTCGCTTTTGACCGGAATCACGCAGCCGTGCGCCACTTCGCATTCCACGGCCTCGAACTGGATGGTGGTGTGGCCAATCTTAAACTCGTCCGCCAGTGTGTCATTCACCTCACGCAGGATTCTCTCGCTCGCCGACGGCGGAATGTCTTCAATCGCGATGTGACAGGAAAGGGCGTGGGTTTCGCTGCCAATGCTCCACACATGCAGGTCGTGAACATCGTTCACGCCGGCGACCGAGCGGATGGCGACAGCAATCGACTCTAGCTTCATTCCGCGCGGTGTTCCCTCCAGCAGGATGTTCATGGTCTCGCGCACAATTCCCAGGCCTGACCACAAAATCAGCGCGCCAATCCCAAACGAAAGTGCCGAGTCAATCCAATACCGCCCGGTCGCCAGGATCGCCCAGCCCCCGGCGATGACCGCCGCCGTGGAGAGCGTGTCGCCCACCTGGTGCACCAAAGCGCTGCGAATATTCACGTCGCCGCTGGTGCGATACAGCAGCCACGCGATCACGCCATTCATTACCACGCCCGCAGCCGCCACCCAGATCATCATCCCGGCGTGGACTGGCTCCGGGTTCTGCAGGCGCTTCACTGCCTCATAGAAAATAAATCCAGCGACCACCACCAATGACGCCGCGTTGACCAGCGCGGCGAGCACTCCAGCGCGATGGTAGCCGTAGGTCTTGCTCTGGTTGGGCGGACGACTCTGCAAAAATACGGCACCCAGCGACAACAGTAGCGCCAGAAAATCGGAAAGATTGTGTCCCGCTTCAGACAACAGTGCCAGCGAGTGGGCATGAATGCCGGCGATCACCAACAGAACCACGTAGGCGAATGTGGCCACCAGCGATGCCTTCAGAACCCGTCCTGCGCCGTGGTGGTGATCCCCGTGCCTTGCGTGGGAGTGCATATCTTGAGTTTACGGAGAGGGCAGTGCGGTTTCAAGGCGGCGAACCAACCATATGCAGCGCAGTGTGCGTCCCATCGGAAAACGGGCGACTTTCGCCGCCCGTTGGATTGCCTTGCTTCGTTTGTGTTGCGGTTAATTCGGCTCGCCCAGCTTCAAGTAGGGCGGGATCGGTTTGGTGTGCTCCAAGTCCCAGTACTGCCGGGGCCCGATATCGGAACGAGTGCCCGGAACTGGGCGATCATTCTCAGCACTGACTTCAGCGGCGTCCACGGGAGCCTGCAATCCCGCAGTCGTCGTGTACATGGCTTCGTCAAACACGCTGCCGGACTTGGCATTGGCATTCGCAAACACGCCGTGCGCCAAGCCGGAAGCATACGAAGTGGAAATGTAGTCACCCACCATCAAACCGGCAAAAGTGTTGGGCAACCAGCTCAACTGCATCGCGCCAGTGAGAGTTTGCGACGCGGTCCAGGTTTTGCCGGCATTGGATGACGAAGTGTATCCGACGTACAGGTTGCACAAACTGCTGCATTTGGAAATCGGATAGTAGTAGTAGGTCAACGCGAGGTGTGCGCTGGAGCCTTTGGTGCTGGTGTCCACTGCCAAGCCGGGGATGAAGTGATCCACCGTGCTGCTGGTCGGATCAATCGGTACCCGCTTCACAGCCGACCAGGTGCTTCCATTGGACGAGGTGCTGTAGACAATGTCGTTGGAAGCACAACCGGTGCGGAAACGGCAGTCCTGCCACGCGATATAGATTGTGCCACCACCGTCAATTTCGCCAGTCGGCAGCGAAGAGGTACGCAGGTTGCCCGCCACCCCATGTTCTTTAATCGTCGAGATTTTTACTGCTTTGTTCCAACTGGTTCCGCCGTTGGTGGAGGTGAAGGCCATCATGTTGCCGCTGTTGCCATTGAACGCCACGACCACCGTGCCATTGGGCATGACCAACGGCTGTCCACCGATGCCGCCGTCATTGCCCGCAGTCTTCAGCGCCGCGCTCCAGGTTAGGCCACCATCGGTCGAGGTGTTCATCTTGATGGTGTCGCCGGTGTTGGTGTCGTCCCACTCCACATAGCAGTGACCGTAAAAGGCGCTAGCCGGGTAGCTGTCGCACACAATCCAGTTTTTGTCCGGGCTGCCTGCCGTGCTCACGGTGATCGGGTTGTCCCAGTTGATGCCGTCGGTCGAGCGACTCACAGATAGCTGAGTGTTGTTGCCGATGGGCAGGGTGTTAATGAGCCAAATCCCGTGGGCCGCGTCGTATGCCACTGCGGCATCACTCACCGCGGAGAACGTCCCGCCGTTGAACGTCGTGATGCCCGGCAAAAAGCCGTGGGTCCAAGTGTTTCCGCCGTCGGTCGAAGTTGAAAAGCCGATATCCGCGCCGCCGCCTCCGAAAATGCGTCCTACCTGGTAGGCGCTGACGATCGTGTTGCCATAGGAGAAGGTGTCAGGCTCGACTTCCGTGGCGTGCTGGCTCGAGCTGTTGGTGAAAGTGTCGGTGCTGATCTTGTTGAGCGTTACCTGGGCCTGGGTATGACCGGCCGCAGAGAGAAACAGTGCAAGGGCCATGCACAGCAGTGGCCGAGTCGAGCGACTACGCATAAGAAACGAACCTCGATTGGGAAATTTGATAGCTCGAAAATTGAGGGTAACGAGCGCCCTCAGTATTTCATGGCCTGCAACTGGCACGCAATCGCTGACTCGCCTCGCCCTGCGCTATACTCCAACCACGGCACGGTGGCCCCGCCGGCGCCGCACGACCCTATCCTGCAGGAGTGGTTCATGTTCTCACGCATCGCTGTCGCTCTCGTTCTTCTCGCCGCAGTCTGCGCCTTCCCGCAGCAGCCACCCGCGGAGACTCTGCGCTTCGCTGTTTCCGGCGATTCTCGTAACTGTGGCGACGTCGTCATGCCCGCCATCGCCAAGAGCGCGAACGCACACAAAGTAGACTTTTACTGGCACCTCGGGGATTTCCGGCGCTTCGGCATGGTCACCACCGATGACGACGGCCTCGACGAAGACATGCGCCAGCAATACCATGGCCAGCTCGACCCAAAGGACTACCATCGCGACGCTTGGGGCGATTTCCTCTCCCACCAGGTCGCGCCATTCGGCTTGACCCGCGTCTATTTGGGCATCGGCAACCATGAGATCTACCAGGCTTCTGACGAAGCCAGCAGCCGCGTAAATTTCACTAGCCAGTTTGCCTATTGGCTCGATGCCCCCGATCTCCACAGCCAACGTCTTGCCGACTACAAGAACAAGCCGGGCGCGGCGGATGCACTGAACGCCTATTTCCATTGGAAGAAGGGAGGCGTGGATTTCATCTATCTCGATAATGCCGGCGACGTCGGTTTTGAAAACGACCAGCTCGCCTGGCTGCGCCTTGTGCTTGACGCCGACCGCACGGACTCCCAGGTGAAATCCATCGTGGTCGGAATGCACCGCGCTTTGCCCTATAGCTGGAGCTGTGGTCACAGCATGAATGAGACTGAGCCCGCACGCATCAGCGGACGCAAAGCTTATGACTGGCTAGTGCGCTGGAACCAGGAGACCAGGAAAAATGTCTATCTCCTGGCCAGCCACTCCCACTTCCTGATGCAGAACATCTACGACACTCCTTACTGGCAGAATTCCGTCCACGGCGGGGTAGTCCTCCCAGGCTGGCTGGTCGGAACCGCTGGCGCGGTCCGCTACCTGCTGCCCGAAAATTTACCCTCTACCATCCTCGCCAAAACACACACCTATGGCTACTTGCTGGCAGAAGTTTCCGCCGAGGGCAAGGTCAAGTTTGAGTATCAGGAAATGACGGAGAGCGACGTGCCAGAGGAAGTCGTGGCCCGTTACGGTAAAGACTTCATTGACCAGTGCTTCCTCAGCAACCGGAACTTGGCGCCCCAGGTCGCAGACAGGTCTTGCGAAGAGCATTAGCAGTGACGGGAGCGCCTTGCAGGCCCGACTGAAGGTCTCGGTTGGCGGGAGGGACACCTCCAGTCGTGTCCTCCCACAAAACCATTCATCACTCGCGCCCATGCGTGATGTGAGACCGGCCTAGATCGCGTCGCCCCTCTTGCGCAGATAAGCCGGCACGTCGAGGTCATCTTTCTCGTAAGGTGCGGCACTCGTGCGCGTATCCATCTCGATGATCTCTGCGGGATGGGTGTGCGCCGCAGGCCGGGAGTCGTCCACCGCCGGTGCGACGAAACTGCTGGCATCGCGCGACACAACGAACGCACTGTGGCGCTCCTGCTGCCGCGGCCTCCGATTAATGGCTACATCCTTGAAACCTGTGGCGATGACAGTGATCTTCACCGCATCTTTCATCTTTTCATCCAGCACGGCCCCGAAAATGATGTTCGCGTCTTCATGCGCCGCATTCTGGATGATGGTGCAAGCCTGTTGCACTTCGGCCAGCTTCAGTGAAGTGGAACCGGTAATGTTGATCAAAATACCGCGTGCACCGTCAATTGCGCCCGCTTCCAGCAAGGGCGACGCTATCGCCCGCTGCGCTGCTTCCATGGTCCGCCGTTCGCCCGAAGCGGTGGCCGTGCCCATCACCGCATATCCCATCCCCGCCATGATCGCCTTCACGTCGGCAAAATCCCGGTTGATGATGCCCGGAATGGTGATGATGTCTGAGATTCCCTGCACGCCCTGGCGCAGGATATCGTCAGCAATGCGGAACGATTCGAAGAACCCGGCGTTCTCCGCGACCGCCAATAACTTTTCGTTCGGGATGACGATGGTTGTATCCACTGACTCCATCAACTCTGAAACCCCACGCTCCGCCTGCTGCATGCGGCGCTTGCCTTCAAAAGCAAAGGGCTTGGTGACGACTGCCACCGTAAGCGCGCCCATTTCGCTGGCCAGCGACGCGATGATCGGGGTCGCGCCGGTTCCGGTTCCTCCACCCAATCCGGTGGTGACAAAAACCATGTCGGCGCCTTCCAGCGCCTCGATGATTTTCTCCGAATCTTCGAGCGCGGCCTGGCGTCCAATTTCCGGATTTGCGCCCGCGCCCAGTCCGTTGGTCAGCTTCACGCCCAGCTGGATCTTTACCGCCGCTCGCGACATGCGCAGCGCCTGCAAGTCAGTGTTCGCGACTATGAACTCGATGCCTTCCATGCCGGCATCAATCATTCGGTTGACCGCATTATTCCCGCCGCCGCCAACGCCGATGACCTTGATTCGAGCATCGTTGCGCGTCTCATCATTGAAGCTGATACGAATTCCACTGTCGTTGTTCATATGCACCTCGTCGCAAAAAGTTCGTGCTGCTATTTCTCCGAAACCGTGGGCCCATTGCCCCATTTCTTATCTGTTCGCTACGCGCCCTTCTTCATGAAAAATAATCGCAGGCGGTTGCTCCACCCGCCGTCGGCTTGCCCGCGCGCCAGCCGCGCACGATGTCCGTAGTAAATCAAGCCCAGCACCGTGGCGAATTCTGGCTCAGCCAACTCCGATGGCATCTTGGCCATCGCTGCCGGCCAGGAAACGCGCAGCGGTCGGCGCAGCACTGATTCGCCGATTGCGACCAACCCGGGTAGGCGCGATGCTCCGCCGGTCAAGACAATTCCCGCAATGCAGCGATCCAGCACGCCATTGTTGCGAAGGTTATCTCGCATCATCTCAAACAGTTCCTGCGCACGTGGCTCCAGGATTTCCGCCACTTGCCGCTGCGGCAGAAAGCGAGGCGGGCGGTCGCCCACCGATGGCACCTCCACCTCATTGCCCTCCGGAACCAGCGAGGCGACGGCGTTACCATAGTGTTTTTTGATGGTCTCGGCTTCGCTCATGGCCGTGCATAGACCCACTGCCAAGTCCCCCGTAAAGTGGTCCCCGCCCACTGGGATCACTGCGCTATGGGTCACCGCGCCTTCCGCAAAGGCAATCATGTCGCACGAGCCTGCGCCCAAATCGACTAGACAGACTCCCAGTTCGCGCTCTTCCGGTCGCAATACAGCATCCGCACAAGCCAGCGGCTCGAACACCGTGTCGTCCACATGGACGCCGGCTTTATTGACCGCGGTAACAACGTTTTGCACCGCGCTCGATGCCGCCGTAATCATGTGCATCCGCACTTCCAGTCGGCTCGCCATCAGTCCCAGCGGCTCGTGGTGCCCGGGTTGGCCATCGAGAATGAACTCCTGTGGCAACAGATGCAGGATGTCGCGATCATTGGGGATGGAAATGTCGCGGGCCTTGTCCACCGCCAGCCGAATTTCCTCGCGGCCCACTTCGTGAGGGCGCGCACCCAGGCTGATGCCGCCCTGGCTGTTCACGCTGCGCACATGCGGCCCGGCTATGCCTACCAGCGCGCGCTCCACCGCCATACCGGCGCTGTCTTCCGCCCGCTCGATGGCCCGCTGCAACGACGAGACCGCCTTGTCAAGCTCGGTGATGATGCCTTTGCGTGATCCCACCGACTCGGCCACCCCGTGCCCGCGGTAGCGCAAGCCGGTCTCCGTGATTTCGGCAACCAATGCCACCGTCTTGGCACTGCCCAAATCAATCGCGGTCAAGAAACTTACGTGATCATTTGCCATACTGGTTATGGTTTTCCTTGATCTTTCATAATCGCCGCACTCGGTTTCCTGCTGGCTCCCGCACTGGGCGGCGGCGTGGGATGACCCGCAAGTTTCCCTCCCGGCTTGTTTTCAGACTGCTCAGCGACAGCCCCGGAATACACTGGCGCCGGCTTCACCGCAGCCCGTTTGGTCGCATGTTTCAAGACGGGTGGCTTTGCTTTTGAAGGGGCAACTGGCTTGTTTGCTGCAGCCGAATCGCCCACTGACGCTGCAGGAACCGGCACAGGCACAACGTGGCTCACATCGGGATTGACGATAATCTGGTGGTCGTACCGCAGATCCACCGATTCAATCTTCTCGAACTGCTGGTGCCATTCCCGGATGTGCGCCACATACGTCCGGTAGCGCTCCAGGAAATTGGACGAACCCAGGTGAATCGCAACCTGCCTGCCGGAATCGGCCACCGTGATCTTCACGTCATCCGAGTCGGAGAGGTCCACGTCGTCGATGTCCTGCGAGTAATGTGCTCCCGAGCTATCGATTTCGCGCAGCAGTTGCCCAAAGACTCTCATGCGCGCAGCCCGCATACTCAGCGGCTCCGCGGCACTCAACCCGACAATCACGGGAAAGGAATATTTACGACGGCTGGCGGGAAGCTCCAGGAACACGCCATTGGCATCGATCAGCAGAATCCGCGCCCCGTTGCGCACAAACGCGACCGGGGAGCGTTCGTGAATCTCGACCTTCAGTTGGTTGGGAACGAAGCGCATCACGCTGGCAGATTCCACCCAGGGAATTTGCTCTAGCTGCTGTTTCCGCAGCGCCAGCGGTACGAAAAAGATATTGCGCCCAATGTCTCCCCCCAGAGCGTCCATCACCTGCAACCGGGTCACGTTATGCAAGCCAGTAATGGCAATGTTGTCGCTGGAGTTAATGCGGAAGCGCCACGAGTGCTCGCCGTAATCGTAGAGTGCGAACCCTGTTGCTCCCACCAGGAGAACGATCAAACCCGCCAGGGCGATCCATTTCAGCCGCACCGCCGTCTTTTTTGGGAGGGGCCCACGACGAGCGGGAACGCGTTTTTGACCGCGAAGGAATGGCGATTCCTGTTCGGCATCCAGATCGATCAGGCGCACGTCTTCGTGATCGCCCCGGCGAAAATCATCGCTGGTAGGACGATACGAGTCTTGTGCTTCGATGGTGGGGCCGCTTCTCCGCGCCATCAAATCAAGTCAATTGCCGCAAGGGAACCGCTGAGCAAGTTAAATATAACTCGTTTTTTGGAAAAGCGATACAAGTTTTCTTAGGCAAAATGAAGAAAGCTGTGGAAGAAAACAAAGGGTCCCGGCCACATCGCCGCCTGAAATCTAGCGACGCAGGGCTGGGGGCGGGGAGCTTGATGGCAACCTCTTTAATAAGTCGACTTTCCGACAATCCGCAACGAGATGGGCACCGGGGCGCTCGCGAATCGAACCACCCGAAGAAAGCGCGTCGTCCTCATGTCCGCCAGACGAGAGTCCCTCTGCGCCGAATGGACCTGCTTCATCGCCATGAGCATTGCGTTACGGCTGGAGAACACCTTCACTCGCGCCTGCATCACCACCGGTTGAGCGGCCTCCATGCTGGGCGCCTCTTGATCGAGACCTAACAGACGTTCGAAAGCTTCCAAACTGTTTGGCAAAGCTCCTCGCCCAACCAGACACTTGACCAGCCCAACCTGCTCTCTCACCTTTGCCTGGAGGAAATTAGCCCGCGCGTGGACCGACGCGACTACTTGCCGCAGTTGGAGCGACCCGCTGGACCGATGATTGTTGCTGACGCCGGCAACCAGCACTGCCGCTGCCAGCCAATAGGCAAATTTGTCATTTTTCATTGCTTGGGATCTCCCTTACGTGCATTTAGACGGAGGGAGGCGAAAATGGTAGCAGGGGCAGGCCAGCAGGAAAGACGTTCTCTACTTCGCCTTGTCGGTCATCAGGATCCCGCCTGAGGCATAGCTTTCCTGGGACACTTCATGGAAAACAACCACGATGGCTTCGCGGCGGGCGCCAGCTTCTTTGACCATCGCGTCCGTGATGCGTTGCGCCAGCTTGCGTTTTTGGTCGACGCTGCGGCCTTGGAGCATGGTGACTTGTACCAGGGGCATGGGGATCCTCGAATCACTTCAAATCGCACTGCTGCAAATGGACGAGGGCAAGCATAGCTCGCCCCGTCCGGTGCTTCCGGCGAACCTACTTCGACAGCTCGTAGCCCGCAAAGAAAAAGCTCAGCTCGAACCGCGCCGTGTCTTCCGCATCGGAACCGTGGATAGCGTTAAATTCGATGTTGGTGGCCCACTTCTTGCGGATCGTGCCTTCCTCGGCTTGGGCTGGGTTGGTGGCGCCCATTAGCATCCGCAAGTCAGCGATGGCGTTTTCCTTTTCCAATGCCAACACCACGATGGGGCCGCTTGACATGAAATCGGTCAGCGATCCATAAAACGGCCGGCTCGCGTGCACCGCATAAAACTGCTCGGCTTGATGCTTGGTAATCTCCAGCATCTTGATGGCGAGAATTTTAAAGCCATTCTTTTCGAACTGCTCGATAATATCTCCGATCGCGTTCTTCTGGACCGCGTCGGGCTTAATGATGGTAAAGGTGCGCTGCAATGTTTTCATAAATTCGTTTTCTCAACTCTCGATCGTGTATTTGGATGTCCTTTGTGCAGTTCTAAAACCTGTTGGCAATCAGCTTCAGTTCTTCCCGCCCAGCGCTGCCGCGAGCGTCTCGCCAATCTCAGCCGGCGATTTTGCGACCCGAATCCCCGCCGCTTCCATCGCCTTGATCTTCTCCGCTGCCGTTCCCTTGCCGCCGGAGATAATCGCTCCGGCATGGCCCATGCGCCGTCCCGCAGGCGCCGTCTGCCCAGCGATGAACCCGACCACCGGCTTCTTCATGTGGGTCTTTACAAAGTCGGCCGCCAGCTCTTCCGCGTTGCCGCCAATCTCGCCGATCATGATCACCGCTTCGGTCTGCCCATCGCGGTTGAACAAGTCCAGCGCATCAATGAAGTTAGTCCCGATGATGGGATCGCCGCCAATCCCAATCGCGGTGGACTGCCCAATGCCGCGCTGGGTCAACTGGTGCACTGCCTCGTAGGTCAACGTGCCTGAGCGCGACACGATGCCCACCGAGCCCTCTTTGTGGATGCTGGCTGGCATGATGCCAATCTTGCATTTGCCAGGGGAAATAATCCCCGGACAGTTCGGGCCGATCAGCCGCGAGCGCCGGTCCTGCAGGAAGTCCCAGGCTCGCACCATATCGAGCGTCGGAATGCCTTCGGTAATGCAAACGATGAGTTCAATGTCGGCATCGGCTGCTTCCATAATGGCGTCCGCCGCATACGGTGGCGGCACAAAAATCACCGTGGTATTGGCGCCCGTCTTGTCCACCGCCTCCTGCACGGTGTTGAAAATCGGCCAGCCTTCGTGGGTCGTTCCACCCTTGCCGGGAGTCACGCCTCCCATAATTCTTGTCCCGTAAGCAGCGCTGGCCTTGGCATGGAATGTGCCCTCGCGTCCCGTCAGGCCCTGCACCAGCAGTTTCGTATTCTTATCCACCAGGATTGCCATGATTACTCTCTCTTCCCCTCAAAACTCGGCCTGCCGCGAATTTACCCTCTTGCTGCTGCTACCACTCGATCGGCCGCGTCCTTCATCGTCTCCGTGACGATAAAATTCAGCCCCGACTCCTGCAGGATCTTCTTCCCTTCCTGCACATTGGTTCCTTCCAGCCGCAGCACGATGGGCAGCTTCATCTTGGTCTTGCGGGCCGCTTCCACCACGCCCGTGGCCAGGGTATCTACACGCAGAATGCCCCCAAAAATGTTGATCAACACGGCCTTCACGTGGGGATCGCTCAGCAGGATCTCGAACGCATGTTCCACCTGTTCGGCATTAGCGCCGCCGCCCACATCCAGGAAGTTCGCCGGCATGCCGCCCGCGTACTTAATGATGTCCATGGTCGCCATCGCCAGGCCTGCGCCATTCACCATGCAGCCCACGTTGCCGTCGAGCTTGATGTAGTTCAGGCTGTATTTTGACGCTTCCACTTCGAGCGGATCTTCCTCGGTGATATCGCGGAACTCGCGCAGGTCGGGATGCCGGAACAGCGCGTTGTCGTCGAAAGTCATTTTCGCATCCAGCGCAAACAACCGGCCGTCCGTGGTCGTGATGAAAGGATTGATCTCCACTAGGGATGCGTCGGTTTCCAAGAACGCGCGGTAAAGCCCGGTCAGGAACTGCACCGCTGGACTAATTTGCTGCGGCTTCAGGCCCAGCGCAAACGCGATTTTGCGCGCCTGGAACGGCTCCAGCCCCATGCCGGGATCCACATACTGCTTGTGGATCGCATCCGGAGTCTCGGACGCCACCTGCTCAATGTCCATTCCGCCCGCGGCCGACGCCATGAAAACCGGCTTGCCTTCGGCGCGGTCCACCAGAATTCCGAGATAGAGCTCCTTCTCGATCGGCAACGTCTCTTCCACGAGCAACCGCCGCACCACGCGACCCTCGGGGCCGGTTTGATGCGTCACCAGCGTCATGCCGAGGATCTTACCCGCCAACTCGGCCGCTTCCTCCACCGATTTGGCAATCTTCACTCCGCCGCCTTTGCCGCGTCCACCCGCGTGGATCTGCGCCTTCACCACTACGCCGTTGGCCCCTGCGGCGAACAGCTCTTTCGCGGCGGCTTCGGCAGCTTCCCTGCTTTCCACCATGTGCCCGCGCGGCACGGCCACGCCATATTTCTTCAGTATCGACTTGCCCTGATATTCATGGATCTTCATA
>JANYBT010000152.1 GCA_025360645.1 Acidobacteriaceae bacterium | reverse complement strand
GCACCCGCTTGGGCGACGGTTTCCCCCGCCGTCGATCAAACAACCCCCGGAACCCGAACTCCTCGTACCGTTCATGCCAGCGACGCATCTGCCGGTCGCTGATCCCAATGATCTCCGCCGCCTGCCACCAAGTAATCTTCTTCGCCATGGCCCGCAAAATCACTTCCTGTACCTTCATCGTCCGCTCCGTCGCGGCCTGGGTGTAGGAGAACATGCCTTCCATGCTCTCCTACCCTCGCCGCCCGCAAAGCGGACACTTCACTTGCTATCTCACCCGGACATATCATGTGCTAACGACAAAGCACCGTTAGGTACTTGCACTTGCAGACGAACGTATGCAACCCTCCTCCATCTCCTTCATAGCACTGCACTAACTCTTTCAACGGCACAGAAGTTCCGGTGCGCCACCCCACTGTAGACGTGATAAACCCGTGATGGTGTTGAAACTCTCGATTCATCCGCGAGGAGGCAATTCCGTGTATAAGCCACAAAACCGGAAAATTTACAGATCGCTCTACACAGTTCCTGCACAGGACAAAAATTGCCTCTCATCTGCTTTTGAAAGAGTTTGATACGAAATTCTTCTCACCCGCTCAGGATGACAAGTGTTTGGGTTTATTCGCACGCGCTCTGAACAGCAGGTCCTTCGCTTCTCTCAGGGCGACAATGCTTGGGGCCCGTCCCATCCTGCTATTCTTTTCTCTTGCGCCGAATTCATCCCAACGCGTGGCTTCTGGCCCTGCTGTCCGCAGTCCTGCAGGTCCTCATCTTTCCGCTGCCGGGTCTCTACTGGCTGTCGTGGATCGCTTTTACTCCACTCATCGTCGCACTGCTGCGCGCCCGCACGCCTGATACACTTCAGCTTGATGACGCCGCTGTGCTCGTCCCCGCCACCCCCTGGCAGGGCTTTCTGCTGGCTTATGTCAGTGGCATTCTCTGGTATGCCGGAACTTGTTATTGGATCTATGACACGATGCACCACTACGGAGGCCTGCCCGCTCCCGTCGCGACCATCATGCTGGTGGCTTTCTGCCTGTACCTGGGCCTCTACCACGGCCTTTTCGGATTCCTGCTGGCTCTAGTTGCGCGCCGCCGTTCGGTCAACCGCGTCGCGTTCATGGCTCTCCCGTTTCTCTGGGTCGCGGTCGAGTTGGCGCGCAGCCGAGTCACTTCGTTTCCCTGGGAGCTGCTGGGCTCCGCGCAAGTGGACCACATTTCTCTCTCCCGCATCGCGTCATTCACGGGCGTGTATGGTATTTCGTTTGAAATCATGCTGGTGAACACGGCTTTCGCCGCGGCGTTTCTGGTGTGGCGAGAGAAACGCAATCTGCTGCTCGTCGCTTCTCTGGCTGCAACTGTCATGTTGCAAGGTGGACGTTGGCTGCAGCCCCCACCCGAGCCTGCGGACCGCTCTGCTTTACTAGTGCAGACCAACATCCCGATTCTGATGGGCGATACCTGGACCAAGGACTACTTCGACGGCACTCTGCGCGACTTGACCTGGATCAGCCTGCATTCGTCCGCCGCTTCCAACCAAAACCCCGCCCTGATTGTCTGGCCGGAATCTCCTGCGCCGTTCTTCACCGGCGATCCGCTCTTCCGCGATGCGGTGGGCAATGTCGCCCGCACCTCAGGCGCGTGGGTCATCGCGGGCGCAATTGGCACACCTGCGATGGGCGAGGCGGCGGCCACCCCGACCGACACTTTCAACTCGGCGGCGCTGTTCAATCCCGCAGGAGAGTTGGCCGCCCGCTACGACAAGATCCACCTGGTCCCCTTCGGCGAATACGTTCCCGCCCGCAGCTACTTTCCCTTCATGGATATGCTGACCAAAGCAGTGGGCGAGTTTCAGCGCGGCCACTCCCGCGCTCCGCTGAATGCTGGTGGAATTCCGCTTGGCCTGTTCATCTGCTACGAGTCCATCTTTCCGGACGAAATCCGCCAGTTCGCCCGCAATGGAGCCCAAGTGCTGTTGAATGTCTCCAATGACGGATGGTATGGCGACAGTGGCGCTTATGCCCAGCACCTGCAGATGACCCGCATGAGGGCCATTGAGAACCACCGCTGGCTGCTGAGCGCGACCAACACGGGAGTGACTGCTGCCATCGATCCCGACGGCCGAGTGGTGGCGCGCGTCGAGCGCAAGCTGCGGACTACACTCTCCGCTCCCTACGCCCTGCTTTCCGCCAACACTTTCTATACCACTCACGGCGACTGGTTCGCCTACGCCTGTGCGATAATTTCGCTTGGGGCGTTGCTGTTCGCACGCTTCAAGCCAACGCTCCAGTAAGCCACTATGGTCGAAGAACTCGAACACGAATTCGGCGCTCTGCAAGCGAAAGTTCGCGACCTGCGGGAGTATCTTTGACCCGGTCAAACTCCGCGTCCGACTAAGCGAAATCGATAAGCAGGCCTCCGACCCCAATCTGTGGTCGAATCCCGCCAAATCGCAGCAAGTGATGCGCGAGAAGAAGCGTCTGGAGAGCGCCCTCTCCACCGAAGCCGACCTGTCTCGCCGCAGTGACGACATCCAAGCCTACTTCGACCTGGCCCGCGAAGGCGAAAACGTCACCGCCGATATCCGCCGCGAAATGGATTCCCTGGGCGCGCTGGTGGACCGGGTGGAGACTGAGACCCTGCTATCAGGCGAAAACGACGCCCGCAACGCGATCGTTACCATTCATCCTGGAGCGGGTGGGACCGAGTCACAGGATTGGGCTGACATGTTGCTGCGGATGTATCTGCGATGGGCGGAGCGCCAGGGCTTTCAGACGGTGGTGTACGACTATCAACCCGGCGAAGAAGCCGGAGTCAAGTCGGTGACCTTCGCGGTGAACGGGGAGTACGCCTTTGGCCTGCTAACCAGCGAGATCGGAGTGCACCGGCTAGTACGCATCTCGCCCTTCGACCAGGCGGCGCGCCGGCACACTTCATTTGCCAGCGTCTATGTGTCGCCGGAAATCGACGAGACCATCGAAGTCAACCTCAAGGTCGAAGACCTAAGGATCGACACCTACCGTTCCAGTGGCAAGGGTGGGCAGCACGTGAATACCACCGACTCGGCGGTGCGCATCACACACCTTCCCACCGGACTAGTGTCCAGTTGCCAGAACGAACGTTCGCAACACAAGAACAAAGAGCGCGCCATGAGCATGTTGCGCTCCAAACTTTACGAGCTGGAGCTGGAGAAAAAACGGGAAGTCACCCGCCAGATCGAAGACTCGAAGCTGGATATTGACTTCGGTTCGCAGATCCGCAACTATGTGCTGCAGCCCTATCGCTTGATCAAAGACCTGCGCACCAAGCTGGAAGTCGGCGATGTGGATCGCGTGATTGACGGCGACCTCGCGCCCTTCATGCGGGCCTATTTACGCATGCGCCGGGGAGAGAAAACAGCATGAGCGGAACTTCTTCTGCAAAATCCAGATTAACCGCGCTGAAAGCGGACGTGCCGGCTGCTCGCAAGACCAGGCGTGCGAAAAACCCCACGGTCGCTCTCGGTCCGCGCTTTGAAAAGGCGTTGCTGTTCGCGAAGCGCCAGCACGCTGGACAAACCCGCAAAGAGACTACGGTCCCGTACCTGGCGCACCTGCTCGCCGTGGCTTCCCTGGTGCTTGAGGCCGGCGGGGAAGAGGATATGGCCATCGCGGGGCTGCTGCACGATGTGGTGGAAGACTGCGGGGGAGCTCCCATGCTCCGCGAAGTGAACCAGCGCTTCGGTCCTGAGGTCGCCCGCATGGTGGAAGGCTGCACCGATTCCTTCACCTTGCCCAAGCTCCCCTGGCGCTACCGCAAGGAAGAGTATCTTCGCAGGCTGCAAGGGAAAGACCGCCAGACCCGTTTGGTTTCCTCTGCCGACAAGCTGCACAATGCGCGGAGCATTCTGTCTGATTACCGCGTTCACGGCGAGCGTGTCTGGGAGCGCTTCGCCGGCAAACGCGAAGGCACGCTCTGGTATTACCGCGCGTTGCTAGACGAATTTCAGCGTCACGGGCCGGCCCGTCTGACCGACGAACTGGAGTTGGTGGTGAAAGAACTGGAGCGGCTGACGAGCCGAGCAATTTCGGCGCCCTCCAAATCAGAGTCAATTGCAAAGGCAAAGCGCCGTTCTGCAGCACGCTGACCCGCGCACTGTCCGGGCCGCTTGGACCGCCTTTTGTTACAATGAAAAAACCGCATCGCAGTGGGCGCTTAACTCAGCGGTAGAGTGCCACCTTCACACGGTGGAAGTCGCAGGTTCGAATCCTGCAGCGCCCACCACTACACTTCTGGTGCCCAGGTCTCTGCCCTCTTCGTCACTATCCGCAGTCGTCGATCCCAACACTGTCTGATTGGAGTTGGGGCTAGGGTCGTTCAATCACGAGAATCTTGACTCGCTCCGGGTGTGCTCTCTCCAGCGTAAGGAACCGGCTACTGGACCGCTTCACCTGCCAGAACACTGAGTGGGTCGAGAATCACTTCATTCCCCAGGCCGAGTGCTAACATCTCAGACATGGGGCCACGCAAGACTGCCGCGACTTTGAAGCGAAAACCGGCGTCCCCCGCTCGCGGCGCCCGCCCACCTCGCAAGAAAGCTGCCGACGTCCACTCTCACGGTGCCGAGTTGGTCATCATCACCGGCATGAGCGGTGCGGGAAAGCTCTCCGCGCTCAAGGCGTTTGAAGACCTCGGCTACTACTGCGTGGATAATCTCCCAGTGGAGTTGATTCCGCGCTTTGCCGAGCTGGCGATGCAGTCGGCCGAGATCCGCCGCACCGCGATCGGCGTGGATGTGCGCGAAGGCTCCAAACTGGACGATCTCCCTGACATCTTGGAGTCGGTGCGCAAGATGATTCCGACTAAGGTGGTGTATCTGGAGGCCACGGATGCCTCGTTGCTGCGCCGCTTCAGCGAAACCCGGCGTCCCCACCCGCTGGGCGCCAACACTTCGGTGAAGGCATCGCTGGCCGCCGAGCGTCGCCGCCTGGGTCCGATTCGCGCCATCGCCGATCTCTCCATCGATACTTCGAAGTTCAACGTCCACGAGCTGCGCGCTCACCTGACCGAGCGCTTCCAGCCCAAGCCGGGGAAGAAGAACATCCTGGTATCGTGCATCAGCTTCGGCTTCAAGCACGGCGTGCCCGAAGACGCCGACCTCGTATTCGATGTACGCTTTCTTCCCAACCCGCATTTTGTGCCGGAGTTCCGCCCGCTCACCGGACGCGACCCGCGCGTGGCCAAGTACATCCGATCGTTTCCCCAGAGCCGCGAATTCATCCGCCGCATTTCCGAGCTGTTGGTGTACCTGTTGCCGCATTACATTGCGGAGGGCAAGAGCTACCTGACCATCAGCTTTGGCTGCACCGGAGGCCAACACCGCTCGGTGATGATCGCCGAAGCCGTCAGCGAACTGCTGCGCAAAGCCGGGTACCAGGTGAAGACCGCGCATCGCGATAGTCCGGAGTAGGAAAGCATCGCTGTCGGCCAGACAAGACCTTGGGTTTGGGCTCACGTTCACTGCCGACTCACGCTAAAATACTCCCTTGCCATCCCATACCCAGCCCACCGGCTCCCTGCGGCAGTTGACGCGCATCTTGCGGTATGTGGGGCCGTATTCGGTGCAGTTTGCCGCGTCGGTTATCCTGATGGCCGGAGTGGGGTTGCTCGAGGCGTTCCGCATCCTGCTGGTGGGGCCGATCATTGACCGGGTGCTTAATCCCGGTTCGCAAGCGCGCGACCTGCACCTGTTCCGCATCCCTTTCAGCGAAAAGATGGTGGAGCTGCAAAGGTTCGTGCCCTCGCATTACCACAATCCCTGGACCGTGGTGGCGTTCGCGCTCGTGTTCTCGACCGTGCTCAAGGGCCTGTTTGACTATGCGGGCACTTACCTGGTGAACTATGCGGGCTTCGGGATGATCACCGACCTGCGCAACCAGCTGTACGATTCCATCCTGCGGCGCTCGGCCGCGTTTTTCCAGAACACCAGCACCGGCACCCTGCTTTCCGCCATCGTCAACGACATTGAACGGATGCAGTACGCCATGTCGAGCGTGCTGGCGGAATTCCTGCAGCAGTTCTTTACTCTGGTGTTCACGGCGATTGTGGTGGTGCTGATTGGCGGGAAGCTGGCCTGGGTGCTGCTGCTGTTTGTGCCGGCCATCGTGTTTTCGGCGGGAAAGATTGGCAACCGGGTGCGCTCCACCACCCGCAAGGGTCAAGACAAGCTGGCCGACATCCAGAACATTCTGCACGAAACCATCACCGGCAATCGCATTGTGAAGGCGTTCGGCATGGAGACGTGGGAGATTTCGCGCTTCCGCAAAGCCGCCAAGCGGTTGTTCAGCGCCAATCTGCGGTCGGTGGCGGCGGCGGCGGTAAGCTCTCCGCTGATGGATACCATCGGGGCCATCGCCATTGCTCTCTTCCTGCTGCTGGGTCGCGACCTGATCAACCACAAGGTGTTTACCCCGGGAACGTTTATCGCGTTCATTCTGGCGCTGTTCAAGCTCTACGATCCGGTGCGCAAGTTCGCTCAGTTCAACAACAATTTCCAGCAGGCGCTGGGGGCATCGCAGCAGATTTTCCGTTTCGTGGATACCGAGGACGGAGTGCGCGAGAAGCCGGCTGCTTCGGTACTGCCCAGATTTTCCGGAAGCGTGCGATTTGAGAACGCATCGTTTTCCTACGAAGAGAACGGCGACGCCTCGCGCGAGATTCTTAGCGGTATCAATCTTGAAGTGAAGGCGGGGGAATTGCTGGCGATTGTCGGCTCCAGTGGATCAGGCAAGAGTACGCTGGTGCACCTGATTCCACGTTTCTTCGATGTGAGCGGCGGCTGCCTGCGGATCGATGGTCATGACGTGCGCGAGGTCACACTGGCGTCGCTGCGGGCGCAGGTGGGCATCGTGACCCAGGAAACGGTGTTGTTCAACGACACCGTGCGCAACAACATCGCCTATGGGCAGCCGCATGTGGCGCAGAAAGTGGTGGAAGAAGCGGCCCGCGCGGCCCTGGCGCATGATTTCATTCAGGCACTGCCCGAGGGTTACGACACCATTATCGGTGAGCGCGGCGTGCGGCTCTCCGGTGGCGAACGGCAGCGCCTGGCCATTGCGCGTGCGCTGCTGAAGAACGCGCCGATTCTGATTTTGGACGAAGCGACCTCGGCGCTCGACAGCGAATCTGAGGCGCTGGTGCAAGCCGCGCTGCAGAACCTGATGACCGGGCGCACCGCTTTTGTGATTGCGCACCGGCTCTCGACGATTCGCCACGCCGACCGCATCCTGGTGCTGGAGAATGGCCGGATTTGCGAAGTCGGTTCGCATGAGGAACTGATGCTCTCGGGGGGCGCCTACTGGCGTCTGTACAATTTGCAATTTCAGGAGAGCGATCCGCCGAGAATCCCCTCGGCAAGCTAGAATCAAGACTTCGATAAGGACCGCATGCCGCTTCGTTCCATGACGGGTTTCGCTCAGGTCAAAGGCCGCGCTCACGAGCAACTGGGCTTCCTGCTCTCGCTCAAGTCCGTCAACCACCGTTTCCTCGATCTGCACTTCCGCCTGCCTTCGGGCTCCGACTCCCTGGAAATGAAACTACGCCGCTTGCTGAAAGAAAAAATGTCGCGCGGCCACGTGGAAGTGGGGCTGAACGTGGAACGCGGCGGCAGCGAGCAGATCGGCTTCAATCGCGAACTGGTGGGCGGCTACGTGAAGGCGTTCCGCTTGGCCAGCATCGAATTGGGCATCATGGGCGATCCCGACCTGAACGTCGCGATGCGCTTGCCGGGCGCGCTGGATGCCGGAGTCGAAGTCTCGGGGGAAGCGCTGGAGGATGCCGTGATGGAGGTAGCGGACGAGGCCATCACGCAGTTGAATGCGATGCGCGAGCAAGAGGGCGCGGCCATCGAGCGCGAATTGCGCGAGCGCATGGAGCGGCTGCGGGCTGCGGCGCACGCAGTGGAGCAATTTCGCGCGCCGGTGCTGAAAGCCTATGTGGAGAAGTTGCAGGCGCGCATCCAGGAGATGATTGGCTCCCAGGTGGATCGCGAGCGCATTTTGCAGGAAGCGGCATTGCTGGTGGACCGCAGCGACATTCAGGAAGAAGTGGTGCGCTTGCAGACCCACGTGCAGCACTTCCTGGGTTTGATGGATGCAGGCGGCGAGACCGGGAAGAAGCTCGATTTCCTGCTGCAGGAGATGAATCGCGAGGCCAACACACTGCTCTCGAAGACTTCCGGGCTGGCATCGGACGCCATTCAAATCACCGAGCTGGGGTTGGAGATGAAGTCGGAGATTGAGAAATCGCGCGAACAGGTGCAAAACCTGGAATGAGCAAGGTGATCATTGTTTCCGCGCCGTCCGGATCAGGCAAGAGCACGCTGGTGGGCCAGCTGTTGAAAATGGTGCCCGGCCTCGACTTTTCCATTTCCTACACCACGCGCGAGCCCCGTGGCAGCGAGCAGAACGGCAAAGAGTATTTCTTTGTGCCCAAGCAAGACTTCGAGGCGATGATCGCGCAGGAGGAATTTCTGGAGTGGGCCAACGTGTTCGGCAAGTATTACGGGACGGCGCGGCGGTTTCTGCGGCAGGCCGAAAGCCAGGGGCACGACCTGTTGCTCGACATCGATGTGCAGGGCGCGGCGCAAGTCAAGACGCGGGTCCCCGCGGCGGTGAGCATTTTTATTCTGCCGCCTGACCGCCAGACTTTGGAGTGGCGGCTGCGCAACCGGGGCGAGGACAAAGAGGAAGTGATCCAGCGTCGTTTGGTCGCGGCTTCCCGGGAGATTGAAAATTGCGAGAAGTATGACTATATATTGGTGAACGATCGCTTGGAGCAATCGATGGACGAACTGCGGGCGATGGTGCTGGCGGAACGCCTGCCTCATCCCGTCGGAGAGCTTACGCCCGAGCAGGCGCGCAATCTGCGGCTGGCGGAAGCGAGTAGACTAGAGAATAGTAGGGCGAGGATTCAGCCGATACTGGCGTCATTTCTGGATCCGGCTTAGTCGAGATGGGTTAGAGTCCGGCGAAAGCGGAGTGAAGGGAGAATAGGCCATGAGGTTAATCGAGGGATTTGATAGCAACTATCGCTACATTCTGGTTGCCGCACGGCGAGCCCGCCAATTGCAGAGCGGCGCGCCACCCGTGATTTCCACCCACTCGCGCAAACCCTGCCGCATTGCCCAGGACGAAATCGCCGCCGGCCAAGTGAAGTGGATTACCACGCCGCTGGCCAAGTCGGAAGCGGACGCCGCCAGCGAGGTGCTGGAAGTCGGTTTGGAGCCGAGGCTGCACGGAATTTAAGGGAGTCGGCAAGCAGGGCGCTGGATTAGGGATCGCGGTTAGCGATTGAGAACTATGCCCAACGCGGGCCGGTTTTATATTCAGCAAGTAAGGCGTCCGTTTGTTGGTTGACCCAACCCCGAAATTCATCTTCCGTGAGCGGTTTCGATGCCAGTCCTTCAGCCAGCAGGGTGTCGAGTTCACCCGGGGTTCCGACAAAGCCTGGTACCGTGCGCTGTTAGACCGCAGTCAAGGCAGCCTCGACCACTTCCTCAACCGACTCGTAAGCGCCGCGGCTCATGACGGCTTGAACCCGCCGTTCTTGTTCGGGCGTAAGATGAATGGCCATGACGTTGTCGCTCCTAAGGTTCATTATCTACCATCGTAACTTTCAGGGGTAGGGAAAAATGGCTCGCAGGCAATCTAGAGACTGACGATCACGTTTGCCATTTCGTCGATACAGGCCTGGGAAGCAGTGCCGAAATGTTGGGCCCTACTCTTCGAAGTAGTCAGAATCGAGCTTTGGCACGCGGAGGGACCGCAACGTTACGCCAACTTCATGCTCAATCATGAGGTCGGCGAGTTTGATGCCGTCCACGAGCACAACCCGCTCGACTGATTTTGCAAAATCGATTGCCTGCGGGCTGAATGTAGACGTCGTTATGAATACGCCCTTATTCGCACGCTGGCCGGCGAGGGCACCGTAGAAGCCCTGGACATCGGGGCGCCCAACCGTACTCTGCCATCGCTTCGCTTGCACGTACACCTTCTCCAGTCCGAGACGATCTAACGAAATTACGCCGTCTATTCCTCCGTCCCCAGCTCGACCGACCCGAAGGAGGTCAGTACGGCTTGTGCCGTACCCCATCTTGTGAAGAAGGTCCAGCACAATCGTCTCGAAGTACTCAGGCGAGACTTGAGAAAGGACGTCTAGGAGATCGGCGATAGCTGCCTCGCGCAATTCAGCCATAGCTTGCTCTAACCGATCATCTGGACTTACTGTGGCTCGCTCAGATACCCCCGGATCGAACGGGACAGGGCCAGATTCTCCTGATTCATCCATCGGCCGCAGTCGAACATCCGCGTATTCTGTTGCGATTTTCTCTACCGTCTCGGGACGAAGTGGTGCGGGGTTGCTGGTTTCGAACTCTAGACCCTGGTCGGTGAGCTGCCAATACCCTCGGCGAGGGCTACGTGAAATCCCGGCTCTTTTAAGCCGGTCATGCGCCCATCCGACCCGGTTCTTGTAAACAGGCTGGAGGCCGCTAGGAAGAAGCTCAGCTCGGTCGGCTTCACTCAAATGTAAAGCTGCTGCTGCAGCATCATGGACGTCACGTGCTAGTGCCCCCTCTGCATGTTCTGCGAGGTAGCGCATTACGGGTTCAATGAATTGGTCGTACGTCGGAACCGACATCATTAGTCCTTTGTGAACGTAGCTCTGCGGGCATTGTTAACGTTAGACCAGGGCGGTTTGGCAGGCGGGTTATCGTCATCTCGCGCTAAGTATAACGTCGAATCGTTCCAAATGCTCGCTTCAGGTACTAAATCGCCGCGAGCTTTCAAAGAAATGGCCCAATGCCCACTGGAGCCGCGACCCAATTTCAGCTAGTCTGTTCATAGCACTTGCGGAATCTAACCATCCATGAAGATCGCTCTCGGAGTGTCGGGTGGCATCGCGGCTTACAAGGCGGCGGAGATTGCGCGCCTGCTGCAGGACCGCGGCATCCACGTGCAAGTTGTGATGACCCGCGCCGCGCAGGAGTTTGTCCGCCCGCTCACCTTTGCCGACCGCACCGGAGAAAAAGTTATCACCGACTTATTTGGCTCCGGCGCCGAGCAGCCGAACCTCGACTCGGCAGTGGAGCACATTGCGGTGGCGCAGTCCATTGACGCGCTGCTGGTGGCGCCCGCCACGGCCGACCTGCTGGCGCGCTTTGCCCACGGCGTTGCCAACGATTTTCTGACCACACTGTATCTGGCGACGACCGCTCCGGTGGTGGTGGCACCCGCCATGAACGTCAACATGTGGAACCATGCGGCCACGCATGCCAACCTGGAAACTTTGCGCGCGCGTGGAGTGCGCATTGTGGAGCCGGGCAGCGGATACCTGGCCTGCGGCATGACCGGGCCGGGGCGTCTGGCGGAAAATGAACTGATTGTGAACGCACTGCTGGAGGCGCTGGGAGTGTCGCAGGACCTCGCCGGGCAGACCCTGCTGGTCACCGCCGGCCCAACCCGCGAGAAGATTGATCCAGTGCGGTATTTGACCAATCGTTCCAGCGGCCGCATGGGATACGCCATCGCCGAAGCGGCGGTGCGGCGCGGAGCGCGGGTGTTGCTGGTGAGCGGGCCGGTGGAGTTGACGCCGCCGGCGGGAGTGGAAGTGACGCGCGTGGAAACCGCCGACCAGATGCGCGAGGCGGTGCTGCGGCTGTTGCCCGAGAGCACGGTGGTGGTGAAGACGGCGGCGGTGGCGGATTTCCGTCCCAAGGCACCGGCCGAGCAGAAGATCAAGCGCAAAGGTCCGATGACGCTGGAGTTGGAGCCGACCGCCGACATTCTGGCGGAAGTAGCGCGGCGGAAAACCGCGCAGGTGATTGTGGGCTTTGCCGCCGAAACCGAGAACGTCCTGGAAAACGCGCGCAGGAAGCTGGCGACCAAGTCGGTGGATGCGATTGTGGTGAACGACGTTTCGCGCGAGGGCGTGGGCTTTGACTCCGACCGCAACGCAGTGACCATCCTGACCCACGACGAAGTGGTGGAAGTGCCAGAAACCAGCAAGCGCGAAGTCGCCGGACGGGTGCTGGATCAAGTGGTGAAACTGTTGGAGAAACCTGCAGTCAAGGCCGCACACTAGATGACCCGGACCCTTGACCTGGAGATGAAGCGCGCGCTGATGGAGCGTGTCCGCTTCTATCGCGAGCTGGGCATTTACGATTTCTACCGGCGCGAAGTGCCGCCAGAGTTGGCTGCCACGCTGTCTGCCGCGCTGGCGGCCGCAACCCATTCCGTTGCCGCCGAAGCCGATTCAAGCGAAACCTATTCCTCTGCAGATCAGGACTTGATGACCCCACGAAAGAAAGTTGTCTCCGCGGCAGACCTTGCGGCGGCTCCGCGCATCGCATATGCCGAACAGGGCACCAGCGACGCGGCCCAGGCGCTGCGCATTATTCGCGAAGACATTGGCGACTGCAAACGGTGCCGGTTGAGCGAGGGCCGCACTAACATCGTTTTTGGGGTGGGTAACCCCAAGACCGACCTGATGTTCATTGGCGAGGCGCCGGGTGCCGACGAAGACGCGAAAGGCGAGCCCTTCGTCGGTCGGGCCGGTCAACTTCTCAACAACATGATCAAGGCGATGGGCATCTCGCGGGAAGAGATCTATATCGCAAACATCATCAAGTGCCGTCCGCCGGGAAACCGTCCGCCGGAGAGCGACGAATGCCAGACCTGCTCGCCGTTCCTGATGCGGCAGATTGCCAGCATCAAGCCCAAGGTGATTGTGGCGCTGGGTGCGACGGCGGCGAAGACCTTGCTGGCGATGAATTCTTCCATGATGGAGATGCGCGGACGCTGGTACGATTTCTATCCCACCGGCGTGCAGAGCGACGACCCTAACTGGACGGGAGCGCGGCTGGCGGTGACCTATCATCCCGCATACCTGCTGCGCGACCCGCGGCAGAAGGCCGAGGCGTGGAAGGATTTGCAGATGGTGATGACCGAACTGGGCTTGACGCCGCCGCCGAAGAAGGCGGAATAAGCCGCTCCGTGGTAGAACTATTCAGCGTGGAACTCTATAACAAACGTGTGTTGGTGGTGGGATTGGGCAAGTCGGGCGTGGCCGCGGCCATGTTCCTGAAATTGCGAGGCGCGCGCGTGACCGTCTCAGACTCGAAGCCGCGGGAGCTGTTCGGTTCCGAAATTCCTCAGTTGCTCGACGCCGGAATCGCCGTCGAAGCCGGCGGCCACGGCGAGCGCACTTTCCGCGAGCAAGACTTGATTGTAGTAAGCCCCGGGGTGCCGGTGGATGCGCCCATGCTGCAACAGGCGCGCGCCCTCGGAGAGCCTGTGATCGGCGAAATCGAACTGGCGGCACGATTTCTTTCTGGTCCAATTTTCGCAATCACGGGCTCCAACGGAAAGACGACGACCACCACGCTGGTCGGCCAAATTCTGACTGCGGCCGGGATTCCCGTGCTGGTGGGTGGGAACATCGGGACGCCCGCCATCAGCTTCGTGGAACATGCCACCGCCGAAACCCGCATCGTGCTGGAAGTGTCGAGTTTTCAGTTAGAGACGATTCAGGCATTTCACCCCCGCATTGCGGTCATTCTGAATATCACGCCCGATCACCTCGACCGCCACGGAAATTTTGAAACCTACGTCAACGCCAAGGCGCGAATCTTTGAGAACCAGCACGCCGATGATTTCACCGTATTGAACGCCGGCGATGCCACTTGTATGGCCCTGGCATCGCGCACCCCGGCCCAGGTGTATTGGTTCAGCCGGTTGCGCGAGGTCGAGCGCGGCGCCTTTATTCGTGCGGGGAAGATTGTGTCCCGCGACGCCGCCGGCGAAAGCGAGATCATCGCGGTCGATGCCATCCGCTTGAAGGGTGCACACAACGTGGAAAACGTTTTGGCGGCAGTGTGCACCGGGAGGCTGGCAGGCTGCAGCGCGGAACAGATTGCCCGCGCCGTGGCCGGATTCAACGCGGTCGAACATCGACTGGAATTCGTGGCGACTATCGCCGGCGTCGACTATTACAACGACTCGAAGGCGACCAACGTGGATGCGACCATCAAGGCGCTGGAGTCATTCCCTTCGGCCATTCACTTGATCCTCGGCGGCAAGGATAAAGGCAGCGATTACCGCGTGCTGAACCACTTGCTGCGGGCGCGGGTGAAGCGGGTCTACACCATCGGCGCGGCGGCGGAGAAGATTGAGGGCCACATTGCCGGCGCCGCCGAAGTGGTGCGGGCACGCACCTTGCAGAATGCGGTCACCCTGGCAGCGGCGGCTGCGCAGCCGGGCGATGTAGTGTTGCTGGCTCCGGCGTGCGCCAGTTTTGACCAGTTCCAGAGCTACGAACATCGCGGACGCGCTTTTGTGGAAGCGGTGGGGAAACTGTAAAGCCTCGCCGCAAGCGGCCTGCTTCTCTGGCCAAAGAATCCCTCCACCATTTCGCAGCGACCGGAATTTCCGCCCAGCATGACCCAGGCTCCCGCGCGGGAGAACCACATCAGTTACTAAATTTCCACCCCACCACGCTCAACCTTCCACTCGACTCCATGACGAACATGATGAAATGGAGGTCGTATGCCGAAGCGCGTCAGTTTCGATCGCTGGTTGTTCATCACCACGCTGCTGTTGATTTTCATCGGGCTGGTGATGATTTTTAGCGCGTCGGCGGTGATGGCGAAAGAGCGCTTTGGATCGCCATACGGATTTCTGCTGCGACAACTGGTGGGAGCGGCCATCGGACTGGCGCTCATGGCTCTTACTATGCACATCGACTACAAGCGTTGGAAGAGTCCCGCCGCTGTGTTCTCGCTCATGGGTGTTACCACGCTGCTGTTGATTTCGGTCTTCTTTCTCGACCGCGCTCATCACACTCACCGCTGGTTTCGCTTCGGACCTATTTCCTTTCAACCGTCCGAACTCGCCAAGCCCGCCATCATCCTGTTTCTGGCGTATTTTCTGGCCACTCGCGTCAAGACCATGACTGATGCGCGCAACACCCTCCTGCCCGCCGTCGCGCCCACCTTGATGTTCGTCTGCTTGATCGTCTTTCAGCCCGACCTGGGGACGGCGCTGGCATGTCTCGGCATCACCGCCTGCGTATTATTTATCGCGGGCGCGCCTCTGCAATATTTTGGCTTCAGCTTTGTGTTCTCTCTTCTGCCTTTGTACTTTCTTATTTGGAAGTTTCCTTATCGCATGGCCCGCATCACCGCGTTCATGCATCCTGACAGAGACCGGCTGGGCGCGGCTTTCCACATCAACCAGTCGTTGATTGCGGTGGCCACCGGCGGCATGGGCGGTAAGGGCCTGATGGAAGGCAAGCAGAAGTTGTTTTATCTTCCCGAGCCGCACACTGATTTTATTTTCGCCGTCATTGCCGAGGAGTTCGGTCTGCTCGGCTCAATGCTCGTGGTCGCTTTATTTGCGATCTTTCTGTGGCGGGGCGCGCGCGTCGTATTTCGCACTCAGGATCCCTTTGGACGCTATCTGGCGGCCGGCATCACCAGCATGATTGCATTGCAGGCCTTCATCAACGTGAGCGTGGTGCTGGGCATGATGCCAACCAAGGGCATCCCTCTGCCCCTGGTTTCCTATGGCGGCTCTTCGCTGGTGGTCACGCTGGCATCGATCGGCGTGCTGCTGAATATTTCCCGGCAAACCGAATAGCACCTCGCCGCACTCGCCACACGATCCGACATTCCTAAGCCAGGCCATGTCCACGATATAGTCATGCTATGCGCGTAATTCTGGCTGGCGGCGGTACCGGGGGACACGTCATCCCCGCCCTTGCCATCGCGGAACAACTGAAGCGGGACTATGGCGCCGAGGTGATGTTCATCGGCACTTCGCGCGGCATTGAGAACCGTCTCGTCCCTCAGGCAGGATTCCAATTGCGCCTGGTCGAAGTGGGCGCGCTGAAAAACGTCAGCCTGGCGACCCGCCTCAAGACCTCTCTCGCCCTGCCCCTCGCCATCGCCGCCGCTAGCCGCATGTTGCGCGAGTTCCAGCCCGACGTCGTGATTGGCGTGGGCGGATACGCTTCCGGTCCCGCGATGATGGCCGCCATTCTGCGCGCCACTCCAACCCTGGTCTTCGAGCCCAACGTGGTTCCCGGATTTGCCAATCGCGTGGTGGCACGCTGGGTTTCCGCCGCCGCCGTCCACTTCGAGGAGACTTGTTCCTACTTCCGCAACTGCCGGGTGACGGGCGTCCCCGTGCGAGATGCATTTTTCCGTATCGCGCCCCGCGCTGCCTTACAACGTCCCACCTTGCTGGTCTTCGGTGGAAGCCAGGGCGCCCACGCCATCAATCAGGCGATGATCGAATCGCTGGCTGGCTTGAGCGCGCACGTTCCCGGCATCGCCATCATTCATCAGACCGGCGAACGGGACTACGCCGATGTGGCTGCCGCCTACCACCAACGCGGTCTTGACGCCGAGGTGCACAAATTCATTGATGACATGCCCGCGATGTTCGCTCGCGCCGATGTGATTGTCTGTCGCTCCGGTGCCAGCACCGTGGCTGAGATCACCGCCGCCGGAACGCCCGCGGTTTTCGTGCCCTTTCCCCGTGCCGCCGACGACCATCAGAACGTCAACGCGCGCGTGCTCGAGCGCGCCGGAGCGTCGGTGGTAGTGGAAGAGAGCGACCTCGGCGCTGCCTATCTGGTGGAAACGCTCGTCGCCCTGCTCAGTGACCCGGCCCGCCTGGCGCAAATGTCGGCTGCCGCCAAGTCGTTATCGCATCCCAATGCAGTGCTCGAAATCGCTGCGATGGCCGCCGAACTTGCGGGGTGGGAACCCGACGGCGGTCCCGCGAGTCTACAATAGCTAGTCTCCATCGCATGTTTGCCAAAATTCAGAACATCCATTTCGTCGGGATCGGCGGTATCGGCATGAGCGGAATTGCCGAGGTGCTGCTGAATCTCGGCTATGGCATTTCCGGCTCCGACTTGAAAGCTTCCCCGTTGACGCAGCGGCTCGCCGGCCTGGGCGCAACCATCTTCGAAGGACATCGCGCTGAGAACGTTGCGAGTGCAGAGGTGGTGGTCACCAGTTCCGCAATTTCGCACGACAATCCTGAAGTCGCTGAAGCGCGCCGGCGGCACATTCCAGTGATTCAGCGCGCGGAGATGCTGGCCGAGCTGATGCGGCTGAAGTACGGCATCGCCATCGCCGGCATGCACGGCAAGACCACGACCACTTCGATGGTGGCGGCTGTGCTTGCCGGCGGCGGACTCGATCCCACCGTCGTGGTCGGTGGGCGCGTCGGAGCAATGGGCTCGAACGCGCGTCTCGGGAAATCGCGATACCTGGTGGCCGAGGCCGACGAAAGCGACCGCTCGTTTCTGAAACTGTCGCCGATTATTTCCGTAGTCACCAACCTTGACCGCGAGCACATGGACACCTACCGCAACATGCGCGACGTGCGCCGCACCTTTGTCGAGTTCATGAACCGGGTGCCGTTCTATGGTACGGTGGTGGCCTGTTATGACGATCCCATGCTGCGGCGATTGCTGCGCCTGGTGCACCGCCGGGTGGTGACCTATGGAATGCGCAAGGGCGCGGATTTCCTGATCAAGCCGATGGCGAGAGCGGACGCAAACCAGGGCCAGCCGATCACCCGCTTTCAAGTTTGCTACGGCGACCGCGACCTGGGCGTGTTCACCCTCCACGCCCCGGGCGTGCACAACACCCTGAACGCGGCTGCGGCGATTGCCGTGGGCGTGGGCCTTGACATCGCCCCGGACCAGATTCGTAGCGGCCTCGAAGCCTTCACCGGAGTGGATCGGCGATTCCAGTTGCGCGGGCTAGCCGGCGGCGTCAGCGTGGTGGACGACTACGGACACCATCCTACCGAAATTCGCGCCACGCTGGCGGCGGCGCGGCAATGCGGTTATCGCCGGGTACACGTGGTATTCCAGCCCCATCGCTACACGCGCACCCGCGACCTGATGCCGGAATTTGCGGCCGCTTTCGGGGATGCGGATTCGCTGTACGTGTTGGATATATATGCGGCCAGCGAGAAGCCAATCGAAGGCATTAGCGGCGAAGCGCTTGCCCAGGCGGTGCAGGCCGGTGGACACTCGGCACAATATGCGGCGTCATTCGCGGAAGCCGCCCAGTCAGTCGCGGCCTGTGCGCAGCCCGGAGACATGATTCTCACCCTGGGTGCGGGGAGTGTGTCGCAGTTGGGGCCGATCATCCTCGAGATGATCCTGCAGACGAATCCGGAGATGACCACGGAGATGACTCAGGAGACGATCCTGCCGATGCCCTCGGAGAAGCCGGGCCCGCGCTAGCCGATCAGTTCGTACAAGTGACCTTCCACGCGGTCGGCAAACTTGGGCAGCACTTTCCTGGCATACTCCAGAAAATGCGGCGCGTTGCGATGGGCTTCCATGGCGGCGTCGTCGCGATACTGTTCGTAGATAAAGAACCGCCGAGGTTCTGTTTTGTGGCGGTGCACCTGGTACATCACGCAGCCAGGCTCTTTGCGGGATTCTTCGGTCAGTTTGGTCAAGGTGGCTACCGCATCGGCTTCATGTCCGGATTTTGCCATCCAGGTTACGGCCAAAACGATCATGCATCGCTCCGTCGAGGTTTCGGTCCGCGCTTGCGTGGGGCGGGGCGCGGCACCGGTCTGCCTAGTGTAGCCAAAAACTCGTCCCCAAATATAGTCTGCTCGCGGTCGGGGCCATTGGAAATCATGCCAATCCGCGCCCCGCTCTGCTTCTCCAGGAAGGCCAGGTACTGGCGCGCCTCGCGCGGCAGTTGCTCCACTCTGGTGAAACCCTCGGTTGGGGTCGCCCACCCGGGCAGGTTTTGGTAAATGCATTCGATCTTGGCGAAGCCGCTGTCCTGCGGCGGAATGGAATCGGTTTCCTGGCCGTCCACCTTGTAGCCGATGCAGACTGGGATTTCTTTTAGATGATCGAGCACGTCCAGCTTGGTGACCACCAGCCAGGTGGTGCCGTTCAGCATATTGGAGTAGCGCAGCAGCGGCAGGTCCATCCATCCCGTGCGCCGGGGTCGGCCAGTGACCGCGCCGAACTCATTGCCGCGGACGCGCAGCTCTTCGCCTCGGTCGTCGCGCTCCTCGGTAGGGAAGGGGCCTCCGCCCACTCGCGTGCAATAGGCCTTGGTGATGCCGACGACCATGTCCATACTCGTGGGGCCGACCCCGGTGCCAATCACCGCGCCGCCCGATGTGGCGCTCGACGAGGTCACGAAGGGATACGTGCCATGGTCAATGTCGAGCATCGTCCCCTGCGCGCCTTCGAAAATGACAGACTTCTTGTCAGCTATGGCGCGGTTCAGAAACACCGCGGTATCGCACACGAAAGGCGCCAGTTTCTCCGCCGCCGCGGCATACTCCTCGTACATCTTTTCCGGGTCCAGCGGGTCGGAGTTGAACAGCGCGTGCGCGATCATGTTCTTCTCGCGGCAGGCATTATCGATGTGGGTCTTCAGCAGCGGCAGGTCGAGCAGGTCGGCCACTCGCAGCCCGCGGCGTCCCATCTTGTCTTCATAGGCGGGCCCGATGCCGCGTGAGGTGGTGCCAATCTTCACCCGTCCTGGAGCGTTCTCCGAACCCAGTTCCATCATGCGATGGTAGGGAAGAATCACGTGGGCGCGGTTGGAGACGAACAGGTTGCTATCCACCGCCACTCCGACGTCCCGCAGCGACTGCACTTCCTTCAGAAAAGCCAGTGGATCCAGCACCACTCCGTTGCCAATCACGCTCTGGCAACCTTCGCGCAGCACCCCGCAGGGAACCAATTGCAGCACAAACTTTTTGCCGTTGATGATGACGGTGTGGCCGGCATTGTGTCCGCCGGCATAGCGGGCCACGATCTCGAAGCTTTCCGAGAGCACGTCCACGATCTTGCCTTTGCCCTCATCGCCCCACTGGGCGCCGACAACGACTGCCGTTCTGCCTCGTCTCACTGCACGCTCCGCGAAAATAATGGGTTGCTGTACCGGACTGCCTTCGCCCACACTCGACGGCATATTATCATTACTGCCTCAACACACACTCGACGGCATATTATCATTGCCGAGCCTGAAATTGCAGGGGAATGTGAAGCAGGGTGTGTACAAGTGATGATAACTTGCGCACCCGGCTGGAGTCGAGCAGCGAGTCTCCCTTCGAGTCTCCCTTCGAGTCTCCCTTGTGATTTATCCTCCATGTCTTGTTAGGCTTGTCATCCTGAGCGAAGCGAAGGACCTGCTGTGAATTGAACGTCCGAAGCGATGAAGCATGGTTTTGAAACTTGAAACTTGAAATTCGAAACTGCTCTTGTCCTCCCGAGCGAAGCGAGGGATCTGCAGTTAAAAGCCGCCCCGACCAATGAGTCATAGAATTTGTCGTAATTGTCAGCGCAGCGAAGCACCCGCTGTGAATGGTCGCCGCGTGTGAAAGACTAATTCATGCCCGAACTTCCTGAAGTCGAAACCATCGCCCGCGGCCTGGACCAGCGCGTCCGCGGGGACGTCATCGAGTCAGTGTGGCTGGGCTCCAAGCAAGAGCCCTTGAAATCCCCCGCCGCGGAGATCGTCCAAACTCTGGAACAGCAGCGAATTGCGGCTGTGCGGAGGGTGGGCAAGCATATCGTGGTTGACCTGGAGCCGACTCGAAAGCGCGCCAAATCCGGCCCCCATGCGCAGTGGATCGTCCACCTCGGCATGACCGGACGGATGCAGCTGTGCTCGCCAGAGACCGAGATCGCCAAGCATACCCACGCCATCGCGCGACTGGCCTCCGGACGCGAGCTGCGTTTTGTCGACCCGCGGCGTTTTGGCAGACTGAGCGTGACCCGCGATTTCGCCGCTCCGGGATCGGAGCCGCTGCAGGTGGCGCGCGAGAAATTTGTCGACCTGTTTCGCGGGCGCAAGACGCCCATCAAGAGCGCGCTGCTCAACCAAAGCCTGTTGAGCGGAGTGGGCAACATTTATGCGGACGAATCGCTCTTCCGCGCGGGAATCCGTCCGCGACGGCGGGCGACGACGATTTCGCGCGAAAAGCTAGGCGCACTCTTTGTCGCGGTGCAGGAAGTCTTGCGAGAGGCGATTGCGCTGGGCGGCTCGTCCATTTCGGACTACGTGGACGCCGACGGCGAAGCCGGCTTCTTCCAGTTGCAACACCGTGTGTACGGCCGAGAGAACGAGCCCTGCCTGAAGTGCAAGACGCCGATCAAACGCGTGGTCATCGCCGGCCGCAGCAGCCACTACTGCCCGCACTGCCAGAAATAGAGCGACCTTCGGTCCGCCGCCAAAACCCTCAACTCTAGATTTCCGGGGCTCCTACGGGGGTGCCCCGTCCAAGCTCCGCTTGGGCGGGCCAATACCCTAAGTCTCGAGTTCACGGTTCATCGAAATATCCCGCCAGTTCTTCCACGACATGCGGAGCGCTGCACTGCCACGGTTGTATGGCTGGTCATAAATCACGTGCCGCCACCGCGGCGTACAAACGCCCGTCACCACGGGCTTGTCGTCCACCAGGACGTCGCCGTGAACCAAAGTCTTGTCGCGGGTGAGAACGATCCGGCTGGTGAACGCGCGACCAGATGTTGCTCGACCCACTGGTATTTCTCGAGCACGCAATGGTCATAGTGGCGAAGCGGCGAGGTGCAGATGAAGACTTCCCATCCCGCCGCCACCATGTCCCGTAGTCCTTGCAGCGCGCCAGGAATTGGCGGCAGACTGCGAAAGAATCCCGGCGACCTGTAGATTGCCTCGACTTGAGCGCGCGGGTCTTCGGGATAGTCGTCCTTGATTTGAAATGAGTGCCGCGCCTGTTCAGGAACCGGGGGAATCGCGGGATAGCGCGAGATCCAGCGTTCGCGAAACGCTCCCTCGAAGTCGGCGAGCACGCCGTCTTGATCCAACAAAATTATCATCGCCAAAGGTTAGCAGGTCATTGGTCTGGCTCACCCCTCAACCCGCACAGGTGGTGCACCGGTGCCGCATCCTCTACTGGCTGATGCGAAAGCTCGTGTTGCTCTTGAG
>JANYBT010000078.1 GCA_025360645.1 Acidobacteriaceae bacterium | reverse complement strand
TACTTCCCGGGCCCGCGCAATTACTTCTCCCGGCAGGCCGGCCAGCTTAGCGACCTCGATTCCATAGCTGCGGTCCGCCGCCCCCGGCTCCACCTTGCGCAAGAAGATGACGTTTCCGCCCGCTTCTTTCACCGAGACATGATAGTTCTTCACTCCGCTCAGTTGCTCGGCCAGTTCGGTGAGCTCGAAGTAGTGGGTGGCAAATAAAGTCTTGGCGTGAACCCGCGCGTGCAGATATTCGATTGCCGCCCACGCGATCGCCAGTCCGTCGTAGGTGGAAGTCCCGCGACCCACCTCATCCAGCAGGATCAACGATTTCGCAGTCGCCGTGTGCAGGATGGCTGCCGTCTCGGTCATCTCCACCATGAAAGTCGAACGTCCGCGCGCCAGGTTATCACTCGCCCCGATGCGCGTGAATACGCGATCCACCGCGCTGAGCCGTGTCGATCGCGCCGCCACAAACGACCCCATCTGCGCCATGATCACGGTGAGCGCGGTCTGCCGAAGGTAAGTACTCTTGCCGCCCATGTTCGGCCCGGTCAGCACCAGCACGTTGTGCGAAGCCGCGTTCAGAAACAGGTCATTCGGAACGAACCGGTCGCCGCCATGCGACAAATCGTGCAGTTCGATGACGGGATGCCGGCCTTCCACGATTTCCAACTCGCCGCTCTCATCAAATATCGGACGGCAGTAGTTGCGCAACGCTGCAATGTGGGCCAGCGATGCCAGCACGTCCACTTCTGCAATCGCCAGAGCGGTCTGGCGGATACGCTTGGCCTCGACCGCGATTGCCGCCCTCAACTCCGCAAACAGCCGCCGCTCGATCTCGACCATCTTCTCTTGCGCGTCGAGGATCTTAGCTTCGTACTCTTTCAGTTCGGGGGTCGTGAACCGCTCTGCATTCACCAGGGTTTGCTTGCGTTCGTAATCGCCGGGGACCAGATGCAAATTCGGCTTCGAAACTTCCAAATAATAGCCGAAGATGGAGTTGAATTTGACCTTCAGCGAGCTGATGCCGGTGCGCTGCCGCTCCCGCTGCTCGATCTGCGCCACATAGTGTTTGCTGTTTCGGCTCAGGTCGCGCAGATGGTCTAAGTCATGGTCGATTCCGGCGGCAATGTATCCGCCATCGCTCAGGCCGAGCGGCGGTTCGGAGACCATCGTGCTTTCAATGCGAACCCGCAACTCCCCCAGTTCATCCAGTGCGTCGTAAAGTTTCGCCAGCCGGGGGGCACTCAACCGGGTCAGGGCTTGCCGCACTGCGGGAATCTTGCCCAAAGACGCCGCCAGAGCCAACAGATCGCGTGGGTTGGCCGCCTCCAGCGTCACCCGGCTCAGCAGTCGCTCCAGGTCGAGCACGCCGTCCAGCGCCCGGCGCAGTTCCTCACGTCCCATCAACTCCTTCACCTGCACCGCAACGGCATCCAGCCGCGCCTCAATTTCCGCGACATCAATCGACGGTCGCAGCATCCACGCCCGCAGCAGTCGCTTTCCCATCGGGGTCACGGTCGTATCCAGCGAGCGGAAAAGCGTTACCCCCGCGTCCGCGCCTGAAAACAGCGGCTCAATCAGCTCCAGATTGCGAACCGTCACGGCATCCAGCACCAGATAATCCTGCCGCTCGTAGAAGCCGATCCGATCCACATGCGTCAGCATCCCGCGCTGGGTGGAGCGGACATAGTGCAGCAACGCCCCCGCAGCCGCGGCCGCCGCAGGCTTGTCGGCTAGTCCGTAGGCTTCCAGCGACATCACCCCAAAATGGTTTTCCAGCAGAGGAATCGCGTGGTCCGGCGCGAAAATCCAGTCATCCAGCGGCGTCTCCGCATAACCACGACCGCCCGTCGCGTGTTCAAACAACGGTGCCGCGGATCCATAAAGCAGTTCCCTCGGGCGCAGTTGATCCAGTTCCTCCTGCACCCGTCGCGCCGATGCGTCGTCGCTAAATTCGGTCGCGCGAAACTCCCCGGTCGAAAGGTCCAGCGCCGCGAATCCCACCCGCCCGCCATTCGCCGCCACCGCCGCCAAAAAATTGTTTTCTTCCGAACTGAGCGACGAATCCGCCGCCGTGCCTGGTGTGACCACCCGCGTCACTTCCCGGCGCACCAGCTTCTTCGCCAGCCGCGGATCTTCCATCTGCTCGCAGATTGCAACCTTGAACCCCCGCCGAATCAGCTTGGCAATGTAATTTTCCGCAGCGTGGTAGGGCACGCCGCACATGGGGATCGCTATGCCTTTTTCTTTGTTCCGCGAGGTCAGCGTAATCTGCAACTCGCGCGCGGCGGTCACCGCATCCTCAAAAAAGAGTTCGTAGAAGTCGCCCAGGCGGAAAAACAGCAGCGCGCTGGGATGTTCTTTCTTTACCGCGGCGTATTGCCGCATCAGCGGAGTGGACGGCTCAGTCATCGCAAGCGGGCTTGTGCGCGGATTATATCAGCGCCTCCGTTGGACTACACAGTTGACGCGGCTCGGGCAGAGTGTTTTCCTAGCAGTATGGATTTGAGAAAAGATCCCATCACCCGTTCCTGGTGCATTACGGGTGACGACGTTCCCGAGTTTGCCGCCCCGGTGGAAAGCTGCCGCTTCTGTTTGGAGAACTCCGTCACGAAAGTGGTTTCTACCGTCGCCATCGGCGATGGTGCTCCCTGGTCGGCCGAGGCCGTGGTTCATCCGAATCCGCTCTACCATGTGGAAGGCGACCCAGATCGCCGCGGGGAAGGCCTCTACGACCGCATGGCTCCCGTCGGCGCTCATGAGGTCTTGCTGGAAAACCGCCATCATGACCGCAACCTGTGGCAGGCCAGCGATGCCGAAGTCGAAGCCTTCCTTCGCTTAGTGGCTGGCAGAATTCAGGACTTGAAACAAGACCAGCGCTTCAAGTACGTCAGCATTTTCAAGAATTACGGAGCCAGCGCCGGACAGGAATTCGACCATCCTAACTCCCAGCTCACCGCCACCACTTTCGTTCCTCGACGCGTGCTCTATGAGTTGCGCTCCGGCCGCGAGTATTTCAAACAAAAAGAACGTTGCGTATTTTGCGACATCCTGGCCCAGGAGGAGCGCCAGCACTCGCGCGTCATCGAGGCCCGAGGCGATTTCGTCTCGTTCTGCCCTTACGCCTCGCGCGCTCCTTATGAAACTTGGGTCCTGCCTCGCACTCACGACTCCTCTTTTGAGCGCACTGGATTGGCTAAGCCCGGTGCTCTGGCGGATCTCGCTAGTTTGTTGCGGCGTACTCTGCTCCGCATCCGCAGCATTAGCGAAGAATTTCACATGGTGCTGCATACTTCTCCCAATACCCGGCACAGCTCGCAAAGCCTCCAGTATTGGAAAACACTCGACGACGATTATCACTGGCATATCGAAATCTTGCCGGTCCTCACCGCCAAATCCAAATCCTACACTTTCAAAGAAGTGTATTATTCGCCAGTCGCTCCTGAGACCGCGGTCTTGCGCTTGCGGGAGGCGAAATTAGACGTTTAGGTTCGTGGGCTCGCTGTGCTTGCATCGATTCGGAGAAAACGTGCGCTTGAATCAACTTCTATGTTCCCTGTTGTTGACCGCCGCCGCATTCGCGCAGGCTCCCGCCCCCGCGGTTGAGAAGCAGTCTGCGCTGTGGCAGAAACTCGGCAGTGCCGTCGCTGAGGTGGACCGCAATCTTGATGGCGTAATGGGCGTCGCCATCCTCGACCTCAGCAGCGGCAAAGACTTGCTCTTGCGCGAGGACGAAGTGTTTCCGCAAGCCAGCTCCATCAAAATCGCCGTCCTCGCCGAACTCTATCGTCAGGCCCAACAAGGCAGGCTCAAGCTCACTGATCTCTATACCGTTCGCGCCTCCGACCTGGTTCCCGATAGTGACATCCTGGGCGGGCTTACTCCCGGCGTCACCATCCTCACCTTGCGCGATCTGGCCACCATCATGGTGGCGGTCAGCGACAACTCCGCCACCAACGTCCTCATCGACCGCGTGGGCATGAACAATGTCAACGCTCTGTTGGATTCGCTCAGCCTGCCCCACACTCGTCTCCGCCGCAAGATGATGGACCTGAAAGCCGCCAGCGAAGGCCGCGAGAACGTAGCCACTCCGCGCGAAATGCTGCTGCTGCTCGAGGCGCTCTATCGCGCCAAAGTCTTGAATCCCGCCATGACCGAAGATTTCTTCAAAGTCCTCAGCACTCACAAAGACAGTTGGATCCCGCGCGATCTACCCGATGACTTAAAGATTGCCAACAAGCCGGGCGCGCTCGAGGGCGTGCGCAACGACTCCGGTGTTGTCTTTGTGGACAAGCATCCTTACGTTATTTGCGTGATGACCACCTACCTGCGTCGCGAGCGCGATGGCGAGCAGGCGATCGCCACAGTGAGCTTGGCGGCTTTTCAGATGTTCGATCGCATGTCCCGCGCCAGCGATCTGGGCCGGGTGATCTCACCTGCCAACAGCGGCAAGTAAAGAGTGTTCCCATGACCATTCGTCGCATGAAAACCTATACCGGCGGCCAGGGATATGTGTACCAGTACTATTTTGTGGGGCAGCGTCCCGCGGTTCCAGCAGACCCCGAAGCCGGCGCTATGGAATTTATTTTCGACGTGACTTCCGACCGCAAGACTACGTTTGCGGTCAGCGTGTTCTTGCGTCCGCAGGCCGTCACCGCTTGGGCTCAGGCCCATCGCCGAAGCCTGACCGATGCCGAACAGTACGCCGCCGTCAAGATGCGTTTGTTCCAGGCCTTCGATGAAATCGAGGACATGATGGCCCAGGGCCGCCGCCTGATCGTGGACTCCGCCGCTCTGGAGGCCCTGCTGCCTGCCTTGCACGTGGACTGAGGCGAGCGTGGACTGAGGCAACCTCTCTCTTGTGACGTAGGTCACACTAAGCGGTGACAGCGCCTGCTGCATCCGTCCCTCAGACCGCGCAAACTATAATCAAATACTGAGGCAGGTCCTCAGGTGGGTAAAGTCCTATGTCCATGATTTGGCTGCGAGTTGCGCTGTGCTGCTACGGCGTCGGGTTGTTGTACGCTCTGGTGGCGCTCACCCGCACCACGGAGTTGCTCAGCAAACTCGCCCTGCACGCCTCTTATCTGGGGATGGTCTTCCATTTGGTTTCCCTGGTGGAAGCCGTCACCTCCGCCGGCCAACTGACCCTGGCCTCCGTGCACAACTCCGAGTCTTTGTTGGCCTTCCTCATCATGGCAGTGTTCATGCTGGCCTACCTGGTGTATCAGACCACGTCACCCGGCATTGTGATCTTCCCCATCGTTTTCCTTATCACCTTTGTCGCTGCCACCGGCCAACAGCCATTTCTGCAAATGTCCCCCAGCACTCGCCATGGCTGGCTGCTCACTCATATCGCGCTCATTTTTACCGGCTATGCTGCGCTCTCTCTTAGCTTCGGCGCCAGTCTGCTCTACCTGATCCAGGAGCGGATGTTGAAATCAAAACGTCCCGGTGGCATGTTTGGCCGCCTACCCTCGCTCCAGGTGATCGACGATATCGGCTACCGTTCGCTGCTTCTCGGCTTTCCCTTCATGACCCTGGGTTTGATTGCCGGCACCGTCATCGCCGAAAACACCTACGGTCGTGTCGATCTGCTCGATCCCAAGATCATGCTCTCCGTGCTCATGTGGGCCGTCTATCTGGTCATGGTGTACACCCGATGGAATGCCGGCTGGCGCGGCCGTAAAGCCGCACTGCTGGCCAGCGTGGCCTTTATCGCGGCCATCGTCGCCTGGTCGGCGAATTACTTCAGCAACATGCACCGGTTCGTGGCCTCATGAAATTTCATCTCATCGGCGTAAACCACAAAACCGCGCCGGTCGAGGTGCGCGAGCGCATCGCCATTCCTGAATCTCGTCTCCCGGAAGCTTGCAAAAAGCTCGCCGCCCACCCCGGGATCGAAGAGGCCATGATCATTTCCACCTGCAACCGGGTGGAGCTGCTGGCCAATGTGAAAAATGGTTCCTGTGATCTGCGCGGCTGGATGCACCAATACTTTTCGCTGGCCCCGGAAGAACTGGATAAGCACATCTACGAATTCCGCGAGCAGGAGGCGGTACGCCATCTTTTCCGCGTGGCTTCCAGCCTGGATTCCATGGTGGTCGGCGAGCCGCAAATCCTCGGCCAGGTGAAAGAAGCCTACGCCACCGCCCGCGCCGTGGGTACGGTGCGCGCCCAGTTGGACCAGTTGGTCACTCGCTCCTTTGCAGTCGCCAAACGCGTCCGCAGCGAAACCGCCGTCGGTTCCTCTGCCGTTTCCGTAGCTTCGGTCGCGGTCGAACTCGCCAAAAAAATCTTTGGCAGCTTGAATGGCAAGAGCGTTTACCTGGTTGGCGCCGGCAAGATGAGCGAACTCGCCGCCCGCCATCTCTTGGCCCATGGCTGCACCTCCATCTTTGTCGCCAATCGCACCTATGACCGCGCCGTGAAGCTGGCCCAAAAGTTCGACGGCGAAGCCATTTCCTTCGACAGTTTGTATGAGAGTTGCGACCGCGCCGATATCGTCATCACCTCTACCGGCGCTCCCCATGCGATTTTCCGCCGCGAGCACGGGGAGAAGTTCATGGCCCGCCGCAAGAATCGGCCCATGTTTTTCATTGATATCGCGGTGCCTCGCGACGTGGACCCGGAAATGAACAAGGTGGATGGCCTGTTCGTTTACGACATTGACGACTTGCAGCAAGCGGTTGCCTCGCATGTGGCCGATCGCCAAACCGAAGCCCAACACGCCGAAGCCATCATCAATGCTGAGGTAAACCGCTTCCAGGCACGCATCCTGGTGCTCGATGTCGTTCCCACCATTGTTTCTCTCCACGAACACCTGGAGACCATCCGGCAGGCGGAGATTGACCGCGTCCGCGGCCGCTTGGGAGCGCTGACCCCCGAGCAGGAAATGGCCGTGGAAGCTCTGACTCGCGGCATCGTCAACAAGATCATGCACACTCCCATCAGCACGCTGAAGACTGCGGCCCGCGATCCCGAATCCACCACCGTGATTGAAATTGTCAGACGCCTGTTTAATCTCCATGAGAAAACAGGGGACGGCGGAGGGCAGAGCTGATGGCTCGCTTGCGCATTGGGTCTCGCGGATCGGAACTCGCCTTGTGGCAGGCCAATCATATTGCGGCGTTGCTGCGAGCCCGCGGTCACGAAGTCGCGCTCGAGATCATCAAGACTACCGGCGACAAGATCACCGACGTCGCTCTCGCCAAAGTCGGAACCAAAGGCATGTTCACCAAGGAAATTGAAGAGGCTCTACTCGATCATCGCGTCGATCTTGCGGTTCACAGCCTGAAAGATCTGCCCACCGAACTGTCGCCCGAATTCGAAATCGCCGCCATCACCGAACGCCAGGATCCCCGCGACGCCTTTTGTTCGGTCAAGTATTCCAGCATTGCAGATCTGCCGCAGGGCGCGCGCGTGGGCACCAGCAGCCTACGCCGTCAGGCTCAAATCAAGACCCTGCGCCCCGATCTCGATATCTATCCCCTGCGCGGCAATGTGGACACTCGCCTGCGCAAGTTGGAAGCGGGCGAGTACGATGCCATCATTCTGGCCGCCGCCGGACTCAATCGCTTAGGCAAGACCCAACTGGTCAAGCAAGTGATTCCCACGGAAATCATGTGTCCGGCGGCTGGGCAAGGCGCGCTGGGCATCGAGATTCGCTCTGGCGATCATGAGACCGGCCAACATTTGGCCTTCCTGGACGACGCGGCGGCTCGCGCCACCACCACCTGCGAGCGGGCTTTATTGAACAAGCTTGGCGGCGGATGTCAGGTCCCCATCGGTGCGTCGGCTCAGCTGCGCAATGGCCGCCTCCATCTCGACGCTCTGGTGGCGCATCCCGACGGTACCAATATTCTCCGCGAGTCGCGCGATGGCGATGACCCGCAGACCCTGGGCAGCGAGGTCGGTGATACTCTACTTCAGCGGGGCGGTGACGCCATCCTCAAGGAAGTGTACGGACGCGGCATCGCAGTTCCTTAATCCATATCTCTCACCCCCAATCCTATGGCTCGAAAACCCTCTGCCTCTCATCCCCTCGCGGGAACCCGCATTCTGGTTGGCCGTGCCCGCCATCAGGCCGGCGTGTTGTCCTCCAGCCTGCGCTCCCTGGGCGCCAGCGTAATCGAAATTCCTTTCATTGAGATTCGCAAGCCGCGCTCCTTCGCTCCCCTTGATGGCGCACTCCGCGACCTGAAGAACTATGACTGGCTCATCCTCACCAGCGTCAATGGCGTGGATGCCATGTGGCAACGCATGCGCAAACTTCGCCTCACCAAGCGCCACCTCAAGCACCTCGAAATTGCTGCGATCGGCCCCGCCACCAAGAAGGCGATGCAAGCCAAGGGCATTCAGGTGGACGTGATCCCTGAGGAGTATGTCGCCGAGTCTGTGGTCACCAGCCTGCGCGAACACATCGCCGGCAAGCGCGTGCTGCTGGTGCGCGCCAAAGTCGCTCGCGATGTCATTCCCGTGGAATTGCGGGCTGCCGGCGCTCACGTCGATGTCGTCGAAGCCTACGAAACCGTTGTGCCCAAGACCTCGCGCGCTCGCCTTCGCGTTGCGCTCAAAGATGCTGCCAAGCGTCCCGATATGGCAACTTTTACCAGTTCTTCGACGGTGCGCAATTTCGTCGAACTCGCGGGAAAGAAAAATCGCGCCTTCCGTTCCATGAAATTCGCCTCGATTGGTCCCGTCACTTCCGCAACCTTGCGCGAGCTGGGTTTGCCGGTGGACATCCAAGCCAAAGAATTCACGATGGGCGGGTTGGTCCGCGCCATCGTCATCGCCACTTACGCCGAAAACCCCGCGAAATAAGGCTCAAACCCCTTACAACTCCCGATAACTGATCGCCTGCACTCCCGCCTCCTCCAAAACCTTCCGCGAGGCCGGTGACCGCAACACCGCCAATTCAATCTCGCGCGACTGCATCAGCCGCGTGTTGGCCGCTCCCAACTCCGCATCGTTGTACCCCGGATGGCACACTAACTCCCACGTTCCTTCCGGTAAATTCCGCGCCAACGCTTGAAACAACTCTTCGTCGAGTATGCCCGTTTCAATGATGCCCAGCGCTCCATCCGGGGTTCGCAACCCAGCCTTAGCCACTTCGCGCCGGAATTGCGGCTCGTACGATTTCAATATCTGCACTTCCAGCGAACGCTTCCACAAATCCGGCCGCCGCAAGACAATCTCGCGAGCCACAGGACGTGCGGGCACGAACGGATTGCGCACAAACTTCACTCCACAAATTCGCGCTGCCTGTAAAAGCGGTTTGAGCACCGCCGGAAACATGTGCGTGTGCTTGTGTGTGTCCAGATGCGACACTTCAATCCCCGCGTCTTGCAGCTTGCGAATTTGCGCGGTCACCTCCGCCTCCACCTGCGCCGCATCGAGTCGGCCCGTGCTCGCCGCCAGCACAAAGCCCCCGAGCTTCTTGCGAAACTGCGAAGCTCCCGCACTTGCCATCAGGCTGCGCACGTCAGCAGGATCGAGGATAGGTGTCCCGTCCACCAGCGCCACATGGCATCCCACGCTCATTTGCGAAATCGAGTGGGCCAGCGTGACCGCGTCATCGAACCCGCGACCGCAGGCCATCAGCGTAGTCGAGGTCACCATGCCGCCGCGGTGGGCTTCGAAGATGGCCCGGTTCACCCCGCGGGTCAACCCAAAGTCGTCTGCATTGATGATCAACCGCTTCACGTTTGCCAGTCTAACAGCGGTCGAGTTGACACTGTTCTTCTAACGTGGAGGGTGCCCCGTCCTAGCTCCGCTGTCCGGGCAAATTTAGCGAGCCCCACCCGTGGTTTGGAGCCAGCCCTCCGCCCCCGCTATACTTGATGGATGCCGCATGGGCGGTTAGCTCAGTTGGTTAGAGCGCCTGCCTTACAAGCAGGAGGTCGCAGGTTCGAGCCCTGCACTGCCCACCACGCTTCCACTTCATCACTGAGCGACGGTTCAGGTGCGCTTCCCTATTCTGCAACCATGAAATCGCAGTGAGCAAGGGATACCTTCAAGATAGATTCGAATCGCGTCGCGATGGGCTCGTCCTGTCTATGCCCCCAATCGAATAATGCGCCCGCCAGAGTGAGCACCGCTTCTGCGCCGTTGGAACCCAGTATCCGTACCGAGCTGTCGGATACTTCCACAACCGTGCCCAGGAATCCAACCCTTACGCCGTCGGCGGCCAACATCACCTGAATTTCAGACGAATTGGCTTTCCAATTGGTAAATACCGCGACCGCTTCCTCTTGCGTTGATTTCATGTTGTCCTCCTCGCGAAGGCTGATGGCCTGGACAAATCAGAAGTACTGAGGACGAAATGCAAAAGTGGGAAAAGCTTTCCCATACGAACCCGGGCTCATGTAGAGCTTGCTGGACGCATGGTTGCATGGGATGGTAAGCCGTGGTTCAATTGATGCTTCCGCTATCGAACTAGCTCTTGTTTTCTTTAGGTTTCTTGACCACCTGCGCCGCACCTCGCGCCTCCTCCTCGTCCGGGTTGCAATGGTGCGCCTCAAACTGCTTCGCAACGTCGCCATGGCAATCTTCTTTGGCGATGAACATCCGGTTGCACACGCTGCACCTTCCCTCTTTTGCGGTGGCAGGGTCCGCCACTTCCGTAAGCAATGTTCTTTTGCTCATGCTTCAGTGTCCCACAATGCGGTTCTCGCCGCTACCCTGGGGGACCGCTAAACTATGGCCCGCCCGGCAAGTGGCTGTGCAATTGCTCCCTACTTTGCAATTGCTTCAATACATTGAGATGCGCCCGTAACTCGGGGGAGGTATGGGAGCATCCGCTTCACCGGGGCTTTCTGTCGGCGACCGACGGAGGCCCTTTTTCCTTGGATTTCTAAACCGCGCCCCCGCCTACAACTGCTACTACCAGATGAGGTGAGCGTCTAAAGATAGCCCTCAGATAGCGAGGAGTTAGCGTGTAGACCCTACTTGCTTACCCGCCAAAAATACACGGCAGAGCACCAGATTCTGCGCTGCTGGCCCGCTTTTCGCTGTATTGATGCCTTAAGTTTCGCATCGAGACCAAGGGCCACCAAAATGCCACAGTTGAGTTAGAGTGAACGTTCTTTTACTCTTTCAGGTTCCCTGAAACTAAGTCAGCCCATCTGAAGTAATCCCCCCTTAGCGAATGACAATCAAGCGTCCTGTCAGGCTAATGAAAGAGGAAATAACAATGATCAGATCAGGAAAGTCATACCGACCATCGCTATTTATGGCTGTGCTAGTCGCCACCTTGCTCGCAGCTGGCGGAATCGGAAGGGTCTTTGCTGCCGTTAACCCCGGCGTTACCGTTGCTCCCGGCAAACTGATCGGCGCAGCTACCGAACCCACCGTGATGTCCTCAAGCCCAACCAACCGGGCCACGACCGTACCCACCAGCACAAATAACAGCAATAACGTTGTGGCTGCCGCCGTCGCCACTGCCACCTTCAGCCAGCCGATGGATCCCACAACCGTAAATGCCCTCACCTTCATGCTCAAGGAGACCACCGGAGGCAGCGTGCCCGGCACCGTCGTCATGAATGCGGAGAACACTGTGGCAACCTTTACCCCTACCGCGTCCGCTCTGAATCCCAACACCAGCTACACTGCCACCATTTCAATGGCGGCGAAAAACGTGGCTGGAGTGGCCATGGCGAACCCCGTCGCCTGGCGATTTACCACCGGCGCCGGCGTGTTTACCGGCCAGACATCGGTGGCCTTGGGAAAAGCAGGCATTTTCGCGATTCTCAGCAAGTCAGGGATCACGGACGTTTATGCATCTTCCATCAACGGCGATGTTGGAGCGAGTCCCATCACCGGAGCTGCTATTCATCTGACCTGTGCAGAAGTGATCACAGGGACCGTTTACTCCGTGAATGCAGCGGGTCCTCTTCCATGCCGGGTGACCGACCCCACCACGCTCACGACGGCTGTGGGCGACATGCAAACCGCATACACCGACGCCGCTGGACGACTGTTTCCTAATTTTACCGAACTGGGTGCCGGACAAATTGGCGGGTTGACGCTCGCTCCCGGCCTGTACAAATGGAGTACCCCGGTTTTGATATCGACCGATGTCACGCTCTCGGGTGGTCCGAACGATGTCTGGATTTTCCAGATAGCAGGGACTCTGAAAGAAGCCAGCGCTACCAAAGTGATCCTGCAGGGCGGCGCTCTTGCCAAGAATATCTTCTGGCAGGTTTCCGGTACTGTGGCCCTTGGAACGACTGCCCACTTTGAGGGAGTCATACTGGGGAAGACATTAATCTCCTTGAAGACCGGTGCATCCGCAAACAGCAGACTGTTGGCCCAGACGGCAGTCACTCTTCAAATGAATGCGGTTACACAGCCCACCAAGTAACAGGCCAAAGAGCATCATCGAGTGGATCAACTGGACCAGCGACCAGTTGCTCCACCGGTGCAAAGGCATGAGGTAGTCGCGCATCCTTACAGGCACTCCGCCGCCGCCAGTCCCGAAAGCGCCGCCCCTTCCACTCGTGAACCCCCGAAAGCATCGCCGGCAAAGACCAGCGGAGCCGGAGCCGACACTCGAAGCACTGGCTCATCGTGCCTGTGGGTGGGTTGGCTGAATCTCCATCGGTGGGTCTGGTAGCTCCTCACTTGAGTTCCGAACCATGGCTCGGCTCGTTGCAGCAAAAGACCAGCACCCTTGGCGGCGTCCTCCCAGTGCTCTCGACTGAATTCGGGACCCGCATGCAAGGTGATGCTACTGCCCCCTCCCGCCGCGGAGCACATGCCCTTCTGCGTGTTGTCCGCAATCCAGGCCAGTGGTTCTCCGGGAAACCAAATCCCGCCGGGCGAAGGGATCCGGCTTGGCCCTTCCAACATCGCCATCACCGCGATGCAGGGATCGTAAGTGATTTGTGCAAGCTGGTCCTGGATGGTCTTGCTCAGCGGCACGTTGCCCGCGTTCAGCAACGTCAGCGCCTGAGGTACCGGCGGGGTCAGGATTAACACATTGCCGGTGTACTCGCTGCCGCTGGCGTCCACCACCGTCCACAAGCCCGGTTCGTTCCGGATCGCTTTGACTTCACATTGGGAGCGCACGTCGAGGTCTCGAGCAAGATGCGTGGCGATCGCTCTCATCCCGCCCCTTCCACAGTAGTGGGCCTCGCCTGTGGATTTGAACTTCCCGTCCGGTAAGCTGAACCCGTCACACCAGGAGGTCACCACTCCCGCAGCCAGCCACTCCTCCGTCAAGCGGCGAAATCTCGGGTTGCGCACCGTGAAGAACTGCGCCCCATAGTCAAACCGGCCTCCCTCAAAAGTCTTCGTGGCCAGCCGTCCTCCTACGCCGCGCCCCTTGTCCAAAATCAGGACCGAGGCCCCGCGCGCCTGCAAAGCTGCACCAGCCACTAGTCCAGCGACCCCGGCGCCCACGATCAGACAGTCGGTGTGGTTGATCGGAGTCATAGCTAAGGTGCGATCCGATGGTGGGAGTGCCGCTTTGCACTGTCTTCTTGGTCAATGCGCCGGACTTCCAGCAAGGTGAAACTGAAGCCGCCGCATACCAGCAGGGTAACGAACCCCCCTAGGATGAAGATCGCGGTATCAGACATTTTGCTGGGCCCGCGCGGCCTGACGGACGTAATTCCCCAAAGCCAGGATCGACGGAACCCAGAGTCCGACAAAAACGCCCGCTTCCTTGCTGGCTTGCACGCCAACTCCGAACCACAGTGATACGGAAAACAGAAAAGAAAAAAACGCTGCCGCTAGAAAGAACCAATCCGATTTGTTGAACATTTGGAATTTCCTCTTTCTTTCCTTTTTAGTTCTCTCGAATTGATGAGGAGAATCTCCGGGAAGATTCATTATAGTAAAATAAATGTGAGTGACACGATATTCTCCACAAGTACAGAATGCGTGTCTATGGTGAATCTGGCAAAACTGCGATTGTTCTCAGCGCGACCAATTCTCGCTCATCTTTGCCCCGTGCGAAAACGGATCCCCTATCTTCGTTATTTTCTCGGTCAGAAAAAGTATTTTCTTAATCTTAGGTTGAGACAGCCGATTTCGGCTGAAAACGAAGTTTAAATTCAAGGAGACACTCTGTGAAACCATTTTCCGTAATGACCGCCTTCGCCCTTCTGCTCACCTTGAGCCTCACCAGCGGCGCTTATGCCGGTTCGAAAAAAGACATCGTGGACACTGCCGTTGCCGCCGGCAATTTCAAGACTCTGGCCGCTGCGCTCCAGGCTGCTGGCCTTGTCGAGACCCTCAAGTCGGCTGGTCCCTTCACCGTATTCGCGCCCACCGATGAGGCCTTTGCCAAGTTACCCGCCGGCACCGTCGAAAACTTGCTCAAGCCGGAGAACAAAGAGAAGTTGGTTGCCATCCTCACCTACCACGTGGTTGCAGGCGACGTGATGGCCAAGGATGTGGTCAAGTTGGATGAAGCCAAGACGGTCAATGGCAAGAGCGTCAAGATTATGGCTCACGGCGGCAAGGTCATGGTGGATGGCGCAACCGTCGTCAAGGCCGACATTCAGTGCAGCAACGGCGTCATTCACGTAATCGACACAGTGCTTCTGCCCCAGTAACGCTCGATCTTGATGTGCTTCCCCAAACGGCTGGGCGCTGAGTCACCCAGCCGTCTTCTTCCATTGCGAACCGAGACACGTCCCCTTTGACTGCTCAATCTCAAAATTCGACAAGCCCGACCACCATCATCTTGCTACTTCAGTTCGCTGCTACTTGGGCGATGGTTGGCCTTATCTGGTTCGTGCAGACGGTCCACTACCCCTTGTTTCGTCGAGTGGGGTCTGCACAGTTCAGGGATTACCACAATGACCACACCAGCGGGATCCAGTGGGTGGTTGGCCCCGCGATGCTTGTCGAAGGCATCACCGCCACAGCCCTTGTGTTCCACCGTCCCCCAGTTGTGACCCAAACCAGCGTCTGGCTGGGAATGTTTCTGCTGGTGATGATTTGGGTCTCTACCGCTGTTGTGCAGGTGCCGCTCCACAATTTTCTCGCTCGCGGCTTCGACCTCCGAGCCTATCGGCGACTGGTCGTTACCAACTGGCTCCGCACCATTGCCTGGAGCCTCCGCGGTCTGTTGATCATGGCGATGGTAGGGAAGCAGATTCGCTAGAATCACTCCGACCGGAGCGCGCAGCCGAGGCGTGATAGGCTCGGCATTGAGAGACAACCCTTGCGCACCAGACTCAGCTTCTACCTCGCCATCACCGTAGCTCTTTCGTGCCTGCTGTTGGGCGTGGGTCTTGCGCTTCGACCTGCGGCGCCGCTCCGCATCACCACCTGGCAGAGCAACAACTCCCGCACCGGCCAGAACCTGCAGGAAATCGCGCTCACTCCTTCCAATGTGAACTCCACCAAATTTTCCAAATTAGGTGCCTATCCCGTGGACGGCCAGATCTACGCCCAGCCGCTTTATTGGCAGGGGCTCAGCATTCCAAATAAAGGGACGTTCAATGTGGTCTTCGTCGCCACCGAGAACGATAGCGTCTATGCCTTCGACGCTGACACTCCCGGCTCGTCCGCGCTGTGGCGAGCGGTCTTCACCAACCCGCCGAACGTGACCGCCATCCCTTGCCTCGACATAGCCACCTTCTGCCACGTCTATCCCATCGTCGGCATCACGGGAACGCCCGTGATCGATGCCGCTAGCAAGACTCTCTACGTCGTCGCCCGTACCAAAGAGATTCAAGGCGCGACGACGAACTATGTGCAGCGGATTCATGCCCTCGACCTGACCACGGGCACAGAAAAATTCGGCGGTCCGGTGGTTATCAGCGCGACCGTCGGCCAAGTCTCATTCGATCCGCTGCATGCCGGGCAACGTCCCGCCCTGCTGTTGGTCCCCGGCGCGCGAGGCGCGCATAGCACCGTTTACATCGCATGGGCTGGATACACTCACACCGGAACTCCCATCCTGCCCGGTTGGGTTATGGCCTACGACTCGCAGACCCTGCAGCAACTGGCCGTCTTCGACACCACGCCCAATGGCATTGACGGCGGCGTGTGGGGCAGTGGCGGAGGCCTCGCCGCCGACTCTGCCGGCAACGTTTACGTAACCATCGCCGATGGCACCTTCGACGCCAATAGTCATGGGCTCGACTATGGAGACAGCCTGGTCAAGTTGAAACTGAACGGCAGTTCGTTCTCGGTGGTGGACTACTTCTCTCCCAAAGACCAATCCTGTCGCCTGCAGTACGATCTCGATCTGGGCTCCGGCTCGCCATTGCTGCTGCCTCACGACAGCACGGCAAAGGTGCCGGACGAAATACTGGTCTCCGGCAAGGGTGGTACGCCGTGCGATCTATTTGGCAGCGTTTACGCGAGCCCCATCTACGTGGTCAACCAGAAAATGATGGGCCACTACAGCGCCACCAAAGACAACATCGTGCAGACCGCGCAAGGGGCGGCCGCAGGCTACTGGAGTGCGCCCGCATACTGGCAAGGAGCCACCTCGAAATACGTTTATTACGGCGGAGTGACGGGAGACGCCGCCCAAGGCATCGGCGACTATCTCCGCATGTTCACGCTTTCGGCGGGAGTGCTTTCCAATCAGTCAGTGGCGCAGAGCCCGAGCATTTTCCCCGTCGGCGCCACCCCGTCGATTTCGGCGAACGGCGCCAGCAACGGCATCCTGTGGGCGATCGAGCGCCAAGACCCTCTGAACAGCGACCCTGGAAACCAACCGGCGGTCCTTCGCGCCTACGATGCCACCAATCTGGCCATCGAACTCTACAACAGCACCCAGGCCGGAACTCGCGACCAGGCGGGCGCCGCCACCAAGTATCAAGTGCCTACAATTGCGAATGGCAGAGTGTATGTGGGGACTCAGACCGAACTCGATGTGTATGGGCTGACGAAATAGCGGGCTGATGATCGCTCAGTTTCAGAAGCCGACGAACACCGGCTCGGGCTCAAGTTTGATTCCCCAGGTTTCTTCGACCGCCTGCTGAATCCGGGTCTTCAAGGCGACGATGTCGGCGGCGGAGGCCTGGCCGCGATTCACCAGCGCCAGACTGTGTTTGCGTGAAATCCCAGCCGGGCCGTCTCCGTATCCCTTAGCGAACCCCGAGTGCTCTACCAGCCATGCGGCCGAGATTTTCTTCTGCGCACCGGGTGCGGAATAAGCAGGCACTCTGAGGTTGCGCGTCGCCGCCCGCTGCTCCAAGTCGGCGAACTGCTCGAGCGAGACCACGGGATTCTTAAAAAACGATCCCGCGCTGCGACAGTCCTCGTCGCCGGGAACGATCAGCATGGCTTTGCTCAGGCGAATTCTGCGCGCCGCCTCCCGCACTTCGGCCAGACTGGGGATGCTGGTCCGCTCGGCGAATTCTTTTTTCAAATCGGCATAAGCGATGCGCGGCTCGCCCCGGGGAGTTAGCCGGTACGTCACCCGCAGGATGATAAACCGCCCGCGCTCAGTGGTGTTGAAGATGCTGGTGCGGTAAGCGAACCCGCAGGCTTCGTTGCACAACTCGCGGACCTGGCCGTCGCGCAGGTCGAGTGCCTGCACCGACTCGATGGTTTCGGAAACTTCCTGTCCGTAAGCGCCAACGTTCTGCACTGGAGTTCCGCCCACGCTGCCCGGAATGCCGCTGAGGCATTCGATGCCCGCGCAATTCCGTGCCACAGCATGGGCGACGAAGAAGTCCCAGTCTTCCCCCGCGCCGACCTCGAAGATCGCAGCGCCATCGCCAGAACGCTCGTCGATTCCGGTGATGGCGACGTGCACCACCAGTCCCGGCCAGCCCGCATCGGCGACGACCAGATTGCTGCCCCCGCCGAGTACGAACAGCGGGAGGCTGCGGGCTTTGGAAAATCGCACCGCCTCCTCCACCTCGCCAATGGATGTCGCCTTGCAGAAGTAGCGCGCCGGGCCCCCCACTTGCAACGTGGTCAACGGCGCCAGCGGGACGTTTTCCAGAATCTGCATGGGTGAGAACACTATAACGAATCGAGCGAGGGCGAGAGCAAAATCCACCATGCAGGCCACTTTGCCGCCGCTCCGTTACAATAGAGGCGGAGGGGAAATCATGTATCCAGAACTGATGGTCATACCCATGCGCGAAGAACTGACGCGTATCGGATTTGAAGAATTGCACACTGCGGCCGACGTGGATCGCGTCCTGACCACCCAGCCCGGCACTACCATGGTTGTAGTCAACTCGATTTGCGGCTGCGCAGCCGGACGGATGCGTCCCGCGGTCCGGCTCGCCCTGCAACATGGCGCGAAACCCGACCACGTGGTCACCGTATTTGCCGGACAAGACCGCGAAGCCACCGACCGCGCCCGCAGTTACTTCACGGGATATCCGTCGTCTTCGCCGTCGATTGCGATCCTGCGCGATGGCAAGCTGGTGTACATGATGCAGCGCAGCCAGATTGAAACCCGCGAAGCGCAAGCCATTGCCGCCGAGCTGCAGGCGGCATTCGTGCAGCACTGCGCCGTGCCGGTCGTGCAATAGTCATTGGGGTTTGGCCCTTAGCGGTCCATGGCTGACGCCGTGGGCCGTTTTCTCGTTTCAGAGCGAACCCGCAGAACGCCAAGCTGGTTTTGGGGCAGGGGCGCCAGCTCCGCCTATTGGGCTTTCGCCTGGTCTGAAACGACGTGACTGCGGGAGTAGCGGCCTTAGCCTTCCATCGGCACCTTCACGCCCGCCGTCCTGGCGAATTCCTTCGCCTGGTCATAGCCCGCATCCACGTGGCGAATTACTCCCATGCCCGGGTCGCAAGTCAGAACGCGCTCGATTCGTTTGGCCATCATGTCGGTTCCGTCGGCGACCGTCACCTGCCCGGCATGTAGCGAGTATCCAATGCCCACTCCGCCACCGTTGTGGATGCTCACCCACGATGCGCCCGCCGCTGTATTCACCAGCGCATTGAGCAGCGGCCAGTCGGCAACCGCGTCGCTCTTGTCGAGCATGCTTTCGGTTTCGCGAAATGGTGAAGCCACCGAGCCGCAATCCAGATGGTCGCGCCCGATGACGATAGGAGCCTTGATGGTCCCCCGCTTTACCAGATCGTTGATCGCCAGCCCGAACTTGGCGCGCTCGCCATAGCCCAGCCAGCAGATGCGCGCCGGCAGTCCCTGAAACTTGATGCGCTTGCGGGCCAGGTCTATCCAGCGCCGCAGGCTCTTGTTTTCGGGGAACAGGTTGAGCACAAGCTCGTCGGTCACAGCGATGTCGGAAGCCTCGCCGGAGAGCGCAACCCAGCGGAACGGGCCCTTGCCTTCGCAGAACAGCGGACGAATGTATGCCGGCACAAATCCCGGAAAGTCATACGCATTCTTCACCCCGCGCTGGAAGGCAAATGTGCGAATGTTGTTGCCGTAGTCAAAAGTCACCGAGCCCATTTTCTGCAGGCGCAACATGCCTTCCACGTGGCGCGCGATTGCGTCCAGCGAGCGCTCCTGATATTCCTTCGGGTTACTGCTCCGCAGTTCGAGCGCGGCTTCGAACGTCATCCCGTTGGGGACGTAGCCGTTGAGCGGATCGTGCGCCGAAGTCTGGTCGGTGAGGATGTCGGGCACAACTCCGCGCTCCGCAAGCTCGGGAATCACGTCGGCGCAATTTCCCACCAGCCCCACCGAAATGTTTTCTTTCTTGCGCACCGCGTTCTTCAGGATGCGCAACGCTTCATCGAGCGTGGTGACCATGAAATCGCAGTAGCCGGTTTTCAGCCGCTTCTTGATGCGCTCGGGGTCCACGTCAATGCCGAGGAAGGCCGCTCCGTTCATGGTGGCGGCAAGAGGTTGAGCACCACCCATGCCGCCCATGCCGCCGCTGACTACCAGCTTGCCGCTCAGGTCGCCGCCAAAATGCTTTTCGCCCGCCGCCGCAAACGTCTCAAACGTGCCCTGCACAATGCCCTGCGAGCCAATGTAGATCCACGAGCCCGCGGTCATCTGGCCATACATCATTAGGCCGGCGCGCTCGAGTTCGTTGAACTTCTCCCAGTTAGAAAAGTGACCTACCAGATTGGAGTTGGCGATCAGCACTCGCGGCGAATATTCGTGGGTCTGAAAGATGCCGACGGGTTTGCCTGACTGCACCAGCAGGGTCTCGTCGTTCTCCAGGTTCTTGAGCGCGTGAACGATGGCGTGATACGCAGGCCAGTTGCGCGCCGCTTTGCCGGTGCCGCCATAGACGACCAGGTCGTCGGGCCGCTCGGCGACTTCCTCGTCGAGGTTGTTCATCAACATGCGGAGGGCGGCTTCCTGCTGCCATCCCTTGCAGGAAAGTGTGTTGCCGCGGGCGGCGCGGATGCGGGGGGAGGAGGCGGTTTCGGTGTCAACGGGCATATTCACTATGGTAGTGCGAGTGGCGCGAAATCATCAATGCGGGGGGGACAGCTCTCAGCTCCAGGCTCCCAGGCTCGGGCTTTGGAAGTCCCGCCTGGGTAGGGCAGTAGCACTGCGCACTTTCTCCGATACACATAGATGTGATAATCTTACACATTCGGAGAGTGGCACTATGCGGACCAATATTGACATTGACGACAGCTTGATGCGGCAGGCCATGCGGCTCGGCGGAATTGATACGAAGAAGGCGACAGTGGAAGCCGCTCTTCGTTTGTTTGTCCAGACGCGCGCACAGGCTGGCATGCGGCGGTTTCGCGGCAAAGTAAAGTGGGAGGGAAATCTGGAGGAATCCCGCCTTGGCCGCAACACGGAGTGATTCGAATGGTAATCGTAGACACCACCGTCTGGATTGACTATCTGGGTGGGACTCGCAATGCAGAAACGGATTGGCTTGAACGGAAGATGCCGCTTCAAAGGATCGGTCTTGCTGATGTGATCCTCTGCGAGGTGCTCCAGGGCATCCGCGAAAACAGCGATTTTCGACGGATACGAGATCAGCTTCTCACTTTCGACGTATTTGCCACGGGGGGCGCTGATAACGCGATCGCAGCCGCGTCGAACTACCGCACCCTGCGCCAGCGAGGTTACACCGTCCGCAAAACGATTGACTGCTTGATCGCCACATTCTGCCTGCTTACCGGTAATCAACTTCTGCACCGCGATCACGATTTCGATCCGTTTGAGAAAGTGCTGCGGCTGCAGGTGGTGCACGCCGAGGCTGGTCATGCCCGGTTGCGTCGGGTTCGTGGCCACGGCACTCGAAAAGACAATGCTGCCGCCGAAAGGGAAGCGAGCGCGAATGCAACAAA
>JANYBT010000031.1 GCA_025360645.1 Acidobacteriaceae bacterium | reverse complement strand
GCTGGGCGTGACCTGCAACAGCTTGCCTGGTTCACGGGGTGCAAGATACGTGATCACAGCGAGGACCGCGGCGACGAGCTTCACCATTTCCACGACATCTAACCCGAGCGGCAATCCGGCCTGCCTCAGCTACTTCATCGTAAACTAACGATTATTCGCGACCTGACGGCGGCGGGGACCTACGATGGCAGCCGTGTGAAAAAGCGCTAGGGGCTGGCGTGAACCCACCGCCAGCTCCAACCAGCCGTACTAGAATGATGAAGTGGATGCAGGCTTCATGTGCGCGGGATGCGGCGAGTGGAACGAAACGGATACTCTGCAGAGGCTGTCCCTGCCAGGAACTCCGCAACTCTTGCACTAAAACCGAACCGGAGAAAGTGCCCTGCTGACGCCCTCGGGACCAAGCTTTCGTGGCCTTTTCTCTGCAGGGCACATCGGCAGTCCGGTTTCACCGACTGCGCTTGGCGAATGCAACGCGAACACAAAAACGACGATGCGGCGAAAACCCATTTGAGTCTTAGCGCATTGAGCGGTGCTGGCGGAGAGCGAGGTTTTCGAGGATGAGATCTTTCCGCGGGCCGACGCTAGTGAGAATCCAGCCAAGGGAATGTCGGGACAAAATGATCATGAACGGAAATCTTACTGGAAGCTCCAGACCATGGCCTCTCCAAGTCCTTGATTTCATGAGTGCGCGAGATTTTGAGGAGGCACAGCACGGGAAGGTCTATGTGGGCATCGACACAGAACTCAACATCGACGGGTTGGTGCCCTAAAGGATGCATCCGGTGTGATTGCGAATAACTTCCGCTTAGGCCGTTACACAGTCAGTGAGATGTGTTGGCAAGGCCTGATGCCATCAACGGCCTCTTTTTGAATTTTACGGGAAGCGGCTTGCTGTCCTGGTGCCCGCCTTGGCTCGCGATTCTCCAAAGATACATGGCAGCGTAAGCACGCCACGGCCTCCACGATTCGGCGCGTCGCTCCAACTCGCGAGAGGTCTCCAGAGCGATGGCATGCAGAAGCCCAAGATCGCTGGAAGGAAAAGCATCGGGTTCGCCGAGGGCTCGCATCGCCACATACTGTGCTGTCCATTTTCCAATGCCGGGAATTTCGCACAGCTTGTTAAGGAACGCGTCGGAGTCAACCACTCCTCCAAAGTTAATCTCGCCACTACAAACCGCACGAGCAAGAACTCGAATCGTCTCCGCACGCGCCCCGGTCAGGCCGATGGTTCCAAAGTTGGCGTCCGCCAGAACTTGCGGAAGCGGGAAAAGATGAGTGAGCCCGCTGGCATCGCTGGCCCCGTCGAAGGGCATCCCAAAGCTGCGTGCCATCCGGCCAGCCATGAGAGTCGCGCCCTTGACCGTAATTTGCTGACCGAGAATCGCCCGCACCGCAAGTTCGAAGCCATTCCAGCAGCCTGGCACTCGAAGCCCCGGATCGGCCTCAACGCTGCGTGTTAACGCGGGATCGCTCTTCAGACTGGGCACAATCGCCGCCCAATCCGCGCCCAAATCAAACATCTTGCGAATTCGTTCGATAATAAAGAAGAGTGAGTAGGGATCGCCAAATTGGATTCGCACCAGGAGGGCCTCACACCCTTGGTCGAGAGAAACTTCAAAATAGCCGTCGCGTCCATTCAGGGAAATGGTGCGTCGATACTTCCCAGCTTCGACCACCTCCACATCGGGTGTGGCGCGAGCCGCCAAAAACGACAGCATTCCTTCCCAGTGATAAGGTGGCCGGAAATGAAGCTTAAAGAGGTAGTGATTCCCCGGCTGCATGTTGGTTTGCCTTGCCAGGCGACGGATTTGAGTTGGGGTCCGATGATAGACCCTGCGGATGCCGGCATTGAATCGCCGCACGCAACCGAATCCCGAGGCCAAAGCAACCTGATTCATGGGCAGCTTGGTCTCGTCGATGAGCTTCTTTGCGAAGTGCAGACGGCGCGTCTGTGCCACCGCGATCGGCGTCGCTCCTAAATGCCGCAAGAACAAGCGGCGAAGATGCCGAGATCCAACTCCCAGGCGGTCGGCAAGGACCTCGACGCCTCCGTCCTCCAGTCCACTCTCACCGATGAGTCGCAATGCCCGCGAAACCGTGTTTGACGTTCCCAGCCATGCGGGAGTTCCGGGCGAGCTCTCTGGCCGGCATCGGAGACAAGGACGAAAGCCGGACTCAGCGGCTGCGGCCGCGGTCGGGAAATAACGGACGTTTGTTTCTTTCGCGGTGGGGGCCGGACAAATCGAACGGCAGTAGACCCTGCTGGTGATCACGCCAATGAAAAACTTGCCGTCGAAGCGTGGATCGCGCGATAGACGCGCTCGCGAGCATGTCTGCAAGTCCAGATTCATATCTTTTACCAGATCGCGTGGGCCAAGCCGCGAATCGCCATGTCGCTAACCAGCGCGGCCCCGCTACACAACTTATGATAGTCGACCCGGCTTATCACACTGGACGCTTTCGGACCGCGATCTCCCGCGCGGGCCTCCGACTTGGGCGGCAAAGTACGCAACGTCTTGGTTTTTGGGATTAGCGTCCGCCAACGTCCATTCCGCCGGCATCCATTTCGTTATGGTAGGACTGCACTTAAAAAGGATCTCCATGCCTCTTTTTCGCACTACGGCGCTCGTCGTTACCTTCGCTTCCGCGGTTTTCCTAGGGACGGCCGCCTCCCCTGTTGCTCAAAATGTGAAAACCGAGGACATGGATCGCTCCGTCAAGCCGGGCGATGACTTCTACCGTTACGCCAATGGGGGCTGGCTCGGAACGGTAGCGGTACCCGCGGGCCAGGCGAACTACGGCACGAGCGCGATGTTGGTGGAGAAAACCGCTCAGCGAGTACGCGATCTCATTCAAGACGCGGCCTCGGCCCAGCCCGTCAAAGGCGGGATTGCACAGAAGGTCGGCGACTACTATGCCAGCTTCATGGACGAAGACGGCATTGAGGCCAAGGGGTTGACACCGGTCGCCGACGAATTGGCGGCGATCTCAGCCATCACAAACAAGGCGTCACTGTCGGCCTATCTAGGTACGACTTTGAATACTGAGGTTGATGGGCTCACCGCCAACGCGGACCATATTTTCGGCGTGTGGGTTAACCAGGGTTTTGAAGATTCGGAGCACTATGTTTTTCACCTGTTACAGGGTGGCCTGGGAATGCCCGATCGAGAGAACTACCTCGACCAGTCACCGAAAGTCGCCGAGCTGCGCACCCAGTACCAGGCGCACATCGCGACGATCCTGAAGCTGGCAGGCGTTGCAGACCCGGGAACGAGGGCGGCGCGCATTCTGTCGCTTGAAATCAGGATGGCGCAGACCCATGCTCCAGACGCCGATGCCGCTGACGTCTTCAAGCAAAACAACCCGTGGAAACGCACCGAATTTGTCACCAAAGCGCCCGGCATGGACTGGAATGCTTATTTCAAATCGGCCGGAGTTGACGGGCAGTCGGAATTCATCGTTTGGCAACCGTCGGCGGTGACTGGCACTTCGGCACTGGTGGGCAGTGAGGGCATCGATCTGTGGAAGGACTATCTCAGGTTTCACTTGATCGAACACTATGCCAGCGTGTTAGTGAAAGCGGTGGCGGCGGAAGATTTCGCCTTCTACGGCACCATCCTATCGGGGTCGGCGCAGGCTCCCGACCGCAGCAAGGGCGCCATCGCCGCCACCAACGGAGCCCTGGGCCAGGCGGTGGGCCAACTCTATACGCAACGCTATTTTCCGCCGGAAGCGAAGGCGAAGGCGCAAGCCATGATTGGCGACCTGATCACCGCCTATCGTGGCCGCATTGCAAATCTCGCCTGGATGTCGCCGCAGACAAAGAAAAAGGCGTTGCCCAAGCTGTCCGCACTTAGGATCGGCGTCGGCTACCCCGACACCTGGATCGATTATTCGACGCTTGCTGTGGTGCGCGGCGATGCCATTGGCAATATGCGCCGGGCGGAAGCCTTCAATCGTTTGCGCAACTTAGCCAAGTTAAGACAACCGGTCGATCCGGACGAGTGGAGGATTGATCCGCAAATCGTCGGCGCGGTCATTCTGTTCACACCGAATACCGAGACTTTCTCCGCCGGCCTGCTGCAGCCACCCTATTTCGACAGCCAGGGCGATGCCGCCTCTAATTACGGCTCAGCCGGAGCCGGTATCGCCCACGAAATCAGCCATAGCTTCGACGAACTGGGCAATATTTACGACGACCAGGGTCGCCTCGGCAATTGGTGGACCGCGGAAGACCTGGCTAAGTACCGCGCGGCAGCGGCGAAGTTGGTGGCGCAATTTGACGCCTACTGCCCGTTTTCCGATCTTTGCGTCAATGGCAAGCAGGTCGTGAGTGAAAATATCGCCGATCTGGCGGGGTTGCTGGCGGCGCATGACGCCTACGGCCTGTCACTGAAAGGCAAGACCGATGTCGTGATAGGCGGACTAAGTGGCGAACAGCGATTCTTCCTCGCGTTCGCCCAGAGATGGCGGAAGAAACAGAGCGAAGCTTCGCTGCGGCGGCAGATCACAGCCGACAGCCATCCGCCTGGGGAATATCGAAGCGATTCGGTGCGCAATGTCGAAGCTTGGTACAAAGCCTACCAGGTCGCGCCCGGCGACAAACTGTACCTGAAGCCCGAAGATCGCGTTGAGATATGGTGACGCCATTACGCATCACCGGCCGCGCGTTGCGTGGAGATACCCTCGGTACGTCGGACTCTTCGGTGAGCACGCAGTCAGGCTTCGAACCGTCTTGAGGTGGGGCCTGCCTCGACCCACAGCCGAGCGGACGTTGCAGCAATTGTGAACCAAGTAGCCAATGGTTGAACCGCCCGAGGATACCGGCGTTTATCGAATTCTTGCGCAGGACTAATGACTTAACGTCCGCGGCTCCAGGCCCCAAACCTTACGGTCCCCCTCCACAGGCTTCCCCGTGTCTTTGGCCGCCCGCGCACCCCGCTCAATCGGAAGCGAGAAAGAGAAGATTGAGCCGCTGCCCACCTGGCTGACCACGCCGATCGTCCCACCGTGAGCCTCGACGATGACCTTCGCGATGGCCAAGCCCATGCCTGTTCCCGGCGCAACGGTCCGCTGGAGCTGGCCCCGATAAAACTTTTCGAAGATCAGTGACTGCTCGAACGAATCGATGCCGGGGCCGCGGTCAGCGACACTGGTCGCCACTTTGTCGGCCTGCACCTCACTTGTGACGGTGACAGGAACTCCCGGATCGGAATACTTGCCAGCGTTCTCCAGGAGGTGCATCAACACTTCGCGGATGCGTTGCACATCCATGCGCACGGCTGGCAAGTCCGACGCTAGATCGATCGTTACCGGATGACCCTCGAGCGAGGCCTTAGCATCCTCCAGCGCCGGGTGGAGTGCTTCTGGAATGAAATGGGGCTGCAGATCGAGTTTGAACATGCCGGAATCGAGTTGCGCCATCTCGGCCGCCTCGCCCACCAGACGGTTTAGGCGGTCGGTTTCCTCGTCGATGACCGTCATCAATTCCTTTTTCGAATCGTCGTCCAAGGCGGCACTGGACAACAAGGTGGTCACGCTGGCTTTGATGGAAGTGAGGGGAGTACGAAACTCATGCGTCACGGAATCGAGCAAGGCGGATCGCAATCGTTCGTTCTCCTGCATGGCCCGGTTCTTACTGAGCGCCTCAAGAGCGCGGGCGCGCTCGATCGCTAGTCCTGCCAAGCCTCCCAAGGCATCGAGAGTCTCGCGTGAAAGCTCATATCCCGCGACCCCCAAGGCTCCTACCGTGCGCACCCCGAGGCGGAGCGGAACGTACGACACTCCGCCTTGCGAGATAGGCTCTCCGCGCAACAGGATGGAGCGCAACGCATTTTCGTCAACTGCAGCGTCGGGCGATGAACGGTAGACCGAGGATTGGTCCGCAGCCATCACAGCGACGCTCTGGACGGCGAAGGTTTCCTGCACATAAAGCGGTAAAGCATTCAAAAGATCGAGCACATTTTCTGAGGCCAGCAACCGTTGACTCAGACTGTAAAGCCGTTCCACTTCGAGCCGGCGTTGCTTTGCGCGTTCCGCTTCACGACGGGCGCGTTCGGCCAGGTTGCTTGCTACCAGCGCGGTCACGAGAAACGCGAACAATGCCATCCAATTGTGGGGATCCGCGATGGTAAAGGTTCCGATTGGCGGCAAGAAAAAGAAATTGAAGGAGGCAGTGGCCCCGAGTGCCAGCACCAGCGCATAACGCAGGCCCCAATAGGCGGAGGCCAGCAGTACCGCCACTAGAAACGTCAATGCGACTGTAGTGGGATTGACGTGCAGCCTGGAATCGACCAGCGTAATTATGCCGAGCGCCGCGACTGCTACTCCGTATCGCACGGCTTGCGTTCGAGCCCCGCTTTTCACTCTTGCATTGTACGATGGAGGGGACAATCCCGAGGATAGGCAAGACAATCGCTGCGATGGCCAAAACACCTGATGAGTGGCTCAACGAGATTTCTCCGGAGAAAGCCTTGGGCACGTTCAAGCTCTTCCTCGGCTACGCTCCGGGTGTCGGCAAGACTTACAGCATGCTGAGTGAGGCCATTCGGCGGGCTAGCCGCGGCGAAGATGTTGCCATTGGCGTGGTGGAGAGCCACGGTCGCAAGGCGACCGCGGAACTCGCTAACAAGCTTGATCGCATTCCCCTTCGTCATTTTGAGTACAAGGGCACAGGTTTTGAAGAGATGGATGTGGACGCCATCCTTGCCCGCAAGCCCCGGGTCGTCCTGGTCGACGAATTGGCCCACACCAATATCGAGGGCAGCAAGCACTCCAAGCGTTACGAAGACGTTATGGCGCTGCTGGAGGCCAAGATTGATGTGCTTTCCACAATGAATGTGCAACACATTGAGAGCCTCGGCCCGACTGTCCTCCAAATTACCGGTGTGCACGTTCGCGAAACCGTGCCGGATTGGGTGATGCAGCGGGTCGATGAGATTGTGCTCGCGGACCTGACGCCGCAAGCCCTGCAACAGAGGATGTCGCGGGGGGACATCTATCCCGTGGATCGTGCCCCGCGCGCGCTCTCGCACTTCTTCCGGCCCGGCAACCTAATTGCGCTGCGCGAGTTGGCGCTCCGCCAGGTCACACGAGTGGTGGACCGCAGTCTGGACGCTTATCTCGAAAATGACGGAACGCAGGCGGCGCACACTGTGCGTGAGCGAATCGGCGTTTGTATCAGTTCCAACCCGGCCGCTCAATATCTAATCGCCCGCGGGTCCCGCATGGCCCAAGCCATTGGCGGTGAGTTGTACGTTTTCTATGTCGATGTAGGACACGATACGCGTCCGGAAGACCAGAAGACTTTGGCTGAGAATATCCGCTTCGCCGAGAACCTGGGGGCTCTCGTGGTTCGCGCCTCGGATCGAATCGTGGCACGGGGCGTCGCCCAACTGGTGCGCGAGCATCACATCACGCAGGTAATTTTTGGCCGATCCGCACGCTCGGGTTGGCAGCGTTACCTCTACCTGTTATCCATTCATCGGTTTCTCCGTGACTCCTCGTCCGTTGATGTGCACATCGTGACGCAAGAGGCGCGCGGATGAGCGCCCCCCCTCACATTCTCGTCGTGGATGATGAACCACAGATCACCCGTGTGTTACGTACTAGTCTCTCTGCGCAAGGCTACGACATCCGTGTCGCCAATAGCGGTGAAATGGCGCTCGAGATCATGAAGGACTGGACACCCAACTTGATCATCACGGATTTGTCGATGCCGTCCATCGACGGAGTGCAACTTTGCCGAGCGGTTCGTGCCTTTTCTCAGGTTCCCATCCTCGTTCTCTCGGTCCGTGATAAGGAGCAACAGAAGGTGGAGGCCCTCGACGCCGGAGCCGACGACTACGTCACCAAGCCTTTCAGCATGAATGAACTTCTGGCGCGAACTCGGGCGCATTTGCGTCGCTACCCTAAGACGGGAGAAACCGGCTTGGAGCTCACGGAAATTGGCGATTTCCGGATTGATCTTGCCACCCGAGTGGTTACGGTCGCTGGCAGGGACTTGAAGCTGACACCAAAAGAATTCGACTTGTTGCTATTTCTGGCTTCGCATCCCCACCGTGTTGTCCCACACCGTACCATCCTCGGTGCCGTCTGGGGTTCGAACAGCACGGAGCAACCGGAGTATCTGCGCGTTTTCATTCGCCAGTTGCGAAAAAAGATTGAGCAAAATCCCTCCTCGCCACGTTATCTGCTCACCGAACGCTGGGTGGGCTATCGCTTTGAGCCGGGCGACTGATCTTCTTTACGAACATTTTATCTCGGCCTTATCTAGCCTTTAGCTTTCCCGTGGTGTGATTAGAGAGTCGTACAAACTTGTCCGCGCCTAATGTTATGAGGACCGTTGGTTACCCAGCTAGTGCTTCGGATCGGACGGCCATGCAAACCCTGATTTGCCTTTCTTCCAACAGGTCTGAGCCCAAGCGCCCCGCTGGCCGACTCGCCACTGCTCTGCTGGTGTTTTCGCTCAGCCCTCTTTTCGTCTTCACGCAAGTCGCGACTGCACAACAGGGCGCCTCCTCGGACGAGCTCTCCCAACTACGCCAGCAGATCAGGGCCATTGAGGCCCGGATTGACGCGATCGAAAAACAGTCGCAAGTGCCAGACCAGGGGGGGCCGTCCGCCGACTTGAGCGCCTCAGGGACTGCCGCCGCGGTCCCCGTCCAAGCGCTGGTTCCAAGCCAGGACAACCTAGCCCCTCCTCTCCTCAACCCCAAGCCTGCGAAGCCCGATCCCTTTGCGTTTGCCGATTGGACCTGGCTGACGGGCAACCCGCGCACCAAAGAGGCTGCATTCGACTCCAAGTTCTTTACCCCAGAGATCCGTGCGGACGTCGACTATGTCGTCGACTTCAACCATCCGAAGGACGACACTATCGGCGGATCCAGCGAAGTCTTTCGCTCCAGCGAGGTGCAACTCACGCAGCTCGGCGTCGGCGGCGATTTCCACTTTGACAACGTACGCGCCCGGTTGATGACGCAGTTCGGGTTGTACTCGCAGACTCAGCCGCGCAACGACGCTAGCCCCGCCCGCGGCCAGTGGAATCTCGATGGGGCCTATCGGTACTTGTCTGAGGCCTACGGCGGCTACCACTTCAGCGTCTTGCACGGCATCAATGTCGATGCTGGCATTTTCATGTCTTACATCGGCCTGTTCAGCTACTACAACTTTGACAACTGGGCTTATCAGCCCTCCTATGTGTCATCGAACACGCCGTGGTTCTTTAATGGCGTGCGGGCCCAAATCTTTGTCACCGATAAGCTGAAGATTGAACCGTGGTTCATCAACGGCTGGCAATCCTATGGACGATTCAACAGCCGCCCTGGTCTCGGCGGCCAGATCTTGTGGCGCCCCAATGGCAGCATTTCCATCGTATCCAACAACTATGGGGTGGGAGCCGATACCCTGGGAGTTCCGAACCGCACTCGTCTCCATACCGACAACAGCATCCAGGTTAAATACTACGAACGCCCCGACCATTTCATCGACAGGATGGCCTTCACCCTGACCGGTGACGCGGGATGCGAAACCGGAGGAGGAGTCAAATGCCTGGGCAACGGCCGCACCGGCTTGAAGCAGAGTTTCCTCGGCTTCATGGCCTACAACCGTTTTTGGTTCAAGAAAGACCTGTATGCGTTCACCCTCGGAGGTGGAAAAATTAATAATCCAGGACGCTACTTGGTCCTTCTGCCTCCCATCAATGGCGCGACCGCGGCTTCAGGGACTCCCTATTTCACGCAAAACCCCGGCGATCCTTACAAGGCCTGGGACACCTCGGCTACTTTCGATTACATGCCGAGCCAGTACATCACGTTCCGCTACGAGTACAACTACCGGGCAGCGAATGTTCCATACTTCTCGGGCCGAGGGGGCATCACGCCTCCGGGTGGCAATGCTGGCGCCCCGGGTGCGCAAGTCACGGGCTTTACTCCAGATCTCCGGAAAGACGAAAGCCGCATCAACTTTGCGATGTTGGTCAAGTTCTAATGGAGCCGTCGGAGTCAGTAGAGTTGTCCAGGAGATAAGACCATGCAGGATCTGTTCTATGTGTTACTCACCATCGCATTCTTCGCCCTGGCGTTGGGCTACGTCCACTTCTGCGATTGCGTGAAATAGGAGGATGTCATGGACGCACAATCTCTCATTATGCTCATCATCAGCGCGTTGATGGTCGCGTATCTGTTTTACGCGTTGCTTCGACCGGAGAACTTCTGAAATGACCTTCAATGGTTGGTTGCAGATCGTCGTGTTTCTGGCGCTGATCTTCGCCGTCACCAAGCCGCTTGGCGTCTTCATGGCGCGGGTGTTCGCTCGTGAGCGCACCTTCCTTGACCCCGTGCTGCGGCCGATTGAGCGCTTGCTCTACCGTGTGACCGGGGTTGACGAGACACACGAGATGCGCTGGACCGAATACGCCACCACCATGCTTTTGTTCAGCGTGGTCTCGATGCTCGTCCTGTACCTGATCCAGCGAATCCAGGGCGTATTGCCGTTCAATCCGCAGCATCTAGGAGCAGTTGCGCCCGAGCACCTTGCTTTCAATACCGCCGCGTCGTTCACCACCAACACCAATTGGCAGGCGTACTCGGGGGAGACCACCATGAGTTACTTCACCCAGATGGCTGGCCTCGCCTATCACAACTTCGTCTCCGCGGCCGTGGGACTCGCGTTGGCCATCGCCTTTATTCGCGGCATCGCGCGCCGTCAGATGCAGACCATCGGAAATTTCTGGGTAGACATGGTGCGCGCCAGCCTTTGGGTGCTCCTGCCTTTTTGCATCGTTGGAGCTTTGCTCCTCGTGTCTCAAGGTGTGGTCCAGAACCTCAAACCGTATGACACGGTAAAGTTGGTCGAGCCCCAACTAGTCCAGCGAGCGGGGCCCGACGGCAAACTCGTGGTGGATGCCAGCGGTAAGCCGGTGATGGACTCCGTCACCACGCAGACGATTGCGCAGGGTCCCGTAGCATCGCAGGAGATCATCAAAGAGTGGGGCACGAACGGGGGCGGCTTCTTTAATGCCAATAGTTCGCATCCCTTCGAGAACCCGACACCGCTCTCGAATCTCATCGAAATGTTTTCCATCTTCGCGGTATCGGCCGGACTCACCTACACGCTGGGGCGCATGACCGGATCCGCCGGCCATGGATGGGCGGTGTGGGCAGCGATGGCAATCCTATTTCTTGCCGGCGTAACTGTCGCCTATTGGGCAGAGTCCAAAGGCAATCCGCTCTACCCTCCCACAGTTGACCAACGCGCCGGGGACTCGCAGCCTGGCGGCAACATGGAGGGCAAGGAGGTCCGCTTTGGGATCGCGGCCTCAGCTCTCTTCGCCACGGTTACGACCGATGCCAGCTGCGGTGCTATCAACGGCTGGCATGACTCGTTTACCCCACTGGGCGGCATGGTTCCGCTCGTCAACATCATGTTGAGCGAAGTCATCTTCGGTGGAGTCGGCTCCGGCATGTACGGCATGCTCATCTACGTCGTGCTTGCGGTATTTATTGCAGGGCTGATGGTTGGCCGCACTCCAGAGTATCTGGGTAAAAAGATCGAGGCCTACGACGTCAAGATGGCGATGCTGGTTTCACTGGTTTTCCCACTCGTGATTTTGTCGTTGACTGGTATCTCGTTGGTGAAGGAGTTTGGTACCGTCGGCATTTCAAATCCCGGTCCTCACGGGCTCAGCCAGGTTCTCTATGCCTTTACTTCGGTAGCCGGTAACAACGGCTCCGCTTTCGGAGGCCTGACAGTCAACACTCTCTGGTATGACACCGCCACCGCGTTCACAATGCTATTGGGTCGCTTCTTCATGATCGTCCCCATGCTGGCCATTGCCGGCAATCTCGCCCAGAAAAAATATGTGCCGCCTTCGCTGGGCACGTTTCCGGTGACGACACCGCTGTTCACCGTGCTCCTGATCGGGGTCATCCTGATCCTGGGCGCGCTCACCTTCTTCCCAGCCCTCAGTCTGGGGCCGATTCTTGAGCACCTTCTTCTGCACGCAGGGAAAACCTTTTAAATCTTATGGCAAGCCGGAGCACTCCTCGCAAATCCGTTTGGGACCTGAAGCTGGTGCGTAGCGCCGCCGGGAATGCGCTGCTCAAGCTCGACCCGCGAAACATGATGGGAAATCCCGTGATGTTCGTGGTCGAAGTAGGGAGCGTAATCACGACCGTTCTGCTGATTCGCAACCCTCACCAGGCGTTTCGCTTCAACCTCCAGATCACCTTGTGGTTATGGTTCACGGTGTTATTCGCAAACTTCGCGGAAGCCATGGCCGAAGGGCGGGGAAAAGCGCAAGCGGAAACCCTGCGACGGGCCAAGTCGGAAACGATCGCGAAGCGTATCGGCTCTAACGGCGCCCTCGAGGAGATTCCGAGCGCCAACTTGCGCGCTGGCGATTTGGTTTCCGTCTCGGCGGGCGAGTTGATTCCAGGCGATGGAGAAATTGTGGAGGGCGTAGCGTCGGTGGACGAATCGGCCATCACCGGCGAGTCGGCACCCGTGATTCGTGAAGCAGGCGGCGATCGCTCGGCGGTCACCGGCGGCACCCGTGTCCTCAGCGATCACATCACTGTGAAAATCACTTCGAACCCGGGCGAGACATTTCTCGACCGCATGATCGCACTGGTCGAAGGAGCGGCGCGCCAGAAAACCCCCAACGAAATCGCTCTCAATATTCTGCTGGCGGGCTTGACTATCATCTTTTTGCTAGCCGTCGTCACTCTACAGCCCTTTGCCGTTTATTCCGGCGCCCCGCAGACCGTTTTCGTTCTGGTCTCGCTGCTCGTTTGCCTGATACCCACCACCATCGGCGGCTTGCTATCGGCCATTGGCATCGCTGGCATGGATCGCTTAGTCCAGCACAATGTTCTGGCGATGTCGGGACGCGCCGTCGAGGCGGCCGGTGACGTCAACACTCTGCTACTCGACAAGACTGGCACCATTACCTTCGGCAACCGCCAAGCCACAGAATTCATTCCCGCCTCAGGAGTGACTGAAGCAGCCATGGCCGACGCCGCTCAGTTGTCTTCGCTGGCGGACGAAACTCCAGAGGGGCGTTCCATTGTCGTGCTGGCAAAGGAGAAATACAACCTACGCGGACGTGAGTTCGCAGCCCACGAAGCGGAATTCATCCCATTCACCGCTCAAACTCGTATGTCGGGAGTCAATCTGGATGGTCGCGAAATCCGCAAAGGCGCGGCCGACGCCATTGCGCGGTATCTTGAACAGAACCACGCAGCCATGCCCGAGGACGTGCGCGCTGCCGTCGCGCGGATCGCCTCTTCCGGCGCCACGCCCCTTGTCGTAGCGGAGAACCGCCGCGCCATGGGTGTGATTCATCTGAAGGACGTCGTCAAGGGAGGGATTCGAGACCGCTTTGCTCAGCTTCGCTCCATGGGCATTCGTACCGTGATGATTACCGGCGACAACCCGCTCACTGCTGCCGCCATTGCCCGCGAGGCCGGGGTGGACGACTTCCTCGCCGAGGCCACTCCCGAAGAGAAGTTGAAACTGATTCGCAGCGAACAGGCGGGCGGAAAACTGGTTGCGATGACCGGCGACGGCACTAACGACGCGCCGGCGCTTGCCCAAGCCGATGTCGGAGTTGCGATGAACACTGGTACCCAAGCGGCCAAAGAAGCAGGAAATATGGTCGATCTCGATTCCAATCCCACCAAGCTCATTGAGATTGTCGAAATCGGTAAACAGTTGCTGATGACGCGAGGCGCGCTTACCACCTTCTCCATCGCGAACGATGTGGCGAAATACTTCGCGATCATCCCGGCGATGTTTGCGGCGACCTTCCCAGTGCTGAATGCGCTGAACGTCATGCACCTGAAGACGCCACAGTCGGCGGTGCTCTCCGCCGTCATTTTCAATGCTCTGATCATCATCGCTCTTATCCCCCTCGCGCTGCGGGGAGTAAAGTATCAGGCAATGAGCGCCGAGGCGCTCCTGCGCCGCAACCTCCTGCTTTACGGTGTAGGCGGACTGCTCGCGCCCTTCGCCGGCATCAAGCTGATCGACATGCTCATCACCGCTGCCCACCTGGCCTGAGAACTCATATGAAAAAGCATCTGCTCACCGCTTTCCTGATGACCGTTGCCACCACGATCCTACTGGGGCTTGTCTATCCGCTTTTGATCACTGGCCTGGCCCAAGTGTTGTTCCGCGATAAGGCCAACGGCCAGATTCTGTATCGTAACGGCGAAGCCATCGGCTCGCGCATCATCGGCCAGCCGTTCACCTCTGCCAAGTACTTCCAATCCCGTCCCTCTGCCGCTGGAAACGGTTACGATGCTTCGAACTCTGGCGGCACCAACCTCGCGCCCTCGAACCAGAAATTGATTGACCGCGTTCGCGCCGACGCGACCACCTGGCATGCGGGAAATCCCAAACAACTTATTCCCGTGGATCTAATCACAACTTCCGCATCGGGCCTGGATCCGGATATTTCCCCCGCGTCCGCAGAATTCCAAATCGCACGCGTGGCTCGCGAGCGCGGCATTCCGGAGGAGACGCTTCGCAACCTGGTTCAAACCCACACCCATCAGCGCGATCTCGGTCTGCTCGGGGAACCACGAGTCAACGTTGTGGAATTGAATCTTGCTCTGGACGATCTCGCGCCAAAACCCTGACCCAGGGCACTCTGGTCGCGAAATTGAAAGCCTCTGACGACTGCGCCGGGCTTTGCGATTGCATTGAGCCGGCAGTTCGTCGAGCGTTTGTAGCGTGGACACGGCTGCTCCTCGACCACCAGACCGCCGCAGTGCCAGTCTTCAGTCCGCAGTCATCGGGCGACCTTAGTTAGGGAATCCTCAGAAAACCGTGGGAAACGCCGTTCGCGTCATCGTATGACCCCAGAACCTGATGTTTCGGATTTGTCTCGAAGGCGAAAGAGTTGCTGGCACCAGGAAAGTCTTCGACGACATAGCTTCCATTGTCGGAGAGGTCAAAACGCTAGTCGCAGAGCGCAAGAAACCGTGCAAAGTGCCGCCACCATCCTGATAATAGCCGGTGATCTCGTCTCCTGCATTGATTGCAAAGGGTTCGGTTAAAACGGAGCCGGGTAGATCGAAGGTAGTGATGGTCCCGTCAGCGGCGCGAAGGTAGCCATGATAGATAAAGTCGGCGCCGTAGTAAAATCCGGCAATCAAACCTTTGGGGTTAATCGATCGGGCTCGGGAATGAATGGCCCCGGGCGGATCGAAAATAGTAAACACCGCGTTGGTGGTGCGGAGAAAGCTGTGAGTCGCTGCGCTTGCGTCCTTGTACGACCCAGCGATCTCCCCCTTGAAATTGATGGCATCCGCTGTGCTACTCACTGCACCTGAGGGCTCTATCGGTGCGAAGCTCCCATCGATATCGCGCAGAAATCCGTGATTATCACCGTTAGCTGTTTCTGTACTTGACCGTGTTGATGACGATGATGAACTTCACTTCTCACGGTACCCAGGACATATATCCAACATTTCTACAGCGGCACTGGGGCATGGGTTCCACCCAGCGGGCTGGGATCACGGCCATCTCGATGGTGGGCGCCATCCTGGGGGGCCTGGTGTTCGGTTTTTTTCCGACCGCTTCGGGCGTCGCCGCGCCATGATCGTGGCCTTGCTCAGCGCGATTCTGATGATTCCACTGTGGGCCTATGCCCCCTCCATCCCGCTTCTGGTGACCGGCGCATTCCTTGTCCAGTTCATGGTGCAAGGCGCCTGGGGCATTATCCCGGCGCACCTTTCGGAGCTGTCGCCCGACTCGGTGCGTGGCTTCCTGCCCGGATTTGCTTATCAATGCGGCGTGCTGCTGGCTGGTTCGGTGGGTTATGTAGAGGCGCTGCTGGCCCAGAGGATCAGTTATGCGAATGCCATGGCGATCACGGCCTTGGTAGTGTCCTCGCTGGCCGCGATGGTCACTGCGCTGGGGCCCGAGAAAGCTGGCATTCATTTTGGAGGTTGAGGGAAATGGTGAAGCCGCGCGAGAACGTGGTTGCGAATCTCGTTGAGCGCACCCGCGGCCGCGCGTTGGAGGACATTTCGCAATGAAGCCGCGTGCCAGCTTGGCTCCGATCTAAAAAAGCGGGTCCGACCAAGAGTTGGCCGGGCCCGCGAAGCACTCATACAACATGGGGATAGACTGACAAGAATGTGAGCTGGCTCCCTCTGCTTACTGCTGGTGCAGATGAGCAGCGTGCGAGGTTGCCGTCACCGAGCTGAAGAACAGGAAAAAGTTCGATGGCGCCTTGACTGCGCGACCGGCGCTGATGGCCGCATTCAGTGCCTTAACCGAATTAATCCCGGTGCTGCCATCCTGGCCCGGCCAGTCGGTCTGGTCAAGCACTAATACTGGCACCACTTGCCACCAGATCGGACTCGTATTCAGATCGGCGTTGATCACTACGTGGCTGTGGTTGGGCGTGGGAACGAAGACATTGGCAACCGGAGGCGGCAGGTAGCCTAACGAGACCAGCACCGGACCCAAATCTATCCGAGAGGCGTGCATGGTGCAGGTTCCGGGCGCGCTCTTGGGATCAGGGCATTGCGCATACACCAGGGGCGTGGTCTTGAAAGCTTCCGGGACCGCTCCAAACAGGCTGATCAACGTGCTGCCGAGGGTGGGACCGCACAGCGTGCCGGTCACGACTCCGGTGCAGGAGATGGCGTCATTCGGATTCCGATCGTTGTCCACCGAGAACATCGGAACCAGCACGAACAGGGGTTCGGTCGTGTTATTCGGATTCCCGACTACGCCCGGAGGGTTGATTTGCGGTTCAATGCCGGCCTGGCAAATCGGAGTCTGCATCTCTGCCGGATCCACCGCAGCCTTGATGCCGTTGAAATTAAGATCGTCGTTGGGCTGGTCGATGCAATCGAAATTCTGAGTGTAGGTAAAGACGAGGGATTGACCTTCGCCAAAGCCATAGGTTTGGTTCGGCTTCAATGTTGAGCTCTTTTGGGCTGATGCGCTCACCGCGATCAACGCCAGCGCCAAGCCCATCAAGGACTTGGAAAATGCGAACTTCATGACTTCCTCCGTTGGCCGCCCCTGGGGGCCGCTCTGCAATCAGTACGAGCGGACGAGAAAGTTGGATGGGAGGGGGAATAAAAAAAATTCAGCGACCCCTCGTCGCGAATGACGAAGGTTCCTTAATCTGTTTTTCGAATCTGTTTTTCGCAGCGGAGCGCGATCCCCGGAATAGTAGTCCTGGGCGAAATGAGCGGTCGTCCACCCAAGAGGACCCGAGTCGCCTCGCCCTATTCCGCGGAGAACCGGAATACCGTCTCGGAGTGAAACGTCTCCCCCGGCTTCAGCGTCGTCGTGGGGAATTCGGGGTGGTTGGGCGAATCCGGAAAATGCTGCGTCTCCAGGCAGAAGCCATAGTGTTGCTGATACACATGGCCGTGTTTTCCTGTGACCGTCCCGTCCAAAAAGTTTCCCGAATAAAACTGCACGCCGGGCTGGGTGGTCAGCACCTCCAACACGCGCCCGCTTTTCGGGTCGTGCGCCCGCGCCGCCAGCCGTAACTCGCCAGGCTTACCGTTCACCACAAAGTTGTGGTCCCAGCCGCGTCCCAGGGTCAACTGCTCGTACTTGTCATCGACGTGCAGGCCGATGGGCGTGGGCTTGGTCAAGTCCATGGGCGTCCCTTTGACCGAGCGCAGCTCGCCTGTAGGAATCAGGTTCGCGTCCACCGGCGTAAACTTATCGGCCCGCACCATGATCTCCTGGGCCAGCACATCTCCACGTCCTTCTCCCGCCAGGTTGAAGTAGGAATGGTTTGTCAAGTTCAACACCGTGGGCTTGTCGGTAGTGGCCTGGTACTCAATCTCCAGCTCGTTCTTGTCGATGGGGAGCGTGTAAGTGACTTCGGCCTTCAAGTTCCCGGGATAGCCTTCCTCCCCGTCCTTGCTCATGTAAGTGAACTTCACCCCTGCCCCGTGCTTGTTCTCAAAGGGCTCGCCCTGCCACACTCTCTTGTCGAAGCCCTTGATGCCGCCGTGCAGGGTATTCGGACCATTGTTCTTAAACAGTGTGTAGTCCGCCCCGTTGAGCTTGAACTTGCCGTTAGCGATGCGGTTGCCGTAGCGTCCGACAACGGCTCCCATGTACGGCCCGTTATTCAAGTAGCCCTCGAAATTGTCGAAGCCCAGCACCACGTCGTCCGCCTTGCCATTTTTGTCGGGGACCTGCAGAGACACGATGATGGCTCCGTAGGTCATGGCGCGCACCTCCATGCCGTGCTTGTTGGTCAGGGTATAGAGGTCCACTGCCTGACCGTCCTGGGTTTTTCCGAAGCCCTCACTCTTGATCACATGTGGCCCCTGCTGGTTCGCCGGTTTGTCTTTTCCCACGGTTTGTGACGAAGCTGACGCCGCAAGCCCCGCCAACATCAGGCAAATCAGGCACAGACTGGTTGTGCGGCCCGCCCGGTCTGAAAGTCTGAAAAACGAGCGAGTATAGGGAGAATGCTTTTCGCTGGATGGCATAGTCACCAGAAGGATACCACTGTTCGGATTCCCTGAACCCCTTCGCGCGAATTGTCATCCCAGACCAAGCGAAGGGATGAATTCACGTTTGAAGTGCAACAGAGTGATCCAAGAATACCTCGTTGGGAGTTTTGAAGGCGAGGCATTTTCTGGGGGTGTTGTTTTGGCGTTGCATGACGTTGGCGAGGCCGTGAGTAGGCAGGACATCGAGGTC